>CAJADF010000111.1 GCA_903938485.1 uncultured Methylococcaceae bacterium
AGGGTCAATAGTAATTTGATTTTCACGGATATAATAACCATAAAAGCGACGTAAACTCGATAAAATACGAGCAGCAGAACGACTTCCAATGCCATCTTGATAACGATTGGCTAAAAAACCTGATATATCCCCCCTATCAACTGACAACATATCTTTATCGGCTAACCAATCGGCATAGATTCTTAAATCACTACTGTATGCCGATAAAGTATTATCACTTAAACCTTGCTCCACCCATACAGCATCTAAAAATTGTTCTATTAACGCACTTGCTGTCATGCTTGATTCATTAACTCATGTGATAAAAGAGTTTCTTTAATTACCATTAATGGGCCTACTGTTTGACCACTATAACCACCCAAACTAGAAACCGCGACCACACGATGACAAGGAATTAAAAAAGGATAAGGATTAGCACGACATGCGTTACCAACCGCTCTAGGTGAAGAAGATAACTTTACAGCAATCTCAGAATAAGTGAGCGTTTTGCCACTAGGAATAATAAGCAATTCAGCCCAGACTTTTTGCTGAAATAAAGACCCTTTTTTTAACAGTTTTACTGGAATTACATCTATGGATGAACTATCGAGTTTTAATTCAAGACTAGTTTGATTGGAAAAATCATGAATATTTGAGTTAACAAACCAAGTAGTTGAACAAATCACATCACCTCGCCAATGCTGATAAAGTAAGCCTGCCGGTGTATTCATTTTAACACATACTTCAGGTCCAAAAGAGTCTTCTACCTGATCAACCCACTCAATTAAATAAGCCATAAGACCTTATGCTAATAATCCATTAATAATACAGAAATGTAATGCACATCAGATATACATGTCAAATAAATCAAAACTACCAACAATCCTTAACCACAACGCCAATGCCTGAATTAGTTATGCCCTTAACACCTAATTCATTTAATGTTAATGAGCCACATTTATCTAACACTTGTTTACCTATAGGTGTTGCCATTAATGTGTATGTATTAAATGTCGAGGTGCTGATGATTAATTCATAGTCCGCGCTCCCTCCTCCCAAGGGTACTTTACTTGAAAAGACACCAGGACATCCTGTATTAGCACCCAAAACACCTGCACCTAAATAACTATTATTTTGAATATAGTGTCTCTCCATTGCGTTAGCAAAAGCCATAAGGCTACACTGCGCATCTACGCGCCTTGCTTTCAACAAGATGTAATTGAAAGATGGGTATGAAACTGCCACTAAAATAGCGACTATTGATAGCGTAAAAATAACTTCTATAAAACTAAAGGCTTTAATTAACAATTTCATGCCAAGCGATACGTTTTTTGTTAAGAGCCTTTAAACTAAAGTAACTTTGTAATTGCACCACTGTATTAATATCCATACCCCATGCCCTTGCAGTGATTCTAAATATGAAATCAGTACTTTTACCATCACTACTAGGTGCGTGACTTAACAACTCAATAACATATCTTGGCGCTTGGACACTGTTTTGTAATATAGCGTTGACTACTCGACCTTTAGTTAGCCAATTAAAATCGATGGCTAAGCACAAAGGCGAACTTGTATAAGGACATAATCCTGCTATACAATCAGAACCTTGAAACGGTCCAGATGTTATGAGTACTGGATTAAATACAGTATCTGAACTGATGATAAAGTGCTCTGCTTCTCTTAGAGCTGATTCTGCCGCTTGAAATGCAATATTTCGACTCTGATCATTAGTGCGCATTTTCACTTCTAAGGTACTGGTTTCTATTGCCGTTAATGTTAATAAAGTCAGCAATATGAGAAATATAAGACTAACAATCAAAATTAAACCATTTTGCCTTAATAAAATAATCATTATTACTTAAATATGTCTATTTCTAAGCATATAAGTAACGGCATATATTCGCCTTATTCGCTTATCCGTTTTGGTAAGACCATTAAAGGTAAAAGCAGTGCTATTAAATAACAAATTGTCTTCCATACTACTGAGTAACAACTGAACTTTTATACTGACTACTTTCTCAAAATCTTCAACCAAACCGGAAGAAAGGTAAACATTAGGACTATTATCAGCATCGGTATCAACACCATATGAAAAAATCATAGCCTCCACCCCTTCTACTATGTCATTATTAAGATTGTTGGTGTTTCTTCTTAATACATTATTAACAAGGGTATAAACAACAGTAGAAGTCTTATCAAGGTAATAACCAGCTGATTTATTAACGGTAGCACCACAATTAGTAATCGGAGTGACCACCTCATAGGCTGCTTTGATAATTAATTGATTATTATCTCCATATAAATCACCCGTATTAGCTTTCAAACACCCCCAATAACCCAGCATTCTAATATCTCTTCCCATAAACTCTAAGGCTAAACTGCCACTATCTTGGATTCTGGATATATTATCTTGTACCCGATACGTCTGCTTTATATTGATAAATACCGCAATCATAGCGGCTACCAACAAACTACTTATTAACAATGAGATAACTATTTCTATTAAAGATATTCCTTTTGACGCTAATAGATATTTATTGGCTAACATAGGCATTAAAGTATGAATGACAGTAACAATTGAGCTCTTGGATTACTAATATTATTTATAGTACCCACATTAGCAACTGATTCATCCCAAGATATATTTATTGAATACACAGTATTATTCTTTGATATTACCGCTACTGCCCCAGAGCCTAATTTTGATAACCGAGCTTGCCATACACACATGTCCAAAACAACCAATTGGACAGCAATACAAGACAAACTAAGACTTTGACATTGGTTACATAATAATTCATCAGCCCCCGCTTCAGATGACACTATGGTGCTTAAATACAAATTGGCTACTGATGAATTAAGACGCATTTTATCAATCATATCAGAGGATATAAGGTTAGCTTGACTCCGAATAGAACTACTTTGATTATTTTTTAAACTCAGCAATTCAAGTTGACCTAAACCAACACTAGCAATAGCCATAATGATTAATGCTATTAATACCTCTATTAAACTAAAGCCCTTCATTAATTCCAGCTGTTAAAAAGGAGAGACCGTACAAGAAACAATTTCACTTCCATCATCTCTTTCTGGAATCCCATTTTTATTTGCATCAATACCCAAGTGCACTCTCCCGGCGGCATTAACTGTCATTAATTTAGCCGTATATGGCTCAGGAATATTGTTTCCATCTTGATTATCACAGATTACAAAACTACCAAAACTGCTGCTTGCACCATTAGGTTTATAACGAATAAAGTTAGTGAAATTTTGATTACCTCTTAAGGTAAAATCCAATGGCAAACTCGCATAAACTCTTAGCAAAATATCATTACTATCAAGCACATTTTGTCTAGCAGCAATAGAACGATCAATATCGACAAATACTTGCCAGCCCTGCTCCCAATTAAGTGATAGTTTTCTTACTACAACTTGCTGATTTCTTTTAATTGCTTCACTACGCGCATAATTAAGCGTCGTTATCCATTGATTTGCATAACTGGTCAATCGATTACTGGAAATAAATGTGCTAAAACTAGGAATGACTAAGCTTAGTAATATAGCAACAATTATTAAGCTAATTAATAATTCTATTAAGGTATAGGCTGATGAAATGTATGGAGAATTTTGCATTGAAAGCATGTAACTCCGATTGAATTTTAATAAAAACTTGCAAAATAACGCGGAAAATAAGCCGCCATAACCCTCTAAAGTTATAACATGATCAGAAAATTAAACACTTCTAAATAAGTTTGTTATTCTAATAAGTGCTATAAATCCTAACATACAATGATTTAAATAGTGCAATTAACTTATCCATTGATAGTTAAACATCATGAACACCCCCCCCCCTGCAAATACAGCAGCCAATACATCATCTAGCATAATACCAATGCCACCTTTTACATGACGGTCTAACCATTTAATCGGCCAAGGTTTTAATATATCGAAGATTCTGAACAATACAAAGCCTGCTAGCACCGTTTGCCAAGTACAAGGCACAAGCCACATGGTAATTAGATAACCTGCTATCTCATCCCAAACAATTCCGCCGAAATCATGCTCAGCTAATTTATTAGCCGCAATACCGCAAATCCAAATACCTGTAATACTAGCGATGGCAGTAAATACACTATAAGTAATAAAATCAGCTTGCACGAATAACAAATAGACGGGAATGGCGGCAATTGTTCCCATTGTTCCAGGGGCTTTTTTTGCTAAGCCCGAACCAAAACCAAAAGCTAAAAATAATATGGGATCAGACAGTATTTGCTTAGGCGTAAGTTTATTGGCGCCATAAAAACTATTTATAAAAATGCTCATATCCTTTACTCATCAATGCTTGGACATTGCCAGATTTGCGTAAACGCAAGCCTGGTGTGGATTCTATAATACCAATTTGGGTAAACTTACCTTTCAATTGTTCAACTTTATCAGGACTTACAGTAAAACATAATTGATAATCATCACCTGCTGTTAGCGGCATATTCCAATCACCCGTCTCATCGATATAGTTTTGGACTGAGTCAGATAATGGTAAACACTCCCAATCTATACAAGCACCCACTTGACTATGTTCAAGTATATGGCCTAAATCAGCTGCTAAACCATCTGAAATATCAATACATGCACTGGCAACATCAATTAAGCTTAAACCCGCGTCTATCTGTGGATCTGGTCTATTAAAGCGGTTTAAAGCATCATCAGGTTGTTTACATAGGTAGCCTAGAATTATCTTTAAACCTAAGCCTGCATCACCCAAATCTCCAGTCATATAAATTAAATCACCGGCTTTAGCGCCTGAACGCAGCAAAGCTTTATGTTCGGGCACTAAACCCAAAGCTTGAACCGTTAATGTTAAAGGGCCAGCCGTGGTGTCTCCACCAATTAAGTCAACATTGTGTTGTTCAGCGAGAGTTAAGAAACCTTTAGAAAATGCAGCTAACCACTCGGCATTAACCGTGGGTAAAGTTAATGCTAAAGTAACCGATACTGGTCTTGCCCCCATACTGGCGAGATCACTTAAATTAACAGCTAATAATTTGTGACCTAATTGCTCTGGATTAGTACCCGCAAAAAAATGGACGCCTTCCACCATAGTATCAGTAGTTACCGCTAATTGATAACCTTCGGGTAACGACAGCAAAGCGCAATCATCTCCAATACCTAAGCACGTCGTACGACTCTTATATTTTTGTCTTGCAAAATACTGTTGAATAAGAGAAAACTCAGTAATTGGCATGATTTAGATAGTTAGCAAGATCTAGGTAATTATAAACTACCAGTATTACCAGAGTTTTTTGCAACGTTAGCAGTAACTTTAGCTTTTAGAGCAACTTCAACTTGACGTCTTTGCAGAGCCAATTTATCTAAAATACCATTCACATATTTATGACTTCCATCTGCACCAAAACATTTTGCTAGGTTAATGGCTTCATTTAAAACAACTTTAAACGGCATATCTAAACGATTAAGCAGTTCATACGCGCCTATTCTTAATATAGCGCGCTCAACCGGATCAATTTGATCAACCGGACGATCCACAAACTCACTTAACGCTGCATCGATCACTTCAAGATTTTTGGGGACACCATGAAAAATCTCGACAAAATAACTCTTTTGGGCGTCTTTAAGACGCTCTTCTTCATTAAACTGCCGCTCAATTTCTACTAGACTTTGCCCGGTCATTTGCCATTGATATAAAGCCTGAACACCAGCTTTACGGGCATTGGTACGTGCTTGACTCATTAGGCTTCCAAATTATTAAACAAACTCACCATCTCAATCACTGATAAAGCTGCTTCTGCACCTTTATTACCGGCTTTAGTACCCGCTCGTTCAATCGCTTGTTCAATAGAATCTACCGTTAATACGCCAAAACTCACTGGAATATTGTATTGTAAAGAGACGGTTGCAATACCTTTAACACATTCACCGGCAACATATTCAAAATGTGGAGTACCGCCTCTAATAACAGCGCCTAAAGCAATAATGGCATCATACTTTTTAGTCGCTGCAACGCGTTGCACTACCACAGGTAATTCAAATGCACCTGGCGCTTTTACTAAACTAATGTCAGCTTTATTGGCACCATGTCTTACTAAAGCGTCAATTGCACCTGCTTCTAATTGCTCAACAATAAAACTATTGAAACGCGAGGCCACAATACAAAATTTACCACCGTTGACTAATAAATTACCTTCAAATGTTTTTATCGCTGACATACTCTTTCTCTTCTTTATTGACAAAAATTCTTACTGATTAATCTTGCTAAACTTTGGACTAACCCACATGTTCTGAAACTTCAAGATCAAAACCTGATAAACCTATATATTTCTTTTGCGTGCCTAAAACTTTAAGTTTATGCACGCCTAAATCTAATAATATTCTTGACCCTGTCCCTGTCATACGCCAATCCGCCGCGTCTGCCTTATTTAGTGCAGCTGAAAACCCATTATCTTCTAATTGATAACTATGGATAAGTTCTGCTAAAGATTTATTATCTTCAGATTGTCTAATAACAACCAAGACGCCTCTGCCTTCTTCAGCAATTTTTTGCATGGCAGTTCTAATAGATACACTACCTTCATTTCGATGAGATGAGAATACATCATCTAATAAATTACGCGCATGCACTCTAACTAACACGGGCTCATCTGCTGAAACATCGCCCATCACTAAGGCAAGATGCAGGTTATTATCGTTTTTATCTTGATAAGCATATAAACGAAACTCTCCAAACTCCGTTGGAAGCAAACATTCACTAATGCGCTCTAAAGTATTTTCATTTTGAATACGATAATGTATTAAATCCGCTATCGTCCCCATCTTTAAATTGTGTTCTTTAGCAAACACTTCTAAATCGGGACGTCTGGCCATTGAGCCATCTTCATTAAGAATTTCTACAATCACTGCAGAAGGATCAACGCCGGCTAATTTAGCTAAATCACAGCCCGCTTCTGTATGACCTGCACGGCGTAACAC
>CAJADF010000112.1 GCA_903938485.1 uncultured Methylococcaceae bacterium
CTGATAATAATATGATGATAGAAAAACTAAATATTAATTTGCTTTTGATCTGGAGGTTATCAATAAAACTCATGTGTTACCTAAAGTGAAGGGTATAAAAACTTTTACAGGGGTAGAGATGTTTTATGAAAGGCTATAACCTAGTAAAATAATAGATAATTAGTATTAATGCAATTTAAATATAATTTGTAATTTGCTCGTATTTCATTGGTTTTAGGTAAATGGTTTTAAAGAAAATAAATATCCCCATGGAAAAAACACATCACTCGCTAATAAGCGATGGTGTCCATGAAAGTAAACAAACCTTGGCCATAAATAAACCTTTTTGGGTGTTCCTAGGAGGTAATACCGGAATTGCAACCTGGTTGATAGGTGTATTGGTTGCTGGTATGAAGCTGGATTTTGCAGATGCTATGTTTGTTATTTTAATGGGTAGTTTGGTGGGCAGTGCATTACCGGCATTAACTAGCGTTATTGGACCTAAAACAGGATTGTCTCAAATTGAAGCGAGTCGCTTTGCTTTGGGAGCTGCAGGAAAAAAATTACCGGCTTTACTCAATTGGGTCAATGCAATTGGCTGGGATGTAATTAATAATGTTATATCGGCTACTGCATTTATAGTGCTATTTGCCGATTACAACATTAACATACCTATGTGGGGCGCTTTAGCTATTTTGGTCATATTACAACTGGTCATAGGCGTGTATGGTCATCATTTGATACAAAATACCGCGAAGTACACCGGGAGTTTATTAGCCGTATTTTTTATGATTATTGGTTTTGTTGCTATGAATAAAGTGGGTTTGCCAACAGCCCTAGAAACACCTACAGGCTCTACTCATTTAGTGTCGGCATTTATTTTATTAGTTGCTTATAACTTGGGATGGGCCACTTGTACTGCGGATTATACAAGGTACTTACCCAATGCAACACCTAGTAAAATAGTATTTTTAGTTACCTTTATGGCATTGTTTTTGTCGTTAGTTCTATTGGCTTTTTTTGGTTATATGACTGCATCTGCTGTGGCTAAACAATCTCCAGAAGGCGTTATGTTGGCTTTAAAAGCATTGTCTGGGCATTTTGCACCTTTAGTTTTACTGTTAGTTTGGTTTACAGCAATTCCTGCCAATGCGTTGAATGATAATTCTGCCGCCTACACCTTAATTTCTTTTGGGTTTAAGTTCTCACGTCCTACCTCTGCAATTTTTGGTGCTTTTATTGGTTATATTATAAGTCTGTTTGCAAGCGAATCTTTCGTGACGTTTTTTGAAGATTTTCTATTTTTATTTGCGCATTGGGTTACACCATGGGCCGCAATAGTATTAGTGCATTGGTTTACGTATGGTAAACATTCTAGGGTTACCCCTAAAGGGGTGACTGGAGGTTTTTATATTATGTTGATAGTATCGGTGATATCTATTTCTTTATTTTCGGTTAACCCTCTCTATACGGGTGTGGCTGCACAACTAATCGATGATTTAGATATTGGGCCGTATATAGGTTTTATTTTAGTGAGTTTTATTTATTTTATTTTGCTCCGATTAAGAATCATTAGAGCTTAATTTGGAGATATGATGGGTTTTAAATGGTTATTTATTTGTGTTCCGTTGGGGATTGGATTGGATTATTTGCATGTCAATGATCTTATCGTTTTTATTATTTCTGCTTTAGCTATTATTCCACTTGCTAATTTAATGGGTGATGCAACCGAAGAAATGAGCCATTCTCTAGGTGCTGCAAAAGGTGGTTTGCTTAACTCTACAATGGGTACTGTACCCGATTTAATTATCGGTTTTTTCGCTTTGCAACATGGCTTAATTGAGATGGTAAAGGCATCAATTACGGGTGCAATTATTGGTAATCTGCTATTCGGTCTGGGCTTGTCAATATTTGTAGGTGGAGTAAAAAACAAAACCCAATTACATTTTGATCGCGGTGTTACACATATTTATAGTAGTTTGTTGCTATTAACGACCTTTGGATTGATTATTCCTGCTGTATTTGAGCATAGTGTGGAATCGGATATAGAAATCAGTTTAAACATATCTATTATTCTACTTTTGATTTATATGAGTAGTGTTGTGTTTACCTTTTCTAATAGTAAGGCAACTGATCACCTTGAAATAAACAACACGTTTCAACATGACGTACAAAGTCGAGTTAATTTTAGACCTGTTATAGCGTTAATAGTCGCGGGTATAGGTTTAGCTTTTATGAGTGAAATTATGACGGATGCTATAGGGCCAACCGCTAATGTGTTGGGTTTGACCCCTATTTTTGCAGGTGTGTTTTTATTAGCGCCCATCGGTATGGTTTCTGAATTAATAAATACGGTGCGATTTTCACGTCAAAATAAATTTGATATTTCACTCGCCTTAACCTTGGGATCAAGTACTCAAATCGGTTTGTTAGTTGCGCCTTTATTGGTATTCATGGGGTTGGCAATAGGCCAGAATATGGATTTACTGTTTTCTAAGTTTGAAGTAATTGCCATAATATTATCAGTAGCCGCGATTAATCATATCTTACATTTGGGGGCGGTAAGTTGGGTTTCAGGGCCTAAATTGATTGGTATCTATTTGATGCTAGGTATCGCCTTTTATAATATTCCATAAAGACTGCAATTATAAATAATTGCTCAATAATACTTTTAAAAGGGCATTAACAAATGAAATTATCAAATACGACTAGACTAATTATGGGTATTGCCCTATTAATAGCCCCCGTTATAAATTTATTTGCTGATAACACCGCTGTTGATCTTTATGCCTTAGCTAAAGATAAATCACCTGAAGAAGTGTGTTTAAAATCAGTCTTAAAGTCCCATCCTGGTCAAGTTTTTTCATTCAATATATATAATGATAACAATAACTTTCATTATCAATATGAAATAAACTCTAAAGAAAAAAACTGGCTAATAATTTGTGATGGCACCACTAATCAAATTATTAAAGATGAATTAGAGGATATTGTTAAATCAGGTTTATAAGAAAACAAGTTAAAATTACAGTATAGAATTGACTTTATTCTTCGATATTCATCTGAACCTGTCCTGAAAACTGATATATCTTCATCTTTTGTATATAAAAACATTACTTTATCAATATCTTTTTGGGTACATGAGAGAGTAAATTAATTTAGCAATTTGTGTTTTATCATTAGCTGTCATATTTTTTTTTAGTAGCTAGACTTATCAACGTATATATATCTTTTAATGTTAAGGTGTGTTTTTTTAGGATATAAACCCAAAATTCTCCTCCAGAAACTTTTGCTACAAACTGAGCTAGAGTAATTAGTGGTAAAAAACCACC
>CAJADF010000113.1 GCA_903938485.1 uncultured Methylococcaceae bacterium
ATAACTTTTATTAACACACTATGAATTCTACAAAATCAACCACAATCGGCGCACTCTACTTACTGCCCTTTTTCATTTTTTTTACGTTAATAAGCACACCATTTTTTCAAGCAGAAAATGCAAGTCCAACACAACAAAATAGTAGTTTACTCCAGCAAATAATGCTAAGCCTATCTTACTTTAGTGCTTTTATACTGCTGATAAAACAACCTGGCGTAATTTCTGAAACATTAAAAAAATCTTTACCTTTAAATATATTGTTTTTTTTAATGCTTATATCTGCGTTTTGGTCGAGTATGCCCATAAAAGTAATTTTATCTGTAATCCACAATACAGGTATAACATTTATAACACTCTGTATGTCTTTAGTTTTAATTAAAGATAAGGAAAAGTTTTTTAAATACTTGCTGATAGCTCTATTCATTTACATAACCGCAACGATCATTGTGTCATTATTTTTTCCTTCAATTGGCCTAATGACTTCTGCAAATAAATATGATACCAGTTTAATTGGTCGATGGAAGGGATTAACTACACATCCGAATTCTCTTGGAAGCATTTGTCTATTTACTTCTTGGGTTACCTTAAGTAGCTATTTTTACACTAAACAAACAAAATTTATAAAGTTTTTAGCAATTGTTACTTTAACGGCTAATTTATATTGTTTATATAAAGCTAATAGTATGACCTCACTATTACTTTCAATCGCACTTATATTTGGTATAGGTTGGTTTACCTATTTGGGTAAATCCTCTGGTGGCATAAAAGCACTAAAAATATTGCTTGCGATATTTTGCTTTTTTACAATTTGCGCATTTTTATACATGATGCACCCTGAGTATCTCTCTGAGAAATACTTTTTTTATGCTATTGGAAGAGACTCATCATTATCTGGGAGAGAACGATTATGGCAAATGGGATTTAGAGGCTTCGCAGAAAAACCACTATTAGGCTGGAGTTATGACAGCTTAGTTTCATTTTTAACAAAGTATCATATGGGCTTTGGTACTTTACATAATGGTTATCTAGATCTATTAGTAAGAGGAGGATTAGTTTCAATCTTTTTCTTCAGCATTTTATTGATACAACTTTTTGATCTATTAATAAAACAGACCACACAAAATAAAAGCAATTATGTATTTATATTGGCCTTAATCATTACCGTATTAGCTCACAATATGACTGAATCGACGCTATTAACTAATACTAGCCTTATCTGGCTTATGTTTTTAATGGGGTATTTTTATTCATTAATGTTCAACAATCAAAAAATATAGTCATATAATTGTATGAAAATTGACAAACGTAAACTTCTAGGTCCCTTCTTCAAACCTTTATCAAAAGCGAAACACTCAAGAGCTTCACGCATACTAATTGCTCTAGTTTGGTTACCAAGCCAACTATTAAGACACCACTACAATAAGCCACACTTCTTTGTAAATATTGCATCCCCCAAAGGAATGGGAGCAGTAATCACAGAAGCTCTTTTGATGTGTCATTATGCAATCCAGAATAATTTAACCCCAAACATCATTTCTACTAACCGTTTATATACACAAAACAATAATTCAGACTTTATTAGCAATTACCTTGGGTGCTTAGCAACTAATACTCTCTCAAACATGAAAGCTATGCAGCTTCAAACATTGTGGAGTTTTTATCACCTCAATATGGCGGAACACATCACCCTCGAAGAATCTAACCGACTTTTTTGGACTTACTTCCCACCCAAGCCAATTATTACCAATATTATTGATAAGATTTTATCTGACATTACTAATCAACAATTTGATCTTTCTATTCACTATAGAGGTACCGACAAAGCACTAGAAGCGCCTTTAGTTAGTTTTGAAATTTATAAAAATGCTGTGTTAGATTATCAAGCAAAAAATAATATTGAATCAGTATTTCTAGCTACTGATGACGCAGATTTTGAAACCTATATTAAAAGCCAATTACCTAATCTAACTTTTACCACTTACAATCTTGGCTTACCCTCTGACGCATCAAGAGGCAGACATTTTTCTGACATTTCACCAGAAGAAAAGGCCATTGAAGCAATCGTTAATATATTTTTACTAGCCAAATCACCTTTTTTAATTAGAGGTGCGAGTTATATGTCGGCAATAAGTAAAATAATCAATTTAGAATTAAAAACAGTAACACTTAACAGAACACACTGGGGTTCTACTGGTTATCCTGAAATGGAAATACTAGCCGAAGAAGATAATCAAAATAATACATAGATCATTTCAGTATTTCTAATAACATTATGTCCAAACCGCGTGTAGCCATTATCACCAATATCCCTGCCCCCTATCGCATGGATATATACCGTCATTTAGCTAAACACTTTGGCTATGCTCATTTTCATGTGATTTTCTGTGCGCAGAAAGAAGCTAACAGAGATTGGGTAATTGAGCACACTGGCTTTGCCCATACCTTTCTTAAAACTAATTACCTGACTTGGAAAGGTCGGTATATTCATTACAACCCTGATGCGTTAAGTATTTTAAAGCAGCTAAAGCCGGATGTGATTATTACCACAGGCTTTAATCCCACACATTTACTGGCTTTTTCTTATGCTGTATTAACCGGTAAAGTGCATATACCTATGACGGATGGCACTGTTGATTCTGAGCTTAAATTATCAGGCTTACACCGTTTTGTGCGTCGTGTTGTCTATCGTTTTTCTAAAACGTTTATCGGGGCCAGTTTAGGTGCGCTGCGCTTGTATCAAAGTTACGGTATAAATGCCAATCGATTTTATCAATCGCATTTATGCGCCAATAATGCTGCTTTTACCGCTTTAACCACTTCGGATAAATCTTACGATTTAATGTTTTCTGGGCGTTTTTCTTCAGAAAAAAATCCGCTGTTTGCTTTGGATATTGCCGCCGGAGTTGCCAAGAATTTAAACAGTCCCGTTTCTATTTTAATGCTGGGCGCTGGGCCTTTATTAGATGAGGCTAAAGCCTATGCTGAAAGTTTAGCACCACAAGTTATTGCGACTTTTCCGGGCTTTTTACAACAAGCAGAATTACCCGCTATATATAACTCAGCAAAAGTATTTTTGTTTCCTTCCTCTTGGGATCCTTGGGGCGTTGTCGCTAATGAAGCGTGTGCCGCTGGACTCGCGGTTATTGTTTCACCACATGCCGGTGTGGCTAATGAGCTAGTCTGCCATGATGTTAATGGTTATGTATTAGATCTTGTGTTAGATGAATGGATTAAACACACGACAGAGTTATTAAGTAACCCTGATTTATTGGAACAGTTTTCTAAAGAAAGCCAAGTAAAGGTACAAGCTTATACTTACGAAGCCGCGGCGCAAGGTGTGGTTGAGGCCGTAAAAGGATCAATTGCTTAATCACATCTCTATTTGTACATACTTATTTAGATTTAAGTATGTATTGTAATATTAATGCAAACCTTAGGAGACAATTTGAGAATTATTTTTGATGCTTACGAACTCATCCCAGGCCAAGGAAAAAGCATTGGTATTTATAAATATGCAAAAAATCTCCTTGAGGCAATGCTTCAACTTGTAGATGATAATATTGAAATTATAGTTATTTGTAATGCTTTAAATAGCCCAGACTTTACTCATCAACATAAATCTATCAGCACAATTATTATATCAACTAATGCGCCTGGAAAATTTTCACGACTCCTATGGATATACGGTCGAGCAGCAACAATCGTAAAAAAATATAAAGCTGATGTTTATTTTTCGCCGAAAGGCATTCTTCCAAAAGGGATAAAATTACTTTCAGCACAAACTAAAACTGTTGTAGTTATTCACGATTTAATTCCACTCTGGTATGCAGAGCACTTCCTTGGCTATTTTGGTTGGCTAGAAGAATTGTTCATTAACCAATGGATAACTTCAAGCGCAAAATTTGCTGATAGTGTGATTGCCATTTCTAAATCCACTGCCGATGATATATTAAATCGTTTAGGCCGCAAGTCTGGTGTTTCTATAGTTTACAATGGCATACCACACTGTCAAGCAGGCCCAAGACCATTAAATGATGCTTATATATTTGCTATGGCCTCTAAGTTTCCACATAAAAACACCCAAGGCGTTTTAAATGCCTATTCAGCTTATAGAAATCAGGTTATTAACCCATTGCCATTAGTTATGTGTGGGCTATCTGCTTCAAATGAACCTGGCGTAATTACGATAACCGGAATCAATGACGCCACATTACACGCCTATTACGCTTATGCAGAATTATTCATTTGCCTTTCATTAATAGAAGGTTTCGGTTTTCCACCCGCTGAGGCGCTTGCACATGGCACGACTGTCATTTGTAGTGATATTCCTTCTTTACGTGAGATAAGCAAAGATTTAGCTGTTTATGTACCTTTAAATAATCCCAATGCAGTTGGGCAACAAATTATTGAGGCACTTAAAACTAAAATAACTCCAGAATTAATAAAAGAGAGAACCGCTATTATTAACGAATATACTTGGCAGAAATGCGCTGAAGGTGTTTTATTCGTAATAAGACAATTGTAGAGCATTTAGGCATGCAATCCCCAGTTGACATTAGTTTATTAATGCAACAAGCGGCGTTTTTAATGTTGCCCTCCGAATGGTATGAGGGTTTTCCTTTGGTGTTGGTTGAAGCGCTGGCACAGGGTTTATCGATATTGGCTTCTAACTTGGGCAGTATGGCGACGATTATTAATGACGGCAAAACCGGTTTGTTGTTTGAGCCCGGTAATGCCGAGGATTTAGCGGCTAAGGTTAACTGGTTGTTAGCTAATCCCGATGAGTGCGCTCGTTTGGGGGTTAATGCAAGGCAAGCGTATTTGGATAAGTATACTGCTGAGGAGAATGTTAAGCAGTTGCTGGAGGTTTATTCTTCGATAAACTCAGAATAATCGGTATACATAACGTTCGTGGCGAGCCCCGTCGAACCCTATATAAGTTCTACAATTATGTGCTAACATTAAAATCATAAAAACCAGTTCTATATGTCTATTAATTAATAACCAATGCGCCCATCTATTCAACTTTATCAACATCGAGATTCCATCAGACAAATTGCGCTCAATCACAGAGTAAAAAATGTGCGTATATTTGGTTCTGTATTGCATGGATTAGATAACGATGAAAGCGATTTGGATTTATTAGTTGATCCCACCCCAGAAACCACTTTAATGGATATAGCCAAAATACAAATTGAAGTGGCTAATTTATTAAATGTCACTGTTGATGTTGTAACCCCTAAAGCCTTACCCGATAAATTTAGGGATCAAGTTTTAAAAGAAGCTCAACCTTTATGAGTAAAAAGATGCTTTAAGAATCCCAGATTATCTTGACCATATCCTTGAAGCAATTGACAGAATTCATCGTTATGTTAAAGATATGACAGAAATTGATTTTCTTGAAGACGAAAAAACTCAAGATGCTGTCGTCAGAAATTTCGAGATTATAGGCGAAGCTGCTCACAATATTGAAATATATCATTCTGCTTATGCTGAAGAAAACTCTCAAGTTCCATGGTCATTGATGTATACAATGCGCAATAGAGTCGCTCATGGCTACTTTAAAGTTGATTATGAGATAGTTTGGCAGACCATTCATAATGATTTATCTGAGTTACATTATCTAATCCAACCTTTAACTAACCAAGCATTTATTTAAGATAACTCTTTTAAGCTAACTGAGCTTAATAAAGGAAATAAGCTTGCTGCACCAATACTATTAAAAGTGGCAGGTACTTGGGCGTTAGAAAAGTTACTTAATAATGAACCCAATGTACTGGCTTTGGGTTTGCAATCTCCTGCTGAAATAAGTGTTCACGATTAGGCGCTAATGCGAGGCTGGTGTATTTGGATAAGAATGGGTTATTTTTTTAATAATAATCTGATTTTTTCCTCATCGAGCCCGGTTAGTTCAATAATAGTTTGCATGGATAACCCCATTCGATCAGCATTTTCAATGATTTTTAACTTTTCTTGCCATTCACCCTGCTCTAATCCTTTCTCTAACCCCTGTTCTAGTCCTCGCTCAAGTCCTTGTTCTAATCCTCGTTCAAGTCCTTGTTCTAATCCTTTCTCTAACCCCTGTTCTAGTCCTCGCTCAAGTCCTTGCTCTAATCCTTGTTCTAATCCTTGCTGGAGACCTGTCTTCGTCGCTAATTCAATTGAGCTTTTTTGGATATAAATCCAATCTTTCTTTTTATGCTGCAGTTCTAGCTCTTCTTGACTAAGATTGGCTTCGTTGGCGATATTAAATGCCCTTTGCAATTCTTGATTAAGATTCTTAGGCATGTAATCTAGGTTGCCGGCATTTTTAATAAAATACAGCCATTTATCTTGAATACTGATTAGCTCTTCTTCTGTTTTATGAAATTTAGGCAGTTCGATAAAGATAAGTTCAATATCATCGCTATATTGAATAAAGTGGTTTTTCTCGAGTAATTTAAAATTGTTAATCATCTCATCACTATTCTTAAACAAGATAAAATCAGTGATGGTTAAGGCTATTACAGGATTAAGCAGGTGATAAGCATCACCTTTCTTTAGTTGCAACGAGTAATTTTTGGCCGCATTATAAAGGACTCTTTTTTCAAAGCCTTCATGATTTAGCACTTGCATTTCTATAATCACCTGCGTGTTATCACTGAGTTCAGCTTTAACATCTACAAAGGTATCTTTCATACCCTTTAATAAGGGAATACTATAAGGATCTACGATAGTTAAATCTGTAATAATTTGCTGCTGATCAAACTCTATGACGGAATTTAAAAAACTTATCAGTAAATCTTTAGATTCGTCACTACCAAAAACTTTTTTAAACGCAAAGTCTGTTTTTATATCAAGAAAGTTCATTGGGGAAGCCTAAAATAATCAGTAGCTTGGATTATAACGTGCTTTAACCTAAAACTGTTAAATACTGGTCAATCCCTGTATAACGTTGGCAATATCCTACTTCACTAAACCAATGTCTGGTGCAATAGGTTGAAAGCCGATGTCTTTAAGGGGGGAAGCAGTGCAGGCGCTTAATTTTTTATTAACGATGCTGATGCAAGGATCAGCAAGAACGCTGTTTCGCTCTATACCTTCTGCTAGCCATTGTTGCCATGATGTACCACCAAAGAGTTTATTTAAATCCAGTATTTTATAATCTATAGTCGGTTTGCCTTCTGTCGCCCACACGAGGTTATGCCCGATAACGGTAGATTGCATGGGGACAAAATAACGCATTAATAAGCCATTCGGTTTACCCGTTACCATAATATTGCGTTCTATTTTATTACCCTCTGGCCAGGTTCTATTAAACATGGGTGCGGCTAATTCTGGATATTTTTGTTGCCAGAGTGCCGTTTGATAAGGAGAGGCACTTAGATTCTTTGCATTCTGATTCCAATCATAAGCTGGCCATCTGTCATCTACTAAAATCGCATAGTAATTAGTTTTAAAGTAGTTATTAAAAATTTTATTATCTCGACCACCACCGACTTGTATGGACATGGTGCCGGCATTTTCAAAGATATTATTACTAATTTCAAAGCCACTGCCACCATCATCTAAATATACGCCGACAGAAGCGGTATCTGCATAAACCACCTGATTATTAGCAACATTCACGCTTTGTAAACCATAACTAATCATGTCATGAAAATAGTTGTTTCTAATGACATTACCGCGCCAAGACCAATCTCTACCTGAATAAAAAGCGCCACAATCAGCTGATTGTTCACAAAAATGACTGATGTCGTTTTTCTCTATCAGATGCTCATTTCCTGTTGCTAGGACCGCAATGCCAGAACCGTGTTCTAATAAATTATGCGTAATACTAACAGCGACACCATTTACTTCAATACCGGGTGCCATCGTTAATAGTTTTGTTGAAACATCATGAATATGATTGTTATAAATAACATGACCAGAAGGCATTAAAGTCAGTTTATCACCCCCTGTCACTATCACGCCATGTGCGCCAGTATGATGAATTTGGCTATTAATAAGCTGTACATTTTTTCCGGCGTTTATGTGTATACCAATACCATCTATGTTGTGTATATCTAATTCATCTAGGGTTATTTCATTAGAATCTGTCACCGTAACGGCTGTAGCGGTACTGTTTTGAAAGCTTATATTTTTAAAACTGATGTTTTTAATCCCTTCCGCGATTAATAAGTTGGGCACAGAGGACACGACAATCTCCGTTGGATTAATACCCACAGGAGTAATAAATTTAATTTTTTTATTGGCTTCATCATAAAGCCATTCACTGGGCGCATTTAAAAAACTGGGTAGGTTTTGTAGGTAAAATCTTCGCCCACTATCTAACGGAAATGCTGTAGAGCTACTTAATTTAAGGCTATTGTTGGCTGGATTAATAGTGTCTATTGCAGTGTATTGATCATACCAATCGTTACTAGCAAAAATATGCGCCTGCGCATTTTTAATGTCATCCGGCATATCAGGCAATGGTTCCATAACGGTGAATTGGGTATCTTTATCTAAAGGTAATTTTATATGCGCCCAGCCTGCATCTGGCCAGCGGGCTAAATGCAGTTTTTGCTGATTAACATACAACTCAAACTTAGGAGCATTACCTTTTATGCGCTGAGCATCAAAAAACTGTGGATTTATAGGTTCTTGCGGAACAGGACATTCCCACTGGTTGTTAGTTTGCTGGCTACAATTAAGTGCAATACCCCCGCTTATTATCACTTTGGCGCCCTGCTCGCCTTGCCAAATAATCTCTCTATCCGGTAAGCCAGTATCCATTAAGCTAAAATGCAAGGGATGCGTTAAGGTGTATGTGCCACCGGCTATGTTAACCGTCACTTTATCATTATAAGTTCCGGACTTTTTTAAACCTCTTATCGCTTGCTTAGCACGTTCTAGGGTTTTAAATGGCCCATCGGTTTGCGTGGCGTTAGCTGTTTTTAATCCCCCAGTCCATTCATCATTCCCTTGCGGATTAACATAATAATCTGTCGCGTATGCGTTAATGCTAATAATTAAACAGGCTAAAAGCCCAAAACGCTGGATTTGTTTCATAAGGTGACGAGATTTTAGCTAATTATTATTGGTTACAATAATAGCATTGCTGGAATCAAGATGGAGACACTTCTATCTCGAGCATTAAATCTTTTGTTTAAGATGATTTTCTTAAGTTCTTAAGGATTTCTTCTAGAGGCACAAGATTCATGGCCATTCTGAATAACACTTCGTTATTTTGTAACAGGCCATAACAGTGGTAGGTTCTTTGTAAAATGTTGGTGTGGTTTAAAGTGTTGTCGCTCGTTTCTGGTAATTGTTTAACCAGGATATGTAACCTATCATTATTTTTTAACTGACTCACATACTGTCTATCCACCGAAATCTCATGTGAAGTATACACCATGGGATTTAATTTAAAATCATGATTTTCTAGTTGCGCTTTTTCTAACAAAGCACCAGAACTTAAGCTACACGGAAAGATTTCTGGATAATGCGCTATATGCGCCAACTCATCAAAATAATCTGATTGTTCTGCTAATGAGCCTGATAAAAAGTTTTTAACCGAACCATTGTTCATAAACTTACGTTTAAAAAAATAATCCGTGCCAGGCACCATAGTTAAATCTTCTTGCTCATTAAGATCAGGTAGTTTATTTAATTTTGTATCCGCTAAAAACAACGGCAATTGGGTTTCTTTCTTAAAACCTAACAATACCGTTTTATCATCAGACTTCATCGAGATTCTGTTACCTAAGGTTAAATTAGGTATGGTTTTAATCAGCGTTTTTTTAATCTCTAAATACACCGGCGTTCTAGGTCTAACCGCATTAACAAAGGTGATTTGATAATTACTAAAACGCAGATTATTCTCGGCGATAATCTGATCTTCGTGATGTGCGGCTCTATAAAGCTGCATTTGATATTCTATTAAAGTATTTAGCTGATAACCTAATACGATAGGCCCTTTAAAAGGGTTATGGGTAATCTGCAACCACTTATGTTTATCATGAAACAAATTGAAGTCATCCGTTGCATTACGAGCAACTTCAATATGAATTTGATCAAAAATAAATGGTTGGTCTTTCACAATCTAACGTTTAAGGTTTGTAGTTATCTAAAGCTTCTAATTTTGTAATCGCTGCTTTAATATTAGCTTCTACCGCTTCGGTTAAATCTGCATTTTTATAAACTTGATCTAATAAACCTTCTGCGACTAAAGCGTCTTTAATCCAACGTTTAGTAAATCTATAGTTAGCATAACTAGTCGCTACTTCACCCGTTAACGGATTTTTTAGGCCTTTTTTTGCAGCAACTGCTTTAGGCGCCGCTACTTTAATCTCTGCTACTTTAGGCGTCGCTACTTTAATCTCTGCTACTTTAATCTCTGCTACTTTAGGCGTCGCTACTTTAATCTCGGCTACTTTAGGCGTCGCTTTTTTAATAACTTTAGGTTTAATAGGTGTTGCTTTTTTAGCGGTTACAGATGCCGCTGGCTTGGCTTCTGCAACTGCATTATCAGTTTCTAAATCTTTTTTGGGTTCTTCTGCTTTAGGTGCTTCTTTCTTCTCATTACCAGACTTATATACAACATAAGCCACAAATATAATGAGTAATACAAATATCAACTCTTCCATACTGCCCCCTTTTTTGTTATTTATTACTACAAGTATAGAGAAAATCTCTTAACTACCACATCATAAACAATCACACAAAGCCAATATACCAGAAGGATTGTAGCAAGTTAAGCAATAAATCCCTCGCTTAATCCTAGCTCTACAGTCGGTTATTTATCAAGCTCGTGTATAATAAGCTTTAATTGTTAAATTTTACTGACAACTGTCAGATTGCCATGCACAAATATGAAGGCCTAGTAATCCATGAAAGCTATGATGATGAAGGCATCATAGAAATTGTTGAGCAAAAAGGCGTTCGTTCTTTACATTTTGGTACGCAAGCAAAACAAAGTAGTATTTTTTTAGCTGATCCCGATAAATTACAGCTAGATTATGTGCGGGCAATGACGAGCTGGTTATTGTTTAAAGAATCACCGGATGAGGCTTTATTGGTTGGATTGGGTGGCGGCTCTTTAACCAAACATTTATTACTCCACTTTACTGAGTGTCATTTAAAAGTGCTGGAATACAGAAAAGGCGTCGTTAAAATTGCCCGTAGCTATTTTGACCTACCCTTAGACCCACGACTCAAAATAATTGTGGATGATGGTGGTGCTTATATTAAACAACGCTATGAAGACTATCGAGAAAAATACGATTTAGTGATTATTGATGCCTTTGATCATGAAGGCGTTGCTAGCAGTGTTCGTAATGAAGCTTTTTTTGATGCCTGTAAAGCCTTATTAAAAAAAGAAGGCATACTGGTAATGAACTTATGGGGTGGCACCAGTAATCCAGAGTTTCAGCAAATATCGCTATGGTTAGGTAATGTCTTTAATTGGCAAACTTTATTTTTACCCGTAACAGATCGATCCAATATTATCGCTTTTGCTTTTAATGACTATACACCCCATACCAACCTTAAAGATTTACGATTAAAAGCCTTAGCGTTAGAAGAGCAGTACCAAATAGAATTTCCGACTTTTTTAAGAGATCTTAAAAAACACAATACCAGTACCTTTAACCAAGTGATAAAGAAATGAGTTCCACTGTTTTATCCCCTCCTCCCGGACTTTTCAACTACCGTAAATACTGGGCACAGCGTTTTGGTGTAGCCCCAATATTACCGATGAGTCTAGCTGAAATGGAAGCATTGGGATGGGACAGTTGTGATGTTATCTTGGTAACGGGGGATGCTTATATTGATCATCCTAGTTTTGGTATGGCTTTAATTGGTCGTTTATTAGAAGCTCAAGGTTTTAGAGTCGGTATTATTTCGCAACCGGATTGGACCAGCGCTAAAGATTTTACCCAATTAGGCCGACCTAATTTATTTTTTGGCGTCACCGGTGGCAACATGGATTCCATGGTTAACCGTTACACCTCTGATAAAAAAATCCGCTCAAATGATGCTTATACAGCAGATGGTGCGGCCGGTAAACGTCCTGACCGCGCTGTTAATGTGTACTCTCATCGCTGCCGTGAGGCTTATAAAGATGTACCTATTATTATAGGTGGCATTGAAGCCAGCTTAAGACGTATTGCGCATTATGATTACTGGTCTGATAAAGTCCGTAAATCTGTTTTATTAGATTCAAAAGCCGATTTATTGGTCTATGGTAATGCAGAGCGCCAAATAGTAGAGATTGCGCATCGCTTAGCGCAAGACGAACCCATATCTGATCTTAAAGGGATTCGCGGCACGGTACATTTTGTAAAACAAATTCCAGAAGGCTTTCGGGTAAAAGACTCAACAGAAATTGATAAACCTGGCGCATTAAGCCCGCTCCAAAACCCATATCAAGAAGAACCCGCTTGCGACAAAAAACCAGAAGCAGACGCTAATCCTGCAGAAATCTCAGTAGCGGTTAATAGTATCGGTAATCTTAAACAACTAATGCGAGATTCTCGGTCACAAACTGTGATTAGATTACCGGCTTATGAAGCCGTTAAAGACGACCCCATTTTATACGCACATGCATCTCGCGTTATGCATGGCGAAACCAACCCCGGTAATGCCAGACCCTTAATTCAGCAACACGAAAGCAGACAAGTATGGATTAATCCCCCCCCTATTCCTTTAACCACTAAAGAAATGGATGGGGTGTTTGATTTACCTTATTCGCGTATACCCCATAAAGCCTATGGCGATGCAAATGTACCGGCGTTTGAAATGATTCAACACTCGGTTAATATCATGCGAGGTTGTTTTGGTGGCTGTACTTTTTGTTCTATTACCGAACACGAAGGTCGTATTATTCAAAGTCGTTCTGAAGATTCTATTATCAGAGAAATTGAAGCCATTCGCGATACCTCGCCTAAGTTTACGGGACATATTTCTGATTTAGGTGGCCCAACTGCCAATATGTATCGTTTGGCTTGTAAAGATGAAAAGATTGAAAAAGCCTGTCGGAAACCATCTTGCGTCTATCCAGGTATTTGTCCTAATTTAGATACCAACCATACACCTTTAATTAAACTGTATCGAAGAGCCCGCGCCTTACCCGGTATTAAAAAGATATTTATCGCCTCTGGCCTTAGATATGATTTAGCGGTTGAATCTCCTGAATATGTTAAAGAGTTGGTAACCCATCATGTGGGTGGATATTTAAAGATTGCCCCAGAACATACCGAACAAGGGCCTTTATCAAAAATGATGAAGCCTGGCATGGGCACTTATGACCGTTTTAAAGAGATGTTTGATAAATACTCTAAAGAAGCGGGCAAAGAACAATATTTAATTCCGTATTTTATAGCGGCACATCCGGGTACCACCGACCAAGACATGCTTAATTTGGCTTTATGGTTAAAAAGCCATGGTTTTAGAGCGGATCAAGTACAAGCATTTTTACCCTCGCCTATGTCTATAGCCACAGCGATGTATCACTCTGGTAAAGATACTTTGCATAAGGTAAGTCGCAAAGCGGAAGATATTTCGATACCCAAATCCATTAAACAACGCCGCTTACACAAAGCCTTTTTACGTTATCACGATCCTAAAAACTGGCCGATATTACGTGATGCTTTAAACGCGATGGGGCGTAATGATTTAATCGGTAATGGCAAACACCATTTGATCCCGTCTTTTCAACCCAAAGGCACGGGTGAAAGCTTAACTAAGATCCAACAATTTAAAACTAAGTTTACCGGTCTAGATAATAAGCCTGCTAAAAAAACCTTTGGTAAAAATAAAAACACAAAAAAAAGATAAAATACTTTTCAAACCAAATTAATCTTGTATAATATCGCTTCTTCGCTGGTGTAGCTCAGTCGGTAGAGCAGCTGATTTGTAATCAGCCGGTCAGGAGTTCGAATCCCCTCACTAGCTCCATATTTTTAATTAACTAAACCTTAAAACTTAGTTAATCTTATTAAGTACTCTAACTTAATAAATCACAGTTGTTGCTGGTGTAGCTCAGTCGGTAGAGCAGCTGATTTGTAATCAGCCGGTCAGGAGTTCGAATCCCCTCACTAGCTCCATAATACAAAGGCCTAGATAGAAATATCTAGGCCTTTTTTATTGCCCATTAAAAAACGCCTCCATACTTATCCTGATCTTTTTAATTACAATTAAAAAGCTTTTAAACTTTTTATCGTAAAATTTAGTTTAATATTGACAATTAACTCTCGTTTCTAATCATTTTTATCATGAGTCAAAACAATCTGCATCAAGATTTACAGACAACCACCCATTACAAAAGAAATATTGGGCTGGTTTTAGGACTATTATTTATCTTTGTATCGATTGGTTTTTATTTTACCTATAAAACAAAAACACCTACAACCGATGTATCTAATACTCAACAAACACATGCACCGGATTTTCATGACACCCCCACTCCGGTATCCGTTGAAGTTGCTTCAGAAACCGACTTTCCCATTTATTTAAATGGTTTAGGGACAGTAACGGCATTACGCACAGTAACCGTTAAACCGCGCGTTGATGGCGAACTTGTAAAGATCAGCTTTACCGAAGGACAACTTGTTAAACAAGGAGACTTATTAGCTGAGATTGATCCAAGATCCTTTGAGATTCAGTTACAGCAAGCCGAGGGCCAATTAATTCGTGATGAAGCCTTACTTAAAAATGCTCAATTAGATCAACAACGCTATCAAAAACTATTAGAACAAGATTCAATTGCCGCGCAACAAACCATGACTCAAGCCGCCTTAGTAAAGCAATATGAAGGCTTAGTTACCATGGATAAAGCGCAAGTTAACAACGCAAAACTACAACTAAGTTATACTCACATCACTGCACCCATTTCAGGTAAAGTCGGTTTACGTTTAATTGATCAAGGTAATATTGTTCATACTAACGATAGCACTGGCTTAGTCATTATTACCCAATTACAACCTGTTACTGTCATTTTTACACTTGCTGAAGACCAAATCCAACCCATCTTAAAACGTTTACGCTCCAACCAAACCGTCACCATCACTGCTTTTGATCGAGGTGGCAAAAATAGCCTAGCGGAAGGCAAGTTATTAGCTATTGATAATCAAATTGATCCCCTGACAGGCACCCTAAAACTAAAAGCTCAATTTGATAATCTGGACAGTCGTTTATTTGCTAATCAATTTGTTAACATTAGAATGCATTTAGAAACCATTAAAAATGCTATTCAAATTTCTAGTTCTGCTTTACAACAAGATACCCAAGGTCAGTTTGTTTATGTGGTTAAAGCCAACAATACTGTGGAATTACGTCGTGTAAAAAAAGGTGCGATCGAAGGTGATAAAACGTGGATAGAACAAAATCTAACTGAAGGTGAAATGGTTATTATTGAGGGTTTTGATCGCTTAAAAGACGGCAGTAAGATTGATATGACGCCACCTAATAAGCTATAAAAACCATGCATACATCAGAATCAAAACCAACTGCATTTAATCCATCTCGACTCTTTATTTTAAGACCTGTCGCGACGTCGTTATTGATGCTGGCTGTATTAATGTTAGGCGCATTAGCCTACCGCTTATTACCTGTTTCGGCATTGCCCCAAGTAGACTACCCTACCCTACAAGTTGTCACTTTATACCCTGGGGCAAGTCCAGATGTAATGACTTCTATTGTGACAACCCCCTTAGAACGGCAATTTGGACAAATGCCCGGTCTTACACAAATGTCCTCTACCAGCGCGGGGGGAGTATCAGTCATTACCTTGCAATTTAGTCTAAATTTAAACTTGGATATTGCTGAACAATCAGTGCAAGCAGCGATTAATGCAGCCACAAACTTTCTACCCACTGATTTGCCTCAAGCCCCAATCTATAGCAAGGTTAATCCGGCCGATACGCCTGTAATGACTTTAGCGATAAGCTCTAGCGCCTTACCTTTATACAAAGTTGAAGACTTAGTTGAAACACGCTTAGCTCAAAAAATCGCCCAACTTCCAGGCGTGGGTTTAGTTGCTATCAGTGGAGGTCAGCGCCCAGCCATCCGCATTCAAGTCAATCACAAAGCCTTAGCGGCTTATGGTATTGGCTTAGAAGAAGTACGCAATATTATTTCGATGGCCAATGTTAATCAACCTAAAGGTATGTTTAATGGTCCCTTACGCTCCGCAATTATTAGTAGCAATGATCAAATAAAATCTCCCGCTGAATATAAAGATCTTATTATTGCCTACCGTAACAATGCCCCCGTTAAATTATCGGATGTTGCATCCATAATAGACAGCGCAGAGAATGTAAAATTGGCTGCTTGGGCAAATGATAAGGCAGCTGTCATTGTTAATATTCAACGCCAACCGGGCGCAAATGTTATAGAAGTAGTGGATAGCATTAAAGCCTTGTTACCCAAATTACAAGCAACCTTGCCTGTTAATGTTGAGGTAATCCCCTTAACAGATCGTACTATTACCATTAGGGCCTCTATAGAAGACGTAAAAATTGAACTTCTATTAGCCATTGCGCTAGTTATTATGGTCATCTTTTTATTTTTACGAAATATCCCTGCAACTTTTATCCCTAGTGTTGCAGTGCCATTATCTTTAGTCGGTACTTTTGCTGTGATGTATCTAGCTGGCTTTAGTATTAATAATTTAACACTCATGGCTCTTACCATAGCAACTGGCTTTGTTGTTGATGACGCCATTGTGGTTATTGAAAATATCTCGAGGTATCTTGAACGCGGTGAATCGCCATTAAAAGCCGCTTTAAAGGGCTCTGAACAAATTGGCTTTACCATCATCTCTTTAACTTTTTCGTTAATTGCAGTACTCATTCCCTTATTATTTATGAGCGAAGTAATCGGCCGATTATTTAGGGAATTTGCCATTACCTTAGCGGTTGCTATCTTTATTTCTGCTGTAATTTCACTCACATTAACCCCCATGATGTGTGCAAAATTATTAGCAACTAAAACCAAGCCCCTAAGCAAAGATCTAACAGACACTAAATCTGGGTTTGATACGCTCATTTGCTATTATGCTAAAAGTTTAACTTGGGTATTACACCGGCAAACCCTTACTTTATGGGTATTCTTTGCCACTGTTGTCTTAACCATCAGCCTGTATGTTTTTATACCTAAAGGCTTTTTTCCTAGCCAAGATACGGGCGTTATACAAGGTATTTCTGTCGCACCTCAAAATGTATCTTTTGCGGCTATGTCAGAATATCAGCAGAAACTAAGTACCTTAATATTAGCTGACCCCGCCGTTGATAATTTATCCTCTTTTATTGGTGTGGATGGTGTTAACACCGTACCCAACAATGGCCGATTTTTGATTAATTTAAAACCGCACGATAAACGTCAAGACTCAGCTAACACTGTTATTACACGCTTAAATTCAACACTAAAAGACATTCCACAAGTGTCAGTGTATTTGCAGGCCGTACAAGATTTAACGATGGAAAATAGAGTCAGTCGCACTCAATATCAATTTACTTTAGAAACACCCGATATCAATGAACTTAACCAATGGACTAAACGCTTAGTAACCCAACTCGCACAAGAAACCGCTTTAAGTGATGTAAGTAGCGATGTACAAGACCAAGGTCAACAAGTTTATGTCAATATTGATCGAAGTACAGCCAGCCGCTTAGGCATAACAACCGCAGCCATTGATAACACTTTATACAGCGCTTATGGTCAACGCTTAGTCTCAACAATTTTTACCCAATCAAATCAATACCGGGTGGTATTAGAACTTGACCCCAAAGATCAAGAGTCACCCGAAAACTTAAAAGATTTGCGTATTACATCAAGCAACGGCACTCAAGTTCCTTTATCGGCTATTGCTGAAATATCTGAACAACTGACACCCTTAAGTATCAATCACCTTGAACAATTTCCAGTGGCTACCGTGTCATTTAATCTGGCACCCAATACATCTTTGGGTGATGCGATTAAAGTGATTGATCGAATTAAAAGTGACATCAATTTACCACTAAGTATCCGCACCAGCTATCAAGGCGCAGCACTCGCTTTTGAAGCCTCATTAGATAACACTTTATGGCTGATATTAGCCGCCATCATTACCGTCTATATTGTGTTAGGCATTTTATATGAGAGTTACATTCATCCGTTGACCATATTATCAACACTGCCCTCTGCGGGTGTTGGTGCCTTATTAGCTCTACTTATTACTCATACTGACTTGGGGATTATTGGCATTATTGGCATCATCTTATTAATTGGTATTGTAAAGAAAAACGCCATTATGATGATCGACTTTGCTTTAGAGGCAGAACGCAAACAAGGTTTGTCACCTAAAGATGCTATATATCAGGCTTGTTTATTGCGCTTTAGACCCATTTTAATGACAACACTATCTGCATTGTTAGGCGCTTTACCATTAATGCTAGGCACTGGTGTCGGCTCGGAACTACGGCATCCTTTAGGTATCACTATGGTTGGCGGCCTATTAGTGAGCCAATTGTTAACTTTATACACCACGCCAGTTATATATTTAACGATGGATAAATTGGCTAAAAATGTTAGTCATTGCTTTAAGCTTTCCTCACCAGAAATTCTATAAAATATAAACGAGCATCATGAATTTATCGGCTGTATTTATAAATCGCCCAGTCGCTACTATGCTATTGACGCTTGCTATTGCATTAGCAGGCAGTTTAGCGTTTATAAACTTACCTGTTGCTTCTTTACCGCAAGTCGACTTTCCAACTATTAATGTTCAAGCGTTATTACCCGGCGCCAGTGCAGAAACCATGGCGAGTTCAGTTGCTACACCATTAGAAAGATCATTGGGGCGTATCGCGGGTATTACTGAAATGACCTCAAGTAGCTCTTTAGGCTCAACACAAATTACGCTGCAATTTGATCTTAATCGAGATATAAATGGTGCAAGTCGAGATGTGCAGGCGGCCATTAATGCTGCCACCAATCTATTGCCCAGTAATATGCCTAATAGGCCGACATATCGTAGAGATAATCCAGCAGATTCACCTATTTTAGTTATCGCCTTAAGTTCAGAAATTTTAAGTAAAGGAGAAATGTATGATGTGGCCGCCACTGTTTTAAGTCAAAAATTATCACAAATTCCTGGTATTGGTCAGGTACAAATTGGCGGTGCCTCATTACCCGCCGTGAGGGTTGAAATAAACCCCTATGCGCTCAATAAATACGGCATTAGCTTAGAAGATGTGCGTCGCACAATAACACAAACCAATGTCACGCGGCCTAAAGGTCTCTTAGAAAACGTCAAACAACGCTGGCAAATTTTAGCGAATGATCAAGCGCGTAAAGCCACCGATTACCTACCCTTAATCGTAAGCTATCATAATGGGGCTGCTGTAACGATAGCTGATATAGGGCAAGTAGTAGATTCTGTGGAAGATTTACGTAACACTGGCATTAAAAATGGCAAAGCCTCGGTTTTACTTATTATAAGAAAACAACCTCAGGCTAATGTAATAGACACTGTAGATCAAGTTGCTGCCCTGTTACCTGAGCTTAAAGCCAGCATTCCCAATACTGTCGATTTAGACATTGTAATTGATAGATCTCAAACGATTAGAGCGTCAATTACCGAAGTCGAACACAATTTACTCACGGCAATAGGCTTAGTTATCTTAGTCGTCTTAGTTTTTATACGTGACTTTAGGTCTGCCATGGTACCTATTATCGCGGTCCCCGTTTCTTTAATTGGGGCCTGTGGCGTAATGTATTTCTTTGACTACAGCCTTAATAATCTAACTTTAATGGCATTAACTATCTCAACCGGCTTTGTGGTAGATGATGCAATTGTCGTATTAGAAAATATAAATCGGCATATTGAAAAAGGCACTTCACCCTATAAAGCAGCCTTAATCGGTGCTAAAGAAGTTAGCTTTACAGTCATGGCGATGAGCTTATCTCTCATTGCCGTCTTTTTGCCCATTTTGTTAATGGGAGGGATTGTGGGGCGCTTGTTTAAAGAGTTTGCCGTTACTCTATCTGCTGCCGTAGTAGTATCTCTGCTGATATCTCTAACTGTAACCCCTATGCTTTGTGCGAGATGGTTAGGAAAAAATACTAAGCGACATGGTCGGATTTATTATGTAATTGGCACTGCTTTCGATTTTTTACAAAGCCATTATGAAAAATCCTTACGTTGGGCTCTAAGCCATAGTCGTTTAATGATATTGCTCTTGTTTACCACTATTGGTCTAAACTTTTATTTATATTCAACTATCAACAAAGGCTTTTTTCCCTCGCAAGATGGTGGGCGTTTGTTGGGTGAAATTCAAATGGATCAAGGCACATCATTTGGCACATTACAGAAAAAATTATCCGAGTTTTCAGTCTTATTAATGCAAGACACTGCGGTGACAACGGTTGCTGGCTTTGGTGGTGCCAGTACAAACAGTAATAACGCAAGAATGTTTATCGTTCTTAAACCCCATGAAGATAGAGAAGCTATAGAAGTTGTCATGGAACGTTTAAAAGACAAAGTAAAACACATACCCGGCGCACAGTTACGCTTATTTCCAGCCCAAGAATTACGCTTAGGTGGTCGCCCAACTTTTGGGTCTTATGATTACACTCTTCAATCCGATGATTTGGAATTATTACGCGAATGGCTACCTAAATTAATCGCGCATTTAAAAAAACAGCCCGAATTTAGTGATGTGCACACCAGCCAACAAGATAAAGGGCAACAAGCTGAGTTAATCGTAGACAGAGCCATGGCAGCCCGTTACGGTATTAGCCAAGCCATGATAGATAACACTTTAAATAATGCCTTTGGCCAACGCCAAGTGTCTGTCATTTATAACCCTTTAAATCAGTACCGCGTTGTTATGGAAGTTGCGCCAGAATTCTGGCAAAACCCAGAAGCCTTAAAACAAGTGTATATCAATGTACCGGCTACTAAACTACCTACAGGTATAGAAAATACCGCTCATCAAGTTCCGCTATCGGCCATTGCAACTTTTGCTAGTAACAATACGCCATTATCAATCAATCATCAGGGTCAATTTGCCGCAACCACCTTATCTTTTAATCTTAAGCCCGGCGTATCATTATCTGCAGCAACTCAACGTATAGAAAAATCGATGCAGGAAATAGCCATACCGATTGCTGTGCAAGGTAGTTTTCAGGGTAATGCAAAAGCTTTTATAGAGTCACTCCGCAATCAACCTTATTTAATATTGGCTGCCTTGTTAAGCATTTATCTAGTGCTAGGCATCTTATACGAAAGCTATATTCATCCACTCACCATTTTATCAACACTGCCTTCAGCGGGTGTTGGAGCTCTGTTAGCATTGATGGCATGTAAAACTGAATTTAGTATTATTGCTTTAATCGGGGTTATTTTATTAATTGGTATCGTTAAAAAGAACGCCATTATGATGATAGATTTTGCCTTATATGCAGAGCGAAAATATAAACTGGAACCCAAAGAGGCTATTTTTCAAGCCTGTCTTTTACGCTTTAGACCTATTATGATGACCACCCTCGCCGCTTTATTTGGTGCTTTGCCTTTAGCATTAGGTAGTGGCTATGGTGCTGAACTGCGTCAACCTTTAGGTATTTCTATTCTGGGTGGGTTAATTTTTAGCCAACTACTAACCCTTTATACAACACCCGTGGTTTACATTTATTTAGACAGTTTTAGACTCTGGTTTAACAATCGATTCTTAAAAATACAACAGCCCAATTAGACATTCATGTACGTAAAACCTTTAAATATTTTTATCAATCGGCTTAATGCGGTATCGTCAGCCTATATATTACCTTTACTGTTTCTAAATGCCTGTACTGTTGGGCCAGATTACATTAAACCTAGCACTAAAATACCTGATACGTTTAAAGAAGATAAAGTATGGAAACAAGCCCAACCGCTAGATGAAATACTCCCAAATGATTGGTGGCAACTGTTTAAAGATCCACAATTAAGCACATTAGAAGCACAAGTTAATAAGGCGAATCTATCTATTGCCCAAGCTGAAGCACAATACAAAATATCACAATCACTAGTCCAAACCGCAACTTCGGCTTATTTTCCGACCGCTACGGGCACCGCAACCACTAATCGCTTTAAAGCCGCTACCGGCCAGAGTGTTGCGGTAAGTGGAGTTAGAAACTTATTTGGTGGTGTAGTTAGTCTTGCGTGGGCACCGGATATTGTCGGTGGATTACGCCGTCAAGTAGAATCAAGCACAGCAAATGCGCAAGCGACATCGGCAAATCTACAAGCGCTGCGTTTAACTATGCAAACCACCCTAGCCGATAATTATTTTCAAATACGCACCTTAGATGCTCAAATAAAGTTGTTTAATGATACTGTTATCACCTACGAAAAAGCATTGCAGATTACCAAAAATCGTTATGAAGCCGGAATTGCCTCTAAAATTGATGTGGTGCAAGCAGAAACACAATTAGAAGATACCCGTGCTCAAGCAATTAATTTGGGGATTAAACGCAGTCAATTAGAACATGCTATAGCTGTTTTAATAGGTAAAACACCCACAGAATTTAATCTAGCACCAACAACTTTAACACTCGAAATTCCTTCTATACCAACTTTATTACCTTCACAACTTTTAGAACGCAGACCCGATATTGCCGCTGCAGAACGGAATGTTGCAGCAGCTAACGCACAAATAGGTGTTGCTAAAGCCGCCTATTATCCTAACTTAAACCTTGCAGCCTCAAATGGGCAGCAAGCAACCTTACTCACTAATCTTGTGACGCAAGGTGCTAGATACTGGGCATTGGGGCCTGCTGCTTTAGCGATTCCATTATTTGATGGCGGTGCAAGAAGCGCGGCATTGCAACAAGCTATTGATACTTATGATGCAAATGCGGCCGGGTATCGCCAAATTGTTTTGACCAGTTTTCAACAAGTTGAGGATAATCTAGCGGCTTTACGAATGTTAGAATCAGAAATACAAGTGCAAAACAAAGCCGTTCAATCCGCACATAAAGCTCTAGAATTAACCAATAATCAATATAAAGCGGGGACACTGAGTTATCTTGACGTGGTCATTAACCAAGCAACGGCACTAAACAATGATATTAATGTCGTAAATCTTCAAGGCCAACGTTTAAGTGCAGCAGTGCTATTGGTTAAAGCGCTGGGAGGTGGTTGGACTATAAAAGACTTACCCACTAAAGACCAAGCCGGTGGCGAAATAAAGTGGTCTCAATTTTTACCCGTGCCGCTTAGTGCGCCGAATAGAGATTAATGTCATATCCTAAGACTAAACTGAAAGCAGCAAATCATAGTCATCAATTTTTTGTATCAATGGACACCTTTATTAACTACATTATGGAATCAGTTGAACCTATTAGTACGCATATGAATACTAATAGGCGACTCACTCTAATGATTAGTATTAATATAAATATTTATTTTCAAATACCTTTGTATTTTGTGCATTATTAAACTATGTTAGTAACCGAGTTATAGAAAAAGGTGAGTCTATAATTTTCTAGGGTAAGTTACCTCATAACTTTAGTACGCTCCTGATAACAATTGATAGCGCAATAAAATATTGAGTGAGCTCACTGCAACACAAACCGACTTCCCTTAAGGTTAGTTGGCAGTCCCAATAGTTCGGCGAGTAGGGCTAAATATCTTCGGTGGTCTCCCCCATACCGATCCTGACGCAGGATTATCTTTTAATGCACTACCTATTCCTATTCGGAGCTCGTAATTATTATGACTACCAATACCTATTTTCCATCTATCAGCGCTGACCAAATTATCTGGCTCAGTCATTACAATGCCAAACTCCCTATCAATGGCCCTACCTGCGAAATAACACCGACGGAGATCGCTGCCACCTTAACGGATATCCAATATTACATTTGGATACTCCAACACTGGCATCCGGCCACTCAGCTTGATGCCAAAGAAGCCACCGCGTATAAATACCTTATGGTAAACGATTTGGGAGATAACATAATCGATTATCCAAAGCCCACCATTTTTTTGGCGTCGCCAACTGCTGTTAAACCTGGTATCCAAAAAAGGTTGTTTAGTCAGATTAACCGTATTAAGGCCAGCCTAAATTATAATGAAGTTATCGGTCAAGACTTAGGCATTATTGCACCGTTGGACACGACCAATCATTTGGTACCTGAATTTTCGTTGAGTGTTGAACTGGGGTTAGATCATCCTATTGTGCGTATTGATTTTAATAAATATGGACATGAAGGCATTTGGATAGAAAGTCGTCGTAACGATGAGGAATGGTTATTTTTAGCCATTGATACTATTAAACCCTATCTAGATGAAAGGCCTTTAGCAGTAGGAAAAACCCATGAAACCAGAGAATATCGCATACGCTGGTGGGATAAAAGTCTACCGCAAGGTGACTGGAGTGCTGTACAAAAAGTGGTGCTAGGCTTGTAAAAGTCGCCGTTAAAAATATCTGCTGGGGTAAGCCAATAACTTTATCCCAGCAGTATTTTTTATAAATTTCGCAACCTTACTTTGTGTTGCCGACAAGCACACAATATTAAATGTATCTGTGTCGCATAAATTATCTAATATAAGATGTAACTTGATCCTAATAGGTTATAGAATCAAGTTTGAAAGCAAAAAAGGTTTATGAATTTAATTTTTGGATGACTTTAAAATAGTAGCTTTCCAGTAGATCTTTTGAAATAAAAATTTTATTAATGATAGTCACTAACTCCTCAAGATCATCTTCATATTCATGAGAAAGTTGATTTCTTATATCTCTAAGCTTAAACCACCCCTCTATATCTTGAATGTATTCCAGTTGCTCAAGTTTATTCATAATGTCTATGAATGATTTATTGGAAGTTTCTTCTTTCTTATAATCTAGTACAGCTTTAAAAAGCTTTTGCCCAATACTATCTTGCAGTTTAGAAAATCGATACAAATATTGATCTAAATAACTACTTGCCTCATCATCAAACTTTACATATTGATCTTCCGTTAATGGAAAAAAAACACTTAGTTTTTGGTGAGATTTATTGAGTCTTTCAATATGTTTATTACACTCATAGATAATTTTATCTAATTTGATCTTTTCAATATTCATAATAATATTCCAGTACTTTTTGCAATTTTATAAATATCTTTTTCTTTAGAAAAATCATTGATGATTAAATCAATTTTTTGATCACCCAAACTTTTTCTAAGTGCTGATAATAATTCAATTTTCTTCTCGAATACTGATTGCTTATCATCAATTTCTAGATACAAATCAATATCGCCACCCTTTTTAGCATCATCAACACGAGACCCAAATAAATAAACCCTAGCGTTTTCACCAAAAATGTTTTGAACACAATTTTTGATAATTAAGATGTTTTCATTTGCTAATCTCATAAAGTCGCGTCCAATTAATCAGCAGAGCAAAACCAACAAGATCAAACCAGGAATGATTCCTAAAAATAAGCCAATGACGATAGCGATCATTTCTCCAGAGGAATAGTCGCAGCCCACTTTACCTACTTTTACATGCGCCGCACGATCATTATCAAGCCCAGCCAGCATCATACCTGAGAATTCATCTGCAACTTCTGCTTGAGATGATGCCACTAAAATACGTGAGCGAGTATCAATAAGACGATTTTCAGCTTTAACAATATCATCACTAAAAGGCGAAATAGCACTAGCACTTTTTAATGCGCCGATAGCCTGATTAGTGGGGGCAAGCGCAATTTCTTGAGCTTGAGCCACAGATTCAGCTTTTATAATCTCATTTTTTAATTGTACAAGTTCTTCGTATTGCTCTGAGCCAGAAGAACATGAAGACTTAATTAGCTCTAACGAACTTATTGATGGCAATACATTCGCAGAAACAGATTCTGAGAGTAACAAAGCAAAAAACATAACAAACACAGCAACTATTGATTGATATGAATTTTTATTATTTTTAAACATAACTCATTTCCTCAAGAATAATGATAAGAACTTCAATTTACAAACACGTATCATGACTTGTTGATTTTAATATTGCCAGTAAATTTGATTTTGTGTCTAATCAACATTAGATGACACAAAATTAAAGAGTGCTACCGTACACTTTCAAAGAAATTATGATAGCGTTAATTGATACTTAAACTCATTTTTTGTTTAAACTGCCATAATCGGACGATATCATTACAAAACTTTAATTACTCCAGACCACTCTAAAACATGACTATGAATACAAGACTCATTGGCTGGCCTTTACTCTTACTGGTAACTGCTTGTAACAAACCTGCACCAACAGAAGTACCGCCCCGCCCTGCATTAGTAACCGTTATTGGCGAAAAATCGGGTATCGATACTATGGCGCTGGTGGGTGAAGTAAAACCCCGTTATGAATCCATTCAGAGTTTTAGGATTAACGGCAAAATCATAGAGCGTAAAGTGGAAATAGGCTCTGTCGTTAAAAAAGGCCAAGTGCTAGCCAGACTAGATCCATCGGATAGCCAATTAAATGCCAATGCTGCTCAAGCTAACGTGTCAGCAGCTGAAGCCGAAACGGCTCTGGCTCTAGCTGAACTTAATCGCCAGCGCCAATTATTTGAGAAGAAATTTATTTCGGCCTCTACCTTAGATATACGTGAGGCGCAATACAAAACCGCTACCGCTAAACTAGCGCAAGTAAAAGCCCAAGCTTCTGTGTCTAATAACCAAGCACACTATGCCAGCCTGACTGCCGACCGCGATGGTGTGGTGACTTTTATTCATGCTGAACCCGGTCAAGTTATTTCCGCTGGTGAAAGCATTGCTAAAATTGCTGATAGCCAAGCTATTGATGTTTTAGTCGCTGTACCGGAATCTCGTCTGGCCGAAGTTAAATTAAATGCGCTGGTGCTTATTCGCTTATGGTCAGATCGACAAAAGACTTATCTCGGTGAAATACGTGAAATTGCGCCTGCCGCCGAATCCAGTACCCGAATTTTTAATGTCCGAATCACCTTAAAACAAGCCGATGCATCTGTAAAATTTGGTCTTACTGTCGGGGTTAAATTATCCCCTCAAGATTCAAACTCCAGCAACACGGGCTATTTAATTCCCAGTAAAGCCTTAACAGAAATTAATGGCCAATCTACCGTATGGCTTATTGATGCTGATAATAAAGCGCAACCCCGTTCAGTGACTAGTGGACCTTTTAGAGAGGACGGCGTGCTGATTACTGAAGGCCTATCAAGCGGTGACAAAATTGCCATTGCCGGCGTACACACTTTAGTTAAAGACCAAGCCGTTAAGCCTGTTATTGAGGCTGCTAAATGAATGAACCCAAACTAACTCAGCGTTTTAATCTATCGGATTGGGCTTTAAGTCATCAAACCCTAGTACTGTATTTAATGCTAGTACTGACTATTTCTGGTTTATTAACTTTTACCAAATTAGGTCAATCTGAAGATCCACCGTTTACTTTTAAAGTGATGTTAGTGCATGCCACTTGGCCAGGTGCAAGTGCACAAGAAGTTGAGCAACAAATCACTGACAAACTAGAAAAAAAGCTGCAAGAAGTCCCGCACTTAGATTACACCTCTAGTTTTTCTAGACCCGGTGAATCAATGATCTTTATTTTTATTAAAGATGATACAGACTCTAAAGACATGCCTGAGATTTGGTATCAGGTGCGTAAAAAACTCAGTGACATACGTTACACTCTGCCCCAAAACATAGAAAGCTTAACTTTTAATGATGAGTTTAGCGATGTATACGGCAGTATGTATGCTTTAACGGGGGATGGTTTTGATTATGCCGCCTTAAAGAAACAAGCAGAACTCATAAGATCAGAATTATTAAAAGTAAACGATGTGGCTAAAGTTGAATTCTTTGGCGAACAGAAACAGCGAATTTTTATTGAGCTATCTAACGCTAAATTAGTCACTTTAGGTATTAATACCCAAACTCTAATAGGCTTATTGCAAGCCCAAAACGCGGTAGTTGCGGGTGGCACATTTAACTCAAATGATGAGCGAATTCGCATTGCCGTTTCGGGACGTTACGATACGTTAGAAGATTTACGAGACTTACGCTTAAACGCAAATCATCAGGATTTTAAACTAGGAGATGTCGCAAAAGTTTACCGAGGTTATGAGGAACCACCTCATGATCGCGTCCGCTATAAAGGTAAAGACACTTTGCTATTAGGCGTAAGTATGAAGGCCGGTGGCGACGTGATCGGTTTAGGTAAAAATCTGGATCAGGTTGTCACTCGTGTGCAATCACAACTGACGGTGGGTTTGAATCTTAATCCGGTAACATTACAACCCAAAATTGTGGCTAATTCGGTTAATGATTTCATTCATTCCTTGATAGAAGCCCTTGTAATTGTTCTAAGTGTAAGCTTGCTGTCTTTAGGCTGGCGCAGTGGTATTGTGGTCGCTATTACTATTCCGGTGGTTTTAGCTAGTACCTTTTTAGTGATGTATATCTATGGCATTGGCTTACACAAAATATCTCTAGGGGCTTTAATTTTAGCCTTAGGCTTATTAGTAGATGACGCGATTATTGCTGTAGAAATGATGGCCTCTAAAATGGAACAAGGTTGGGATAGAGTTAAAGCCGCCTCTTTCGCTTATACCTCAACCGCTATGCCTATGCTAACGGGCACTTTAGTCACGGTGTCTGGCTTTTTACCTATTGCTACAGCGGCTTCATCCACGGGCGAATATACGCGCTCAATCTTTCAGGTATCGGCTATTGCTTTAGTTATATCGTGGTTTGCCGCCGTTATCTTAGTGCCGTTTTTAGGCTATCACCTATTACCCAATTTTACCCATGCGCCTGAACCTTCTAAAACTAGCATTTGGTTTAAAAAGCGTTTTAACTTAAGCACTAAAACCGCTGATCTTCATCATCATGATATCTATAACACGCCGTTTTACAGTACGTTTAGAACGCTAGTTACCACTTGTGTGCGGTATCGTAAAACGGTGATTGCGATCACTTTAGCTATCTTTGTATTATCCATTGTGGGTTTTGGCAAAGTACAGCAACAATTCTTTCCGGCTTCTACGCGTTTAGAATTGATTGTAGATTTAAGAATGACTGAAGGTGCTTCTTATCAAGCTACCGACACTCAAGTAAAAAAACTAGAGCACTGGTTAACAAACTGGTCAGAACAGCATGAAGGTCTAGAAAACTTTGTGGCTTATATTGGCAGTGGCTCACCGCGCTTTTATTTACCATTAGATATTCAATTAGCCCACAGAGGTTTTGGACAGTTTGTTATTTTAACCAACACATTAGCCGCCAGAGAAGCTTTAAGATCAGACTTGTTAAAACTGTTTGAACAAGACTTTCCTGAATTACGTGCGTCGGTCTTACGCTTAGAAAATGGTCCACCGGTAGGTTTTCCAGTGCAGTTTAGAGTCTCTGGCGCTAATATTAATCAAATTAGAGATATTGCTCGGCAAGTTGCGAACATTATGCGCGGGAACCCCAATTTGATTAATGTGCAATTAAACTGGGAAGAGCCCAGTAAAGTGGTACAAGTTAATGTCGATCAAACCAAATTACGCTTATTAGGCATTAACCCCATAGATGTCGCAAATGTTCTGAATGGTGCGCTACATGAATTAGTAATCACCGAGTTTAGAGAAGGCAATGAACGTATTGATTTAGTGGCTAGAGGCCCTGAATTAGAACGCAGTCGTTTAGCGCATTTACCCGATTTAATGATTAACTCACCGGCTGGCGCAGTGCCACTATCGCAAATTGCTACGTTTACCTCCAGCTTTGAAGAAGGCGTAATCTGGCGTCGTAATCGAGAACCCTCCATTAGTGTGCGCGCTAATTTACAAGGCGATTTACAAGCGGCAGTAGTCTCCGGGCAAATTGAAGAACAATTAGCAGAAATTAAAGCGCAACTACCTTTAGGAGTAAGTTTGGTTACGGGTGGAGCGGTTGAAGAGTCCGCAAAAGGGGGGGCTTCTGTCGCAGCTGGTTTTCCATTATTTTTACTGGCGGTACTAACTTTACTGATGCTGCAATTACAAAGTTTTTCTCGGGTTTTTTTAGTATTTTTAACTGCACCTTTAGGCTTAATTGGGGTAACCATCGCGCTATTACTCTTTAATCAACCCTTTGGTTTTGTAGCCATGCTGGGTACGATTGCCTTATCAGGCATGATTATGCGCAACTCTGTTATTTTAGTTGATCAGATTGATCAAGACCGAGCTGCAGGTGTTATCCCTTGGCAAGCGATAGTCGAATCAACCATCCGCCGCTTTAGACCGATTGTTTTAACAGCGGCTGCGGCTATCTTAGCGATGATTCCGCTAACCCAAAGTGTATTTTTTGGCCCAATGGCTGTCGCTATCATGGGCGGATTAGCAATTGCGACTTTGTTGACCGTACTATTTTTACCCGCTCTTTATGCCGCTTGGTTTGGCGTTAAAATTGATACAGAATACTCTAATGAAAATTAAAACAGCTTTATTCGATAAACTTTTATTTAAACGCGGTAGCCTTGCTATTGCTTTACTCTGCACTCATGCTTGCTTAACAGCCGGTATGTCAGCAGATCTTAAGGCCCAATCTTTAATAGACATTTATCACCTAGCCTTAGCTCACGACCCTACCCTAGCATCGGCATTAAATGCGAACCAAGCCGCTCAAGAAATTATTCAGCAAAGCAAAGCCTTATATCGCCCTGTCGTTAACTTTAATGCCAGTGCAAATGCGGCCACGACAAATATTTCTTTTATTGGTGCCGGCGTGCCTTTCCACGGTGGCAATCAATCTTTTGGGGTGTATCAAGTTGGGATTGAGGCACAACAACCCATTTATCGTAAACAAAATCTCGTGGCTATGGATCAAGCTAAAACTCAGGTAAGTCTAGCGGATAAACAATTAAATTTAACCCAACAAAACTTAATTTTGCGCACTAGCTTAGCTTATTTTGAGGTTTTACAAACCCAAGACAAAATAGAATTACTTAACGCCCAAAAAGCCGCCATAGCTAAGCAATTAGAGCAAGCCAAAGCAAATTTTGATGCCGGCACCTTAACTATTACCGATGTAAACGAGGCCCAAGCTCGCTTCGATTTAGTGGTTGCACAAGAAATAGCGGCTCTTAATGATCATCAAATTGCTTTAAGAGCCGTACAAGTAATAACAGGAGAAATCCCTCAAAAACTAGCCACCATAAGACCGACGCTTAAACCCAATACCTTGCAACAAAGTTTGGATAAATGGCTAGAAGTGGGCGCTGAAAATGATCTAAATATCCAAATCTTACAAGAATCGGCAAAGTATGCTGAACAAGAAATAGAACGCGCAAACGCTGGACATTTACCCACTTTGGATGCCGTGGCTAATGTTTCCGAAAACTATGCGACTAGCAGTTATTATGGTTTTGGTAACGACCTTAAAATTGGTTCGATAGGTATACAATTACAAGTACCCCTTTATCAAGGTGGCGCCACGAGCTCTCGGGTTCGGCAAGCCATTTTTAATAAACAAAAAGCCCTAAGTGATGTAGACACTGCTCGCCGGCAAATGGAACAGGAAACACAACGCGCTTATTTAAATTTGAACACTAGTATTGCGCAGTTAAAAGCCTATGAGCAAGCCTTAGTCAGTAGCCAAAGCCAATTGGATTCTACAACGGTAGGTTATGATGTGGGTTCACGCACGAGTGTAGATTTATTAAATGCCCAACAACAATTATTTAGTGCCAAACGCGATTTGTTACAAGCGCGTTATGCCTATTTGGTTAATATTATTAAGTTAAAAGCAGCCTCAGGTATTATTGTAGAAAGTGATTTGGAAGATATTAATGAACAGTTGGTGGATTAGACTCTCATTTATTTTGTAAATAACAGCAAAAATATTGCGCCTAAGCAAAATACAATGCGCTGAAAGATACATTAAAATTTTTTATAAATTTATTAAAATAGTCATGACACTGTCATGATTTTTGATAATAATAAAGCCTACTAATAGCCAGAGAAGTTTGACTATGCTGAAAGACTTTCAAAGGTCGCGCTATCACTTATTAAAGACTGCTAAAACAGCCGCCCCTTCTCCGCAAATCGACTCCGACTGCGGCTTAAGACAAAATCCCCCCCATAAAATTTCTAAAAACTCTCTAAGTCTCCAAAAGACTTCAGGGAGTTTTTTTTATTTACCCCCCTATCACGCTACCTATACTTGGAGGAAATCCACACACACTTAATCTTAAAATTCGACGAATGCTTAAAAACACTTACTGATTGTTAATCCGATAACTGGGAGTAAACGCATGTCTAAGAGAGCTGCAATGAAAACCTCTGAAAGAGAAATATCTTATCGTAGAAGAGATGGTCGAAAAGCAACAAAAAATGAAGAATTTGAGATACTAGACATTATCGACCTCGTTGTAGAAAGAAAAGCTACTAGTCCGCTTCAAGCGCTTACTAAAGCGCAAGGTGAATATATCAATGCCATACTTGCTAATACCATCACTTTTGGTATTGGTCCTGCAGGAACAGGTAAAAGTTATGTCGTGGCTGGCCTTGCGGCTGATATGCTCAAAGAGAAAAAGATTGAACGGATTATTCTTAGCAGACCCGGCGTTGAAGCAGGCGAAAAGTTCGGCTTTATTCCAGGCGAACTTGATGAAAAATATGCGCCTTATATAGAACCCTTTAGAGATATTTTTAATGAACGACTTGGCCGATCCCAAGTTGACTATTTAATCAAACACAAACGCATTTGTGCAATGCCCCTCGCCTTTATGCGCGGCCGTACTTTTAAGAACTGTTGGGCTATATTAGATGAAGCCCAAAACACCACCCCCAATCAAATGAAATTATTTTTAACGCGTATTGGTGATAACTGCAAAGTCATTATTGATGGTGATATTGAACAAAAAGATATCTCTACGCAATCAGGTCTTTCTGATGCCGTTAAAAGACTGCAACACACCCGCAAAGTTGGAGTTGTTGAATTTGGTGTAGATGATGTAGTGCGCTCTGGCATCGTAAAAGATATTATTAAAGCCTACGCGAATTAATTAACATCTAGCCTTTAAATAAGTCAGCCTATCTTAATTATTAAGATAGGCTGATTAAGCCAACTTACCCCTTTTTATGTAAATCATTTCTGTTTGAGATTTGATGAGGTATATTAGTCGTTATAATTAATTTGCTTCCAACTGGATTTATGTTTGAACAAAAGCATGAAAAACTAGCATCAAATTCGGTGTTTATTAAACGGATGCTCGCCTCTGTTTTAGTCGCAATTGGACTCATTGCTGGGGCATTGTTAATTGGCATTTTGGGCTATCATCATCTAGCCGACTTTAATTGGATTGACTCCTTATTAGAAGCCTCAATGATTTTAGGTGGTATGGGGCCTATCAATGCTTTAACTTCAACGGATGCTAAAATTTTTGCATCGGGCTATGCACTATTTAGTGGCTTAATTTTTATTGCCATCATGGGTATTATCCTTACACCTGTTACGCATCGGATGTTACATAAATTTCATCTTGATGAGCGTGATTTAGAAAACTAACATCATTGCCGTCACCAATTAATAGCAGAGAAAAATCATGCCCCCCCGTGAATTACAACAAATCATTCGCTCAATTCCTACCTCAGATGGTGGCGGGGTTAAACTGCGTCGTAGCCTTGGACAAAGCCAATCCCATCGCCTTGATCCATTTTTAATGCTAGATGAATTTTCATCTACAAATGCCGACGACTATATAGCGGGTTTTCCTGATCATCCGCATCGCGGTTTTGAGACTATTACCTACATGCTGGATGGGCATATGCTGCATGAAGATCACTTAGGTAATAAAGGCGACTTAAAGAGTGGTGGGGCCCAATGGATGAAAGCAGGACGAGGCATTATCCACTCTGAAATGCCTCAACAAGAAAGTGGACGTATGCGAGGTTTTCAACTCTGGATTAATCTGCCCGCAAAAGAAAAAATGCTAGTAGCCAGTTATCAAGATGTTAAGCCTGAAGAAACGCCCATCATGAGCCTCGCTAAGGGAGGAACCGTTAAAATTATTGCCGGAAACACTGAAATTGAAGGTAAATCAATCAGCGGACCTATACAAGATATAAGTAGCAAGGCCCTAATTGTGGATGTTCGACTACCCGCCGGTGCGTCAATTAAACTGCCAATAAACCCAGATCATAATGCTTTTATTTACCCTTTTGAAGGGAAAGTCAGCATTGGCTCGGATGAAAACAAACGAGTTTTAGAATCACAAGCGGCTGGTATTCTCTCATTGGGTGACAGCATAGAAATATATGCCGAAGATCAGGCCACAGCTTTTCTTTTATTAACAGCACACCCCATCAAAGAGCCCATAGTTCAATATGGACCGTTTGTAATGAACACCACAGAAGAAATTGAACAAGCAATTTATGATTATAAAACTGGGCAATTGGTTTAATTAGCTAATTTAATCTGTCTGATCCCAATAGTTTTTCAATAGCGGTTGTTAAATTATCAGGTTTAACAAGTGATCCATAGCGAGAGACTACTTGGCCGTCTTTATTTATCAAAAACTTGGTAAAATTCCATTTTATAGACGTCGTACCCAAAACACCTTTCGCAGCGTTTTTTAAATACTTAAAAAGCGGGTCAGCGTCTGCACCGTTCACTACAATTTTTTCAAACATAGGGAATGATACCCCATAGTTTTTTGTACAAAATGTACCAATTTCTGTTGAGTTACCTGGTTCTTGAGCTCCAAACTGATTGCAAGGAAAGCCTAAAACCACCAAACCTTGATCTTGATAACGCTGATATAACTCTTCTAAACCTTGATACTGGGGCGTAAACCCACAGCGACTTGCTGTATTTACAATCAACAACAATTTTTCTTGAAAATCTTCGAGAGTAACCTCCTCTCCCCCTAAGCGTCGCACTTTAAACTGATAAATGCTTGAAGTCATATCTGATTACCTTACCGAATTAAAAAGATTAAATTTATAGAACTTGAATCATAAAACAAAATTTTAATCCCCTTGAAGTAATTTAGAAATATTTACACCAAATCACAGCATCCCTGAATATATATGTCCATAAATTGGATTATTCCCTAAGAGTTATATAGGTATAATAAGAGGGCAATAACACTCGTCTTAAAAACCCAGATCACTCCATCCCCTATTCCAGTAACTGTATTACCTAGTCAATGGCTAAACTAAACCCCGAACAACTTGCAGCGGTTAAAGCAATCGATCATCCTTTATTAGTATTAGCTGGCGCTGGTAGTGGTAAAACGCGCGTTATTACCGAAAAAATAGCTTATTTAGTTAAACAAGGCCTACCCGCCCGTCATATTGCTGCGGTAACTTTTACTAACAAAGCCGCGAGAGAAATGAAGAGTCGAGTCTCTAAACTACTGGACGCATCAGAAACTCGAGGCTTAAGAGTGTCGACCTTTCATTCTTTGGGTTTAGATATTTTAAGAAAGGAATATAAGACCTTAGCTTATAAAGCCGCGATTACGCTATTTGATGAACAAGACAAACTCACGCTATTAAAAAACCTGATTAATTATGGTGCAAAGGATTGTGATATTGATCAGGTTGATAGTTACTCACAACAAATTGGGCAATGGAAAAATGCCTTTATAACACCGGATCAAGCCTTAGTTTCTGCCACGCAAGATAAACAGGCCAGTGCTGTGCTTTATGAAGAATATACGCGCAGTTTAAAAGCCTATAACGCAGTCGATTTTGACGATTTGATTTTATTACCGGTATTGTTATTTCAACAACACCCAAATATTTTAGAAAAGTGGCAAAATAAAATTCGCTATTTATTAGTGGATGAATATCAAGACACTAATATAACCCAGTATCAACTTGTTAAACTCATTGCTGGAAAGCTTGGTCGCTTTACGGTGGTGGGTGATGATGACCAATCTATTTACGCATGGCGTGGTGCACAACCTGAGAACTTAGCGCAATTACAAAAAGATTTCTCGCGCTTACAAGTCGTTAAGCTTGAACAAAACTATCGTTCAACAGGTCGAATTCTTAAAGTAGCTAACCATTTAATCGCCAACAACCCCCATACTTTTGAGAAACGCTTGTGGAGTGAATTAGGTTATGGTGACCCACTACGCGTGCTGAGTCATAAGAATGATAAAATTGAAGCACAACAAGTAGTCTCTGAAATTGTGCATCATAAATTTAGAACCGGTAGTCGTTATCAAGATTACGCCATTCTCTATCGAGGTAATCATCAAAGTCGCTTATTTGAACAAAGTCTACGGGAAAATAATATCCCCTATTTAATTAGTGGTAGCACCTCATTTTTTGCCTATTCCGAGGTAAAAGATGTATTAGCGTATTTGCGTTTGTTTGTTAACCCCGATGATGATGCCGCTTATTTAAGGGTTATTAATACACCTAGAAGAGAAATTGGCCCAACCACTTTAGAAAAACTGGGTAGTTATGCCAATGAACGCCACATTAGTTTATTTTCTGCGAGTTCTGAATTTGGGTTAAGTCAAAAACTCAGTGAGAAATCAGTCCAGCGCTTACATAAATTTAAAAACCTTATAACTCAGACGGCCCAACAAATTGAGCGTGGTGATACTTTTGCCATAATTGAACAATTTATTGCTCAAATCGGCTATGAACAATTTTTAAAAGAAGAAAGTAAAACTAAAGAAGGTGCTGACCGTAAAATCAAGAATGTCTTTGAACTGATTGAATGGTTAAAACGTATCGCCGATAAAGAAACCACAGAACAAAAACCCTTAGCAGAAATTGTCTCAAAAATTCTACTCATGGATATTATGGAGAGAAACCAAGAAGAGGAAGTCAGCGAACAAGTGAGCTTAATGACTTTACATGCTGCAAAAGGCTTAGAGTTTCCGCATGTATTTTTAATTGGCATCGAAGAAAATATTCTGCCGCATCAAAGCAGTATTGATACAGACAACATTGAAGAGGAACGGCGTTTAGCTTATGTAGGTATCACTCGCGCTCAACGCACCTGTACTTTTAGTTATTGCACACACAGAAAACGTTATGGCGAAATAACAGAGTGCGAACCCAGTCGGTTTTTAAATGAACTCCCCGCAGAAGATTTAGAGTGGATTAACAAAAACCAACTTACCCCTGAAGTGATTAAAGAACGAGGCAAAGCAAATCTAGCCAATTTAAAATCCATGCTGTCTTAATCATTTACTGAGCCCTTAAAAAAACTAATTTTTTTTTGCACAACGGAATAGTGCTCTACCAGCCTGAGCCATGATCAAAAGTTCGGATTCACCTAAGAGAGGCATTAAGTTTGACCATTGCAGAGAAATGTATGATATGTTGCTCGTTAATGCTCGTCAAAATTAAGGCTCTTAAATCGTGAAAAACTTAGCAACTCTGCTGTTTACAGTCTTAGCTCTTGAAGGTTGTGTTCGTATCCTTGAGACCAATAATCCTGATGAACCGCACGATTATTTTCAAGATGCCTCAAATTGCAATGACTCCAGCCAGCAATTCCAAACTATGAATGTGCCCAGTGGCATGTCTCAAACTACCATACAGATACCTTTAGGTTTGGATAAAAATAAATATATTGACTGTATGAAACAAAAAGGCTGGTCAGTGTTACCACCCAAGACATTTGAAATTGAAAACTTGGATTCACACTGTAAAAAGCTAAATCAAGAAACTCCAGAATCACTTAAAAGCCCTGCAGAATGCATAAAACATAACCAACTTACTATAGAGGTGTTACCTAATAAATAGGGATTAAAACATAAAAAACCATCAAATAATTAGCTTAACCATAATAATAGTAAGTTTGAAATGTTAAACGGTAATACATTTCATTAGCTTGTCATATTAGTTTCATAATTTCGCAATACTACTGCAACATTTCTAGACTATTTTAAGGATTCCATAAACCATATTCGGGACTCTATAAATGTTTGCTTTAAAATTTGCTACTAAAAAACAGCAGGCTTTTCTTGCTGCTAGTTTAACGCTAGGCTCTGTATTCTTTACAGCACCTGCTTCAGCTGTTGTTGATCCAGTTATCTTAACTTTTTCTACAGTAGGTGACTCTAGACAAGATCCTTTAAAACCAGATCCTAGCCTTAAAAAAACAGATATGATTGGCGTTGGTAACTGCCAAGTGACTTATGCAATATCTAACGGTGCTACGCCTCCTGTCTACAACAATACTGGCACAACACCTAACCCAGGTTTAAGTGGTCAAGACTGTAAATGGTTACAAAACTCAACCGCTTGGTCACGTATTATGCGTACTATTCAAGCTCAAAAATCACAAATGTTGTTCTTCAATGGCGACATGATTATGGGCTATGCTAAAGCTGGGGTTCCTGTGACTCGTAATACAGCCAATACTGCAGTGGCTGCAGCTTCTGAAGTGGCAATCACTAGCCCTGCTGTTACTGATGTGCTAAATTCTGACATCATGCAAGTCTATAAACAATACGGTTTCTGGAGAGGCATGGTAGCTACTCTTATGGAAACAGGCACTTATGTTGTTCCTGTTCCTGGTAACCACGAAACACAATGTAGTCGTTGTGGTAAAACGGCTCAAGTTGAAAACGAAAATGCTTGGCGTGACAACATGGGTGATTTGATTCTTGATACTACAAGATTCACAACTCTAGTAGGTACTGCGGCAACAAACTTTTCAAACTCAAGTGGCTCAGCTGACAGTTTAACTACTGATCAATCACAATTAAGCTATTCATTTGATGTAGGTCAATCACATTTCGCTATCATCAACACTGATCCAGTAGGCCATGATGGTTATGCACCAACTACTTGGTTAGAAGCTGATTTGACTGCTGCTGAAGCGCGTGGTGTAAAACGTAACTTTGTTTTTGGTCATAAAGCTGCTTATTTCTATGCTTACACAGGTTCTGCTGCAAGCTCTACATCTTCTTTAAACAATAAAGATGCTGCAGCAGCTACTGCTTTCTGGACGACTATTAACAACCACAAAGCAACTTACTTTTGTGGCCATGAACATATCTATAATGTTTCAAGACCAAGCTTATTGAACTCTTACCAAGTATTAGTCGGTGCAGGTGGATCTCCATTTGAAACTTCAACAGCAACTTCTGTTGTTAATGATCGTATGTACTCTTGGGCTACTGTTAAAGTTTTCCAAAGTGGTGCAGTACAAATGGACACTTGGGGCTTTGATCCAACTATGACTAATCCAGTGGTAAAATTGGAAACAATCCAATTGACTCATTTCTAAGCTTGATAGACTAGGAATTTATTATGAAAAAATTAACACGTTCTTTAGGCTTAATGGCTTTATTAGCATTAAGTTTAAGTGCGCCAGTAAAAGCGGATTTGATAGTGAATACAGGTACACCTGATTTAACTGGCTCACCTTTATCATTAGATAGTTATCAATGGTTAGCAGCTGAATTTACTACAACAGCTTCTGCTTCACAAATTGACGCGCTACAAGGCTATATTACTGCTCAAGACTCAAATCAAGCAGGAAACACCTTTACTGTTGCTTTATATGGCAATACTACTAACAATGCTAGCAAAGATATTCCTGACCTACTTACTGGTGAATTGTTTTCACAACAAACCACTTATGCTGTGGATGGTTGGAATGGTTTACAAGGCTTAAACGTAACTTTAGATCCAGGTACGTATTGGGTTGCCTTTGAAGTACGCGCAACTGATACATTAGCGGGTTTAATGCCAGTGTACGCTCCTAGCCCAGTACAAACTGCTTATAATGACAATACAGCAAACTTTGGTTATGTTCCTACAACAGGAACGGCCTATAACTTTGGTGTACAAGTGAGTGCTGTTCCAGTACCACCCGCATTATGGTTATTTGCTACGGGTTTATTTGCAATGATTGGCCGCCGCTTTGGTAAACGTCAAGTTGCATAAAATATCTGTTGAATAAAGAAACGCCGACTTGTTGATATACAGTCGGCGTTTTTTTTACCTAAATTTTATATGTCCATTAGTACGCCAAACTGTTTATATTTCAACACCTGACAATCAACTAGTGTTTATCAGCAAACACATCCTCTGTTCAATATTTCATAAAAATCCATTTTAATCATAGCGTTAAAAAGCTGGCATCAGTCGTGCTTTATTACTAAGCAAGACTTAGAAAACAATACCTCTAAGTACCATAAACTTTAAACAATTAACTTGATTCACTTACACTATTTTCTATTATGACTAACTATAATATTCTCGTTGTTGAAAATGACGACGCCATTAGAGAAATGTTGATGTTTATTCTTGAAAAGGCTGGTTTTAAACCTACTGCAGCAACTACTATTCTGCAAGCACAAATGGCAGTAGATACTGAGGACTTTGATTTAATCTTATTAGATTGGAAATTACAAGACAATAACGGCATCAACTGGGCCAACAAACTAAAAAAAGATCCAGCTCATAAAAACATTCCCGTGATATTTTCAATTGCTCGCGGTGAAGAAGACTTTATTATTAACGGTCTTGATACTAACGCAGATGATTATGTCACTAAACCTTTTTCACCTAATGAACTCATTGCTCGTGTAAGGGTTGCGTTGCTGAGACAAGGTAAAAATCAACGTGAATCCCAAATTGTCGCAGGGGGTATTACCTTAGATACCGATCAACGTCGTTTAGGCATTGGCGATCGATGGTTAGAAGTGGGGCCGACCCGCTTCAGGCTGATGCACTTCTTTATGACACATCCCAATAAAGCCTACACACGTACGCAATTACTTGATCAAATATGGGGGCGTAAGGTTTATATTGAAGAAAGAACAATCGACGTGCATATACGACGTTTAAGACAAACACTTGAGGAACATGGAAAAAAAGACATCGTACAAACCGTCCATGGTTTTGGTTATCGATTTACTCTAGCCGCATAGACTAAAAATATATAGCACTGATTAATACTGTCATTTAAATCATTCTAAACAAAAAACAGGGCTTTATAGCCCTGTTTTTTTTATGGCAACTCTACAAAAAATTAATGCCTAACTCCAAAACTGTTTAACTTGACTTGCCCCAGCGATGCCTCTTACAAAGCCGTAGGTTAACCCTTGACCAATCAACTTAGAATCTAATAAATCAACACTCTTTTTACCTGGCGGTAATCCAGCCGTCACTAATAAAGTTTTAGAACCTGTTTTATTGAGCGTTGTGATATCTTTCTGTAAGGAATTAGGTATTGCAGTTAAACTTAGACCCTCTTGTTTTGCTTGATCAGATCCATCATTTAATGAAAAAACCAGTACTCTCTTAGCGCCGATTAAAATATCTGCATGAGTAGTAGTCTGAGAAACGCCTCCGTCCATACAAGCGCGATCACCCAGCCAAACAGGAGGTTTTAAACCTGGCCAGGCATAACTCGCAGAACAAGCTTGTTCTATAGGAATATTATCAGCATGTGAAATAACCAAGCGTTCACCGGTATAACAATCACTGGCTGTAACATATAATTTATCTGCCGGCCAATTTCTCTTACCGGCTAATCTTTTAATTGTCGCCTCATAGTCTTTAGGTATGCTGACGTGTGCTGCCATAGCCGCTTTACCTATCTCTTGAATACTATTAAGTTTTCCATCATTAACAGACAAACATAATTGCAATGCTCTTTTTTGACTTATATTAATTTTTCTATTAGCTACAAGCTCCATTAATAACTTGGGCATATCGATAAAGAAATTAAGCTCGTTAATTAAATGCTGTAAATGACCCGTCGCAATAGCACTCCCAGCTATAGCACCAGCGGATGAACCCACTATTATTTCTGCTATGCTTAAATTTACACCACTCTGATGTAGAGCATAAAAATACCCAATAGTCCAAGCCAACATGTAATCTCCACTCCCGCAAATTAATAAAGCGCGATCTTTATTAATACCAGCCGAAGGGCTGTATGGTAGTGGATGGACTAAGTTTAAAGCAGATAAATTAGATTCTATTATCGACTCATCGCTACTATCATTAAATGATTTTTGAAGTTTTGAATGAGCCGGTTTGGCAATAGTATTTGCTGCAAATGCAATACCGCTTGTAGCTAATATAAATTGACGACGAGATAATAACTTCATTAAAAAAAATTATTCAACTACAGGTTTAGAAGATAAATGTGCAATTATTATATCCATCACATAAGACCAAAAGATGACAACAAACACCAACATAATAAACATATTTAATTTGTTTCTTAATGGACTTAATGGAATAAAAGGATTTTTAAACTTATTACGACTTTTAGTTAATTTTACAGTTGTGTAAGAGCATTTAGTATCAGAGCATTTAAATTGTCTCGTCCTAACAAACTTACCCACCAATTTATTGATACCTTTTCTATGAATTTTAAAAACTTCAGACCCGCAACGTGGGCAAGTCATTATCTTTTTTGTATTTCGATTCTCTAACATAATTTCATAAAAAATAATATTTTAAAGCCTATCTTTATGCGTCACATCGACAACAAGATAAGTATAACAAACTAATGTTATATGAATGAATGATAAATACAGCTTTTTACTCTACCATATAAAGCAAATTTCATGACTTACACTAGTTTGTAAATATCCTCATTCAAGCTATATATTCAGATAACCCATCAAAACTCTAAAAAAAATCTTTATTTAAAAAACAATACCCATTTAATTAATAATAATATGATTTAAAACAAATAATTTATTTTTAAATTCTAAAACTTAATTTAGTTATTTAACATTAACACGCCAAAAATGCCACACTGCGACAATTTGTCGCAGTTTTTTCTAGACAAGCTAATTTCTTTACTTTAGAATGCACCCACCTTAAGAGATGTACTGATGTTTTTGAAACTTAGTCTTTTCAGAAGGAGGAGGAAAGCGGCCAAAGGTATTTGGCAAAACAATAATAAAAACCGCTACTTATTTGAAACTGCTATGCACCCAGCAGTCGTCCATACAATAAAAAAAACAGGACGGAGCCCACTTAATGTGGGCTTTTTTATGCCCACAACCTCCTTAATTTTCTATAGTGAAATGTTATTAAAAAAAATTCTACCCTACTTGGTTTTAATATTTTTTAATGCAATTAGCCTTAGCTCGTCGGCGGATCCTATTGCTCAGCGCTGGGCAAAAGTTACCAAGCCTACTCAATCGAATATAGCTCAAAGCATTGGAACCTATACAGCAGGCTGCATTGATGGCGCTGTCACAGTTCCTGCCAATGGAGTTGGCTATCAAGCCATGCGTCCATCTAGAAATCGTGCCTATGGCCACCCTGATTTAAAAAGTTTCATTATTAAATTAGGCCAGACATCCGCAAATCAACACTGGGGCACATTACTAATAGGCGATTTAGGTCAAGCACGAGGTGGTCCCACTATCAGCGGACACCGTAGCCATCAAACCGGCTTAGATGTTGATATTTGGTATTTATTGTCAAACCACGCCAATACCCATCCTCTTTCTATTGATGAAAGAGAAAACTGGTCACCACCTTCTGTATTACTAAAAAATACTAATTTTTTAGACCCCAGACATTGGTCAGATATCAATGAAAAAATACTTGCTGCCGCTGCTTCTATGCCTGAAGTTGACCGTATTTTTGTAAATGCTAGCGTCAAAAAGGAACTGTGCTGGCATTATTATAATGAAGACTGGTTAAGAAAAATAAGACCTTGGTGGCATCATGACGATCACTTTCATGTGCGATTAAAATGCCCTGTAGCTAATCTAAACTGCCAATCACAAGAACCATTACCTAAAGGAAATGGGTGCGATTCTGAACTTAATTGGTGGTTTTCTTATGAAGCAAAACACCCTACCCCCAATACATTAATCACTAAACCAGCAACTTTACCTAAACTATGTGAAGAGATATTAAAACAATAATTATTTAAAACAAATATGTAATAATTTAATTTAAAAAATCCCTTTCAACTTAAAATAACAAAATCAAAAACCGCTATCTACCCATTGATAAATTTCTGTTAAATTGGGATCGCATTTACAACAGCTTGTTCCACATGCTTTATCATTAGATATCTTCCGTAGATTCCCTTTAATTAACCAACGTTGCATCATGCCTCTTAAAGCATCAGCATCACAATTAAAATGATTCACTAAATCGGCTAATGTGACACTAGGCCGAGCTTTTAAATAATCTCGTAATTCAGATAGAATCATAGTTTTATTAAGATGTAATTAGTTTTTAGCTTGTCTCTTACCCATCCACCATAAGCCCAATAAAACACAAATAAACACTAGCAATAAACCAGTAATCCATGCCGTGGAATAACTTACATGTTGAGAAAAGGTAAAAGTCTGATAGAAGATTGTTGCTGATGAATATGCAATTCCCGTAGTCCAAAACACAACAAATACTGCCCATCGTAAATTGGTTTCTCTATAAATAGCCGCAGTTGCTGCCACACAAGGCGCATACAACAAAATAAACAATAGATAAGCGAAAGCACCTACTTTACCGTCAAAACTGTGTTGCATTGCTGTAAATGTATTGGCATTAACTGATTGCTCACTTGACGCAGTATTAATATTATCTAAATTACCAATATTTAAACCTAAAGGATCCAAGGCATTATCAGCTAAGGATTTTAAGTTATTAGGTATGGTTAAGCATGCTGCAACCAAACTATCTTTTAGATTAAACTCTACCTTTTGAACAGATTCATTATTTGAAATCTGGCTATATAGGGCATCCAATGTCCCTACTACGGCTTCTTTTGCAAGCACTCCCGTGAAAATACCCACGGTTGCCGGCCAGTTATCTTTTTCAATCCCCATGGGTTTAAAAGCAGGGGTTAAAGACCTGCCAATTTCACTTAAAACTGATTTATTGCTATTTTCTTGATTGAAACTTCCATCTATGCCTAAAGCATTTAGAAAATTTAAAATAATGACCATAGGTACAATAACTTTGCCTGCATTTAGAATAAATGCTTGCATCCTATCCCAAGTACGTAACATAACCCCACGTATAGTTGGCATATGATAAGCCGGTAACTCCATTATAAAAGGTGCTGATTTACCTTTAAATAGGGTATGGCGCATAATTAATCCCGTCATGACAGCCACAGCGATTCCAAACAAATACAATCCAAAAACTAAATTTTGGCCACCTACAGGAAAAAATGCAGCCGCAAATAAAGCATAGACAGGAAGACGAGCACCACAAGACATGAATGGATTCATCAAATTGGTTAATATTCTATCTCTCTGATTTTCTAGTGTTCTCGTTGCCATAATGGCTGGAACATTACATCCAAAGCCAACAATCATAGGTACAAATGATTTACCTGGCAAACCAATCATACGCATAAATCTATCCATCACAAATGCTGCTCTTGCCATATACCCAGAATCTTCTAAGGCCGATAAAAACATAAACAAGAGTCCGATAATTGGAATAAAGGTAGCAACAACTTGTACCCCGCCTCCGACCCCTTTAGTAAGGAGAACGATAAACCACTCGGGAAAATTAAAACTTACAAGTTGAATGCTTAAACCATCAATAAGCAACGCGCCTATAAATTGATCAAAGAAATCCACAAACGCCGTACCTAAGTTTATTGTGAACATAAACAAGGCGTACATTACGAAAAGAAATATTGGGATACCCAAAAACCGATTTAAGACAATTGCATCTATTTTTTCTGTCGCATAACGACTAACTTCATCTATTCGACAGACAGAGGATTTGATTAATTGATTGACAAAACCATAACGTGCATCCGCTGCAAGAATATCTATTTCATCTGCTGTTTCTGTTTCTATTGCGGCTTGTAATTTAACTACCTTGGGCCATAAAAATCCACCTACCATCTCTTTAGCAAGCGTATCTGATTCTAAAGCCCTAAGTGTTAACCATCTCAAATCACACTGTAAATCTCTAGCAATGTGTTTAAGATCATCAGAAAGCGCTTCAATAGCTTGCTCTAACGTATTAATATAAAGAATATTTACCATAGGAATGGGCTTATCGATTACCGCTTTATTAATCTGATTTTTTAAATACGGGATACCGTTTTTTGTTGCTGCAGCAATAGGTATGACCGGACATCCCAATTGCTCAGATAAGGATTCAATATCAATCTTTATACCACGCTGTTTAACAGCATCCATCATGTTGAGCACTATTAACATCGGAACACGCATCTCTATCAATTGAGATGTTAGATATAAATTTCTTTCTATATTTGATGCATCAATTATATTGATTATTAAATCAGCTACTTTTGATACCACATAATCTCTAGCTACTTTCTCATCTAAAGAAACGTGATCATCCGCCGATTCCAAAGAATAAGTGCCTGGCAAATCAACTAATTCAATTAACTGATTGTCATGTGTATATTCACCCGTCTTCTTCTCTACCGTCACTCCAGGCCAATTACCTACTTGCTGTTTAGATCCTGTAAGTACGTTGAATAATGTAGTTTTACCGCAATTAGGATTACCGACTACCCCCACAATAAAATGGGACTTCATAGCATTTTCTCAATTAATAATATATCTGCTTCGTCTTTTCTTAAGGTTAAAGAAAAGCCTCTTAACTTAATCTCCACAGGATCACCCATTGGTGCAAATCGGGTAACACTAAACTCTGTACCCGGAGTTAAACCCATGGCCAACAAGCGTTTACGATAAGCTTTACCTGTCTGTTCAAAGCCTACGATTTTACCCAAATCTCCCACCATTAGATTTTTAAAACTGATAGTCATATATTTAACCTAAATTGTAAGTGCGGACATCTAAAAAGTAATCAATAATCATTCTCATTAAAGAATATATCATAGATTTATTAGTAATAAAACAAGTTGGATTAATATCAACTAATCTTAATAAGATGATTAGAATTTATATTTTATATTGATTTGTAGATGTACAATTGAAATTCAATTAATGCTTTGCATTTCAAATTTTGACTAAAAGCAGAGGATTTTCAACATTATAAAAGGTACATAAATAATTTATGTATCTAAAAACAGCTAATATTAGAAGCGATATATAGGTAAATTTGTGAGGGTATTTTTGAAAAAAAACTAGTATAAAGTAACAACAACTAAAATTTGTTGTTACTTTAACAAATATTAATCAGTGATTTGATAGTCGCTACTTGCAGAATCAACCCTATCTCTCATTTCTTTACCCGGTTTAAAGTGCGGCACATGCTTTTCAGGCAATGCTACAGGCTCACCGGTTTTTGGATTACGTCCAATACGTTGAGGACGTTTATGTAAAGAAAAACTACCAAAACCTCTTATCTCAATTCTTTCGCCTGAAGATAAAGAAAGATTCATTCCTTCTATTATGCATTTAACTGCTAGTTCAACATCTTTAAGCTGAAGATGTGGTTGTTTTTTTGCAAGAGCTTCAATTAATTCTGATTTATTCACATTCTATCCCTTAAAAAAGAAACAAAGGGTACGCACAAAACGCACCCTTAGTAATCACATCACTTATTTCTCTAACTGCTTAAATAAGTCTGCCATTGTTGGAGTGCCAACTGCTTGTTGTGCATGATCCTTTATGGTATGTGTTTCTTCATCTTGGTCTTTAGCTTTAATTGATAATGAAATAGTTTTACTTTTCTTATCAACACCAATAAATTTAGCTTCTAATTCATCACCTTCTTTCAACAATGTTCGAGCGTCTTCAACTCGGTCACGTTGAATTTCAGAAGCACGTAAATAACCTTCAACATGATCAGCTAAGATTACAACCGCACCTTTAGCATCAACTTCTTTAATTGTTCCTTTAACTAAGCTACCTTTTTCATTAGTAGCTAAGAAGTTTTGGAAAGGATCTTGTTCAAGTTGTTTAATACCTAAGGAAATACGCTCACGCTCAGAATCAACCGCTAAGATAACAGTTTCTAACTCATCACCTTTCTTGAATTCACGAACTGATGCTTCACCCTCATCTGCCCAAGAAATATCAGACATGTGAACCAAGCCATCAATACCACCATCAAGACCGATAAAGATACCGAAGTCTGTGATAGATTTAATTTTTCCTGAGATTTTATCGCCTTTGTTATGAGTTGCAGCAAATTCATCCCATGGATTAGTTTTGCATTGTTTCATACCTAAAGAAATACGACGACGTTCTTCATCAATTTCAAGAACCATCACTTCAACATCATCACCTAATTGTACTAATTTAGATGGATTAACGTTTTTGTTTGTCCAATCCATTTCAGAAACGTGAACCAAACCTTCAACACCTTCTTCAATTTCTACAAAGCAACCATAATCAGTTAAGTTATTAACTTTACCGAATACACGAGTGCCTGCTGGGTAACGACGAGCAATGTTTTGCCAAGGATCTTCACCCATTTGTTTCATACCTAATGAAACACGGTTTTTATCTTTGTCGTATTTTAATACTTTAACATTGATTTCTTGACCAATTTCAACACACTCAGATGGATGACGAACACGACGCCAAGCCATATCAGTTATGTGCAATAAACCATCAATACCACCTAGATCAATAAACGCGCCGTAATCAGTTAAGTTTTTAACAACACCGGTTACTACTGCGCCTTCTTCTAAAGTTTTTAGTAATTCATCTCTTTCTGCGCTGTATTCTTTCTCAACTACTGCACGACGAGAAAGTACTACATTATTGCGTTTTTGGTCGATTTTAATAACTTTGAATTCAAGATCACGATTTTCTAAGAAAGTCGTATCTCTAATAGGACGAACGTCAACTAAAGAACCGGGTAAGAAAGCGCGCAATGCGCCAACAGATACTGTAAAACCGCCACGTACTTTGCCAGTGATAACACCGATAATAGTCGCTTCTTTTTCAAAAGCAGTTTCAAGTTCAAACCAAGCTTTATTTTTCTTCGCTTTATCACGAGAAAGAAGAGTAGCACCTAGGCCGTCTTCAAATAAATCCAACGCAACTTCAACTTCATCGCCAATTGATACTTCTAATTCGCCATTGTTATTTAAAAATTGCCATTTTGGAATGACGCCTTCAGATTTTGAATGAGTACTTACAATAACCATATCATTTTCGATATCAATTACAGTACCAATCAACATTGCACCAGGACTCATTTTGGTCTTGGTTAAACTTTCTTCAAGTAACTCAGCAAAGCTTTCGCTCATTTTATTATTTCCCAAGTTTGTTAGAACTCAAACAAACCTTTTCTTTATCAAAGTTAAAAAAAACCACACTTAAATGTGCGGCCAGCCAAAAACCCTTAACGGATTAAATTCAGTACTTCTTCTACAACTTGCTCAATCTTCATGTTAGAAGAATCTATATACAATGCATCAACTGCCATTGTTAATGGAGCAGTTTCCCGTTCCATATCACGGCGATCACGCGCTTCTATCTCACTAGTTATCTCTACAATATTAGCATCAATTTCTTTTTCAATCAACTGTTTGTAGCGTCTTTCTGCTCTCGTCTCAGCGCTTGCGGTTAAATAAACCTTAAACTCAGCATCGGGAAAAACCACAGTGCCCATGTCACGACCATCAGCTACTAAGCCCGGTAAACGCCTAAAATCTTGTTGCTTTTTTAATAATACAGCGCGAACTTCTGAATATGCAGCTACAACTGATGCAACACCACCGGTACTCTCCAACCCTAATTGACTAGTAATATCTGAGCCATTCAATCTAACAATTAGCTCATCACCACAATTAAACTCTAACGCCATCGCTTGGGCCACATCAACAATAGCATTAATATCATTCAATTCAATCGAAGCATTTTGAACAGCAATGGCTACCGATCTATAGATAGAGCCACTATCCAAATAATTCCAGCCTAACTTTCTTGCAACTAAGCGACTAATCGTTCCTTTACCTGCACCACTAGGGCCATCAATCGTTAAGACCGGAATCGGCATTAAGCTTCCTCACACACTAAATCTAAACCTAAGCTTTTTACTAAATCTTTAAACTCGGGAAATGAGGTATTTACATTAGCACAATCTAAAACTGTAATTGGAGCAGTTGCTCTTAATCCCGCTATAGAAAATGACATAGCAATACGATGATCACCATGAGAAGTCACCACTCCACCACCGATTGAGCCACCTTGAATTATCATTCCATCTGCTGTCGATTGAGCATCAACGCCTAATATTTTTAAACCATCAGCCATCACTTGAATACGATCAGATTCTTTTACTCTTAATTCTTCAGCACCTGTTAAGCGTGTTTGACCTTCCGCACATGCCGCAGCAACGAAAAGAACAGGGAATTCATCAATTGCTAATGGAACCAATTCTTCTGGGATATCGATTCCTTTAAGAGGACTATAAAGCACATGCAAATCTGCAACAGGCTCACCACCCACAGTACGCTCATTAAGCACTTCAATTTTAGCGCCCATCAACCTTAAAATATCAATCACACCCGTACGTGTTGGATTAATACCTACATGTTTTAACAATAAATCCGAACCAGGAGCAATGGATGCACCTACTAAAAAGAAAGCCGCCGAAGAGATATCACTTGGTACATCAATATCAGATGCTGTTAAATTTCCATTTGCATTAATAGTAACTTTACTGCCTTCCTTACGAACAGGGTAAGAAAATCCAGATAACATGCGCTCGGTATGGTCGCGTGTTGGTGCTGGCTCGGTTACACTAGTATCACCCTCAGCATACATGCCTGCTAACAGCAAACAAGACTTAACCTGTGCACTTGCCATCGGCATCTCATAATCAATAGCTCTGAGCTGCCCTGCTTTACCTATAATATATAATGGAGCAGTACCCGCTTCTGTCGTTTTTATATCAGCACCCATTGCAGCTAAGGGACCTGTAACACGCTTCATAGGACGACCTGATAATGACTTATCCCCAGTCAGAACCGAATCGAAAGCCTGACCCGCCAAAAGCCCACTTAATAAACGCATTGAAGTACCAGAATTACCCAAATATAACTCATTCTTAGGTGCTTTTAAGCCGTGCTTACCTACCCCATGTATCGTTAAACAACCATTTACTGGACCTTCAATCTCAACACCCATATCACGAAATGCCTGTAATGTAGCTAATGCATCTTCGGCCTCAAGAAAGCCTTTTACATGAGTAGTACCTTCAGCTAGAGAACCCAACATAATTGAACGATGTGACATTGATTTGTCGCCAGGAACGCGGGCTTCACCCTTTAATGAACCACCGGGTTGAACTTGAAATGTAATTGATTTAGACATATTTCCTTCAAACTGATTAAGAAAGCGTTGCCGCGCAGTATTGGCATACGCAAAGGTTGATAAAAGTTGCTGGCAATCATCATTTTCCAGCAAATCCAGTATTTTATCCAATTGCTGCTTGGTTTGCTGGATCAATGGAATAATTTCACTCTTATTTGCTAAACAGATGTCCCGCCACATGGTCGGATCACTTGATGCAATTCTAGTAAAATCTCTGAAACCTCCAGCCGCATATTTGAAAATTTCAGACTGCTGGTCTTTTTGCCCCAGCATATTAACTAAAGTAAAAGCCAGAATATGAGGCAAGTGACTCGTTGCAGCTAAAACAGCATCATGTTGTGATACTGACATTAGCGAAACATCAGAACCACAACGTTCCCAAAATAATTTTATTTTATTTATAGCCTCAGGACGGGTATTTTCTAAGGGTGTTATAATCAGCCTTCTATTTAAAAATAAATCATAAAACGACGCTTCGACACCACTTTGTTCTGCACCTGCAATTGGATGAGCTGGCACCAAATTATTTGGAACATGACCCAGCACATGATTAGCCGCGTCCACAATAGTGGCTTTTGTACTACCCACATCCGTATATAAAGTCTTTGCAGACCAATAAGGTTTTAGTAAAACAAAAATACTTTCTAAGGCAGCGACCGGTGTAGCGATTAAAACACAATCCGCATCCCTTACAGCATGCTCTATCTTTAAGTAATATTCATCAATTACACCTAATGCTTTAGCAGCTTTAAGATTCTGCTCATCTTCTTCACGACCAAAACCAACAACATTTGCAGCTAAACCATAATATTTAGCAGCACGGGCGACCGACCCCCCCATTAATCCAACACCGATAACACATAACCTATCAAACATTATTCAGTGTTTCAGCCAAAGCTTGTAAAAATATTTTATTTTCTGCTTCTGTACCTATACTAATACGTAAATGCTGAGGTAACTCATAATTACCTACAGGTCTAACAATTACACCTTTTCGCAATAAAGCTTCATAAAGTGCTTGCCCAGATTGTTTGATATCAACTAAGACAAAATTACCTGCTGATGGAATCCATGTCAGGTTTAACTCTTTAAAACCTTCGGTTAATTGCAACATCCCTGATATATTAATACGAACAGTTTCCTTCAAATGTTCTTCATCGCTTAACGCGGCCTCAGCGGCGACTAAAGCCAGAGTGTTATTATTAAAAGGCTGACGAACACGATTCAGAATATCTGACATTTCTGGACTAGACAAACCATAACCGACCCTTAATCCAGCCAAACCATAAGCTTTAGAAAAGGTTCGTGTAATCAATAAATTAGGAAACCTCTTTAACCAGTCAATTGAATCAATGAACTCAACTGAACTCACAAACTCAAAATAAGCCTCATCTAAAACACAAATACATGTACCCGGTAAAGCCGCTATAAATCGCTCTACACTTTCTTGAGCTAATAAGGTACCTGTCGGATTATTAGGATTAGCAATAAACACTATTCTTGTTTTATCAGTCACGGCATTTAGCATAGCATCTAAATCATGACCATAATTCAATGCTGGCACTACAACTGCTTTAGCGCCAACCGCCTGGGTCACAATAGGATATACAGCAAATGCATGCTGCGAAAAAACCACCTCAAATTCTGGCGTTAGAAAGGCCCTAGCCACCAACTCTAATAATTCATTAGAGCCATTACCTAAGGTAATTTGCTCAATATCAAGATTATATTTTTGCGCTAAAGCTTGCTTTAAGGAATACCCGCTACCATCAGGATACAAAGCCAATCCAGATAAAGCTTGCTGAATTGCAGTAATGGCTTTTTTTCCAGGCCCTAAAGGATTCTCATTAGATGCCAACTTTATAATCTTCGTTAACCCTAACTCACGCTCTAACTCTTCAATGGCTTTACCTGCCTTATAAGGAATTAGTTGTTGCACTCCAATTGAAGCAAGCTGATAAATTTTATTATTCATGATTTTTGTAGTGAACTCTATGTTGATATCTAAAGCAAAAACTAAAGAACCGCTTTAGGATATGAACCTAATAACTTAAACATTTGGACGCGTTCTTTGACAGTATCTAAAGCCTCAGTGACTACCTTATCATCACTATGCCCTTCTATATCAATAAAAAACAGGTAATCCCACAAGCCCTGTCTAGATGGTCTGGATTCAATATTAACCATACCAATACCAAACTTAGCAAACGGCTCCAGAATTCTATGTAAAGCACCTGGTTGATTTCCTGTTGAGACCACTAATGATGTTTTATCATTTCCAGTCGGCGTTGATAATTGTTGGCCAATAATAATGAAGCGTGTGGTGTTATTGGGTTCATCTTCAATATTATTTTCAATAATATCTAAATGATAAACATCAGCCGCAGCAATACCGGCAATCGCCGCTGTATTCTTATTAATTGAAGCTAAGCGCGCAGCTTCTGAATTACTATTAACTGCTATTTGTTTAACACTAGGCAAATGATTATCTAACCATTGCCGACATTGCGCTAAAGATTGCTGATGAGAATATACTTCAGTAATCTCAGATAAATTACTGGTATGCGACATTAAATTCTGGTGCACTCGAATTTCAACTTCACCACAAATATTTAATGTAGAGGTCGAAAAGCGATCTAAAGTATGACTAATAACACCTTCAGTAGAATTTTCAACCGGCACTACTCCAAACTGACACTTCCCAGACTCAACTGCACCAAATATTTCATTGATAGTACTTACCGGGATCGTTTTAACGGCATGTCCAAAATGCTTAAATACAGCTTGCTGCGTAAAAGTACCTTCTGGCCCCAAAAAAGCAATATCCATTGGTTTTTCTAAAGCTAAACAAGCCGACATAAGCTCTCTAAAGAATCTTACTGCAGTTAAATCATCTAAAGGACCAGGATTTAATTCTTTTATTCTTCTTAAAACTAACGATTCTCTATCGGGTCGATAAAATGTGCCCTGCTCACCTTCAGCAATTTTGGTTTTTGCAACCTCAATAGCACATGACGCACGCTGATTAATTAAGTCTAAAATCTGTGCATCAATTGCGTCAATTCTGTTTCTTAATTCAGATAGTGGGGTGACTGACGACATATCTACTCTATATCAAGTTATTAAATTTAATGAGTACGCTCAAACTCGACCATAAAATCAATCAAAGCCTGAACACCTGATTCAGGCATTGCATTATAAATGCTTGCACGCATTCCCCCAACAGATCGATGGCCTTTTAATTCAAATAAACCATTTGCTTCTGCTGAAACCAGAAATTCTTTATCTAATACTGCATCCGCTAGGACAAAGGGTACATTCATTCTAGACCGATTAGCAATTGCAACTGGGTTGGAATATAAAACTGATTTATCTATAGCTTGGTATAGATTTGCTGACTTTGCCGCATTAGTTTTCTCAATTTCAGCAACTCCACCCAGCGCTTTTAACCATTTGAGAACTAAGCCCACTAAATACCAATTGTAAGTAGCGGGGGTATTTAACATAGATCCGTTTTTAGCTTGTTCTTGATAATCAAAAACAGGAGGCGTGGTTTTACTAGCATAACCCAACAAATCATCTCTCACGATAACCACAGTAACCCCTGCTGGCCCCATATTTTTTTGAGTACCCGCATAAATCAAACCAAATTGACTCACATCAATTGCTCTAGACAATATATTTGAGGACATATCGGCTATTAAAGGTAAACCTTTAGCGTCAGGAATAGTAGAAAACTCTACACCATGTATTGTTTCATTAGTGGTGTAATGTAAATAAGCGGCCTGCTGATCTAAAAACCAAGTCGATTCTTCGGGAATATTTGTATAAGCCGTATTTTCCGAACTAGCACTGACGACAACATCGCAGTAATTTTGTGCGTCAATTACAGCTTTTTCTGACCATGCACCTGTTTTAATATAACAAGCCTTAGATTTTCCTCTAAGAATATTTTGCGGTATTAAGGAAAACTGCGCAGAAGCCCCTCCCTGCAAAAAAAGGACCTTATAATTATTAGGTATATCCATTAAGAGTCGCAAATCAGATTCTAATTGCTCAGCGATAATCGGAAAGAATTCACCTCGGTGACTCATCTCCATGACTGATTGACCAGAACCTTGCCAATCCAATAATTCTTGCTGCGCTTGAACTAATACGGATTTAGGAAATACCGAAGGACCTGCACTAAAATTATAGATTTCAGACATAGCTTATCTCTTAACCAAATGACTTAATAACACTTAATTAGTCTCATCATGATTATCGATTTCGGTATCATTTGCCGTATCAACATCCAATGCTTCATCAACAATTAATTCATTATTTTCTGTTTCAGGACTAATTTCATCATCATTTTCATCATCTACACCGGCTAAACCGTCAATCCGATCAACGCCTATTACTTTTTCTTTTTTATCTAGCCTTATAATGGTTACACCTTGAGTATTTCTGCCTACCACAGAAATTCCGTCAACACGGGTACGTACTAAAGTACCACCATCAGTGATTAACATAATTTCATCTGTATCATTAACTAAAACAGCTCCGACGACAGATCCATTACGCTCAGAGGTTTGAATAGCGATTAAACCTTGGCCACCACGTTTATGGCAAGTAAACTCTTCTAGCTTAGTACGTTTACCATATCCATTTTCAGTAATATTAAGTACAGTTCCTTCAGTAGCAATAATCAAAGAAATGATTTTCTGCCCTTCTTGTAAGCGCATACCTCGAACACCGGCAGCCGTCCTTCCCATAGACCTTACATCTTCTTCATTAAAGCAAACTGCTTTACCCGTGCTACCAAACAATAAGACATTTTGCTTACCATCCGTAACAGCAACACCTACTAAGGTATCGCCCTCTTTTAAATCAATAGCAATTTTGCCACTAGCGCGTTGACGCTCAAATTCATTCAGTGGCGTCTTTTTAACAGTTCCCGCTGAAGTTGCCATAAAAATAAATTTATTTTCTGTAAACTCACGTATTGGTAACAAAGCATTAATTTTCTCACCGTCTTCTAATGGCAATAAATTAACAAACGGTTTACCACGTGCAGCACGACTAGCAACGGGTAATTGATAAACCTTTAACCAATACACTTTCCCTGAAGAAGAGAAACATAAAATAGTATCGTGAGTATTAGCTACAATTAACTTATCAACATAGTCAGTATCTTTAGTTGCCGTAGCTGATTTACCTCTACCGCCTCTTCGTTGAGCTTTATAATCACTCAGTGGTTGAGATTTAACATAACCCTCATGAGACATAGTCACAACCATATCTTCTTCAGTAATTAGGTCTTGCTCTGATAAATCTAACTGATTTTGAATTATTTCGGTACGACGAGGATCAGAATATTCATCTTTTATAGCGACTAATTCTTCTCTGATGATTTCCATCAAACGCACATCACTCGCTAAAATGTATAAATACTCATCGATTTGTTCTAATAACAGTTTATATTCACTAACTATCTTATCTTGTTCTAAGCCAGTTAATCGATGTAAACGTAAATCCAAGATCGCTTGAGCTTGCGTTTCTGATAAACGATATAAGCCATTATGGATACCAAACTCTTCGGCCAAATCTTCTGGTCTTGAGCGTGTAGCATCAGCCCTTTCTAATAAAGACGAAACTAATCCAGCACTCCAATCTCTAGATAATAAACCTTCTTTTGCTTCTTCTCTATTACTCGATGTTTTGATTAATTCAATCATCACATCAATATTAGCCAAAGCAACAGCCAAACCTTCTAAAACATGCGCTCTTTCTCTTGCACGGCGCAAATTGTAAATAGTTCGTCGTGTAACAATCTCACGTCTGTGATTAATGAATGCACTTAAAATTTCCAGTAGATTCATACAATGTGGACGACCATCTAATAAAGCCACCATATTGATACCAAACACAGTTTGAAATTGTGTTTGTTTATAAAGATTATTTAAAACGACTTCGGGTACCTCACCGCGACGTAACTCAATAACCATTCGCATACCGTCTTTATCTGACTCATCGCGTAAAGCAGAAATCCCCTCGAGCTTTCCTTCTTTTATTAACTCAGCAATTTTTTCTAGCAAACGTGCTTTGTTGACTTGATAGGGTAATTCTGTAGTGATAATGGCTTGGCGACTTGAATCACCAATGGGTTCAAAATGACAGCGCGCACGCAAATAAATTTTGCCACGACCCGTTGTATAAGCGCTGTAAATACCAGCCGCCCCATTAATAAAAGCCGCCGTTGGAAAGTCTGGCCCCGGGACATGAGTCATCAATTCATGAATAGTAATATCAGGGTTATCGATCATCGCCAAACAAGCGCTAACAACCTCATTCATATTATGCGGTGGAATATTAGTAGCCATACCCACAGCAATACCAGAGGAACCGTTAACTAGTAAATTCGGAACTCTAGTGGGTAAAACTTCAGGCTGAATTTCTGAATCATCATAGTTAGGGATAAAATTAACTGTTTCTTTATCCAAATCCGCCAACAATTCATGAGCGATTTTAGCCATGCGTACTTCCGTATAACGCATCGCAGCTGGAGGATCACCGTCTACAGAACCAAAGTTTCCTTGCCCGTCAATCAACATATAGCGCATGGAAAATGGCTGCGCCATTCTAACCATAGTGTCATAAACCGCAGTATCACCATGAGGATGGTATTTACCGATGACATCACCGACAATACGTGCAGACTTTTTATAGGGCTTGTTCCAGTCGTTACCTAACTCACTCATCGCATACAAAACACGACGATGAACAGGCTTTAAACCATCTCTAACATCTGGGAGGGCACGACCTACGATAACGCTCATTGCGTAATCAAGATAGGACTGCTTCATCTCGTCTTCGAGATTAACAGGAATAATTTCTTTAGCGAAGTTTGACATTGATCCCTATATAAACTGATTACCAATAATATTGCATCGGCATAATGATATTAACTAAATATGAAAGTACAAAAATGATTTCCCTTCATCAACTGTAACTCTATAACTTTAAAAACCTTACAATTATAGCAAATTGTCGATAATGAGTCGAAAGACTTGATACTTTAATTATTGAGTAAATATTTCACTTAAAAAACTAACCAATAAACGCCAAGAACGCTGGTCTGCTTCAATTTGATAAACCGTACCAAAATCCGGATCATTCGCAACAGGATTAGTAAATGCATGCATCGTATGACCAAAAGTATGAAACTGCCAATCTGCACCAGCCTGTGTCATTTCTTTTTGAAATGCTTGAACTTGTTCTATAGGCACCATAGGATCATCATGCCCGTGCAAAGCAAGTACTTTAGCTTTAATAACATTATTAGTTAATTGCTGAGGCGCACCTAATAAGCCATGAAAACTAATCACACCCTTTAAATCAACACCGTTTCTTGCTAAATCTAAGACACACAAACCACCAAAACAAAACCCCATTGCGGCAATTTGCTTATCATCTACCCACGGCATTAACTTAACCGTGTTTAAAGCTGCTTTGGCTCGTTGACTTATTAATTGCCGATTTTCCATAAAAGGCTGCATTAATTGGGCATTTTCTTCTTTATTAGCCCCTAAAACACCTTTGCCATACATATCAACCGCAAAAGCTAGATAACCTAACTTTGCTATTTGCTTAGCCTTTTCAGCGACAAAGTCATCTCTACCGGCCCAAGCATGATTAATTAAAACAGCAGGTCTTTGGCCTTGAATTGAATCATCAAAAGCAAAAAAACCTTCTAATAAAACGTCACCATCTAAATAATTAATTGTATTAGAAACTATTGCCACATCGACACCTTTATATTTTAACTCGCTCATCAAGAAGGCCAGAGACGTCTATAGATTCCAGAAAACCTTCAGAAGCCGCCTCAATTAAATCTAAAACCTTTTGAAAACCAAATCGACCGCCGTAATAAGGGTCCGGCACTTCTCTCACTGACAAATGTGGTGCGTAATCAAGAAAGTATTTAATCTTGTATTGGTAATGTTCAGGACAAGCGTTCATTAACGTTAAGTAATTATCTTCATCCATCGCTAATAAATAATCAAAGTCCTCAAAATCACCCATGATGACTTTTCTAGCCCGCAAATGCGCAATATCAATATTCCTCTCAAGAGCGGCCTCTTGAGACCTTAAATCAGGCTGCTCCCCAACATGAAAAGCATGAGTTCCGGCTGAATCAATCAAAAACACTTCTTCTAACTGCCGGTCTTTAAGCAACTTAGCGAATACGCCTTCTGCAGTTGGTGAACGACAAATATTTCCCATACAGACAAAAAGTACTTTAAGTTTTTTCATCAGCCTACAACTAAATTAATTGACAATATTATGCTGCTTTAAGAAAAAGGATGCTCTAAAACAATTGTTTCATCTCTATCAGGTCCTGTAGAAACAATCGTTATTTTCACACCCACTAATTCTTCTAGACGCTTAATATACGCTTTAGCATTTTCGGGTAACGCACTGTAATCAGTCACACCCAAGGTATTTTCAGTCCAACCAGGCATTTCTTCAATAATTGCTTCACATTGTTCATACTGATCAGCACCTAAAGGCGCGGTATAAGTAATCTCACCGTTCAACTTATAAGCCGTACAAATACCAATTTTCTCTAAGCCATCAAGTACATCTAACTTAGTTAAACAAATACCGCTTAAGCTATTTAATTTTGCTGATTTCCGCATCGCTACCGCATCAAACCATCCAGTGCGACGTTTACGACCTGTTGTCGCTCCAAACTCATGACCTTTAGTCCCTAAATGATCACCGTTGGCATCATTTAATTCAGATGGAAATGGTCCATTACCCACGCGAGTTGAATAAGCCTTAGTTATACCTAAAACATAATCAAAATCTAATGGCCCTAAACCACTACCCGTAGCGGCTCCACCAGCAGTTGTGCTGGAAGATGTCACATATGGGAAAGTGCCATGATCTATATCTAATAATGCGCCTTGTGCGCCTTCAAACAGTAAATTTTTACCTTCAGATTGAAACTTATAAAGTGCTTCACTCACATCGGTTAACATGGGCTTAATCAATTCACCCAATCTAAGTGCTTCATCTAATGTTTGTTGATAATCTACGGCATCCGTATGGTAATAATTGGTCAACATGAAGTTATGATAATCAACCAAATCTTTAAGTTTTTCTGCAAAGGTTTCCGCGTTCAACAAATCACCCGCTCTTAAACCTCTGCGACCCGCTTTATCTTCATAAGCAGGGCCAATACCACGACCGGTTGTGCCAATCGCCTTACCGCCTCTGGCTTTTTCACGAGCTTGATCAATTGCCACATGCACAGGCAAAATTAAAGTACACGCCTCGCTGATTAACAAACGCCTTCTAACCGAAACCCCCGCTTTTTCAAGGAAATCAATCTCCTCCATCAAAGCCGAAGGCGACAATACCACACCATTACCGATCATACATAGGACGTTATCCCTAAGAATGCCAGATGGAATTAAATGTAAAACTGTTTTTTCACCATGAATAACCAAAGTATGACCAGCATTATGTCCACCCTGAAAACGTACTACGGCCTCAACTTGTTCGGTTAATAAATCAACCAGCTTACCTTTTCCCTCGTCACCCCATTGAGTACCGATAATAACGACATTTTTTCCCATAATTATTCCAGACTTAAGCTAAAGGTCTTACGACCCAATTTTGTTGATCTTTTTCTAAAATAGAAGTGCAGCCCATTTCTTTGGCACCTCCGGTTTGTCCTGGCAATTGTTGAACAACGGCCTGATGTTTTGCGCGTAACTCTCTAATTTTTTGTGTTAAAGCCAAATCTTCTACAAGAGGCGCAAAAATTAATGACTTAGAAACTAACTCATTCGATTGCTTAGCTAATGCCGTCAACAATTTAAGATCCGTACTAAATCCTGTGGCTGGACGCGCTCTACCAAATACAGCGCCAATATTATCATAACGCCCACCTCTGGCAATTTCTTTACCCAATGTCGGCACAAACGCCGCAAAAACCACACCCGTATGATAATGATAGCCACGTAATTCTGCCAAATCAAAACTGATCGGTAATGACGGTAAAAACGCTGTTAAGCTATCGGCTATATCCGCTAAATCAGCCAAAGCACTTTTAACTTCATTGTTAGCTTTAGCGAAAACAATCTGCGCTTCCTGCATTATTTCTTTACCACCATTTAACTCAGGTAGTTTTAATAACATAGCCTTTAAATCATTATCAATAGCATAACTATCCAATAAAATTTTCAACTCTGGACGCGCCTTACGCTGTAAAACATCAAATAACTCACTCTCTTGAAGTTCTGTTAAACCCGCTTGCTGAGATAAGGCTCTATAAATACCGACATGACCCAAGTCTAAATGAACATTTAATAAACCAGCAACTGCAAGCATTTCTAACATTAAGCGAATCACTTCCACATCACTTTCTTTACCCGCATGACCATAAAGTTCAGCTCCCAACTGCATAGGGCTCCGGGTTTTATGTAATGCATCACCACGAGTATGTAAAACTGTTCCAACATAACACAACCGAGTTGGCCAAACATGCTTCAAATTATGCGCGTCCATTCTAGCCACTTGCGGTGTCATATCTGCTCTTATACCGAGCATTTCACCGCTTAATTGATCCGTCAGTTTAAATGTTTGCAAGTCAAGATCATGTCCTGAACCTGTTAATAAAGAATCTAGAAAGTCTATGAACGGCGGAATCACTAAATCGTAACCCCAACAACCGAACAACTCTAAAATCTGACTACGTAAGCGTTCAACTCGCTTAGTTTCTTCTGGGAGTATCTCTTCTATTCCATCAGGCAACAGCCAGGAATCTTTTGCTTGCATTTTGTATATCCACTCAAACAAAACGCCCCGCCTGGGCGGAGCGTTTTGATATTGCATTAAAAAAATTATGTTTAAAAAAGCTTATTTCTGCGCCTTAAAATATTTAAAGAAATCAGAGTTTGGATCTAACACCATCATACTTCCAGTAGAAAAACTCTTCTTATAAGCGTTTAAGCTACGATAAAAAGTAAAGAATTCAGCATCTGCACCAAAGGCGTTTGCATAAATTTCAGACGAAGTTGCATCACCTTCACCGCGCAATTTCTCAGCATCACGGAAAGCGTTTGCTAAAGTTACTACACGCTGTCTATCCGCATCCGCTCTAATTCTTTCGGCTGCTTCAGCACCTTGAGAACGAAACTCTCTTGCCACTCTTTCTCGTTCAGCTTCCATTCTTCGGAAAACTGAGCTACTGACTTCAGGCGGCAAATCAATACGCATCACTTGCACATCAACAATTTCCATCCCTAATTCCGCAGCGACTGCTTTTGAGTTATTAGTTAGTATTTCTCTAATCGCACTACGATCAGTCGAGATGAGCTGTTTAATATTACGTTTACTAAACTCACTACGAAACGCATCTTTAATAATTTGATCTAAGCGTAAATTAGCCTGATCAATATCACCGGCAACCGATGTATAAAATGTACTGACATTTCCAATACGCCATTTTACAAAAGAATCAACGATAACGTTCTTTTTTTCCGCCGTTAAAAATCGTTCTGGTTTTGCATCCATCGTTTGGATACGACCATCGAATTTTTTTACGTTGTTAATAAAAGGAATTTTAAAATGTAACCCCGGCGCATAATCATTTTTAACGATTTCACCCAACCTAAATTTTATAACCTTTTCGTTTTGACCCACAGTAAAAACGCTCATTACAGCAACCAATAAAACACTGGCCAAACCTACTATAATTTTATTTTGATTCATTAGCGACCTCTGCCGTCACGGCTACGATTTGCACTACGCTCAACAGTTTGGTCTGGAACTGAGCTTGAGCTAGCTTGCTGAGATACCGGAGACTGAGACGAATCTACAATACTTGTTGATGCATTATTTACTGCAGGCACTGTAGTTGCAGATGGATTAGATTGAACCATTTTATCTAAAGGTAAATAAAAATTACTGCCGGTTTTAGCATCGACAAGAACCTTATTAGTTTCAGACATCACTGATTCCATAGACTCAATATACATACGTTTACGAGTCACATCTGGCGCTTTAGTGTATTGCGTTAATAATTGACTAAATCGACTTGTTTCACCCTCAGCTTGAGCAATCACTTGTTCTTTATAACCCTCAGCTTCTTGAATCTTACGAGCTGCAGCACCACGCGCCTTAGGCACCACATCATTAGAATAGGCTTCTGCTTCGTTAATTAAGCGTTGCTCATCTTCTCGGGCTTTAATTGCATCTTCAAAGGAATTTTGCACCTGTTCAGGTGGTTGAGCATCCTGTAGGTTAACACTGGTTATTTGAATACCGGAATCATAGCTATCCATGACATCTTGAATTTCTTTTTTAATCAGCGTCACAATTTCACTACGACCTTGTGTTAAAACAAAGTCCATAGCACTACTACCTACGACACCTCTTAAAGCACTTTCTGTCACTTGTTTAAGTGTAAAAGCGGGGTTAACTACATTAAATAAAAACTGCTTAGCGTCTTTAACTTGATATTGCACAGCTAAACGCACATCTACATAATTTTCATCTTTTGTTAGCATCAAGGCTTCTTTAGGTACTGACCCAACCTGTTCACCCCCTGCATTACTGCGATAACCCACTTCTATAAATCGTTGTTGTTTAACATTAACGATATCAACATGCTCAATAGGCGCAGGGATATGCCAGTTTAAACCCGATTGCGTAGTACCTATGTATTGACCAAAACGAGTTTCAACACCGTGATTTCCCTCGTCAACGATGTAAAATCCACTAAGACCCCATAATAAGGCAACACCGCCACTAAGAAAACCTAACCCTTTCATGGAAGTTCCAAATGAAAAGTTATTAGGTGAGCCATTTTTGTCGCCATTTCCTTCACCAAAAAACTTACCAATCTTCTCTTGTAAAGATTTTACTACTTCGTCTAAATCAGGAGGCCCTTTCTGGTCCCCTCGACCACTCCAAGGGTCTTTATCACTACCGCCAGGCTCATTCCACGACATACTTATGCTCCATATTGGATTACTTAATTAATATTATCACTTAGGACATTAATGACCGCTATTCTATCGTATATCCCTATAAAAGTGAAAACCGATGCCCTAAGACTTAGCTCTACACGTCTTGAATTTTCGATAGTTTATTCGGTTATTTCTTCATTTTTTACATCTTTTAACAAACCCAGATACCTAACATCAATTTCAATAATTAAGTCATTGGCACCCGATTCATCAATATGCTCGTCAATTATATTTGCGCAAGTAAATAGTTTAGCTCTAATATCCGTTTGATCTGGGCGTAAATAACAGTGACGTTTCACTTTTGTATTAGCAAAAATTTCGGCTAAGGTAGCATTCAACAATTCAATACCCGCACCTGTTTCGGCAGATAGCCAAACTCGAATGGGTTGCCCTAAATCATCCCTATCCACATGCGGCTGAATATTGTCCAATAAATCAATTTTGTTAAAGACTTCTAACTGCCTTACTTTGTCAGCCTGAATATCTTTGAGGACGCTATTAACCTGCAACATAATCTCATCACGCTCCTCACTAAAAGCATCAACTACATGCATTAATAAATCAGCTTCACTCGCTTCTTGCAAAGTAGATTTAAATGCCGCTACCAATTCGTGCGGTAAATGCCTGATAAAACCCACCGTATCCGCTAACACTATTTCTGTGCTGTTAGGAAGTTGGCAACTCCGCAAAGTCGGATCTAAAGTCGCAAACAACTGATCCGCGGCATAAATATCTGCACCCGTTAACGCATTAAATAAAGTCGATTTACCTGCATTGGTATAACCTACTAATGAGACCGATGGAATTTCAGCTTTTTTTCGCTTACTACGACCTTGGTGCCGTTGTTTTTCAACTTTATCTAAGCGCTGTTGAATTTGTTTAATACGTAGACCTAATAAGCGCCTATCAGTTTCTAACTGAGTTTCACCGGGCCCACGCAAACCAATCCCACCTTTTTGACGCTCTAAATGCGTCCAACCCCGGACTAATCGTGTAGATAAATGCTTTAACTGAGCCAACTCAACTTGTAATTTACCTTCAAATGATTGAGCGCGTTGTGCAAAAATATCCAAAATAAGACCATTTCTATCAACCACTCTCACGCCTAAAAAACCTTCTAGATTTCTTTCTTGGCTGGGTGCTAAGGGATGATTAAATAAAACAACATCGGCACTATATTCTTCAACAGCCGCTTTTAGCTCATCAAGCTTACCAGTGCCGACAAAATATTTTGGATCAGGTCTTTTACGAGTACCAGTAACTACATAAACAGGATCGGTTCCGGCCGACTTAGCGAGTTCTTTTAATTCTAAAAGGTCCTCTTGTCCGGAACGAATGGTTAGATGAACAAGGATTGCTCGCTCACCTGAATCTGGACGGTCAAACAATAAAATACTCCAAGAATAATACTAAAGAAAAACAGACAACATCAAAACTGAAGCGCCTATTCCTCAACAGCCTCATCCTCACGACTCATTTTAACGGCTTTACTCGGTACAATGGTAGATATAGCGTGCTTGTAAACCATTTGACTAATGGTATTTTTGAGCATGATGACATATTGATCAAACGAATCAACTTTTCCTTGTAACTTAATACCATTAACTAGAAAAATTGATACAGGCGTATGCTCTTTTCTAAGCGAATTTAAAAAATTATCCTGTAAGTTTTGGCCTTTTGACATCCGATTTCTCCTTATTATTTTAATTAATTGGGGCTTATGATACCTGCAATTACAAGTCAAAAACTATCAATCTGTGTTCGCAATAATTTTATTCTATCAGACACGACTTGTTTATACTTATTTTATTACTGTCATACGCAATTTAACAACTAAGTGTCGATAATCTTGCTCCGAAAGCATGTCACTCACTACTAAAAATGTACACTTCTTATGCCATCTTAATCCTTGAGGCAGTGGTTTATAATTAAAATGTAAAAAAAGCACCTTGGTGGTTATAACGGTTGATTTTAAAACGTCAATAGGCTTAAACACATTATCAACTAAAAACTCCCAACCCATACTCTCCGTATATTGAATAGTGGCATGTGTTTTTTGTGAATTACTGAGTGCAAATCTAAGATGAATAAGGACCAGTAGACTTAAAATTAATTTAATCGTGATAGGCAAGTCATTTAATACTAGTGCAAGCAACACAAAAGCATGTAAAACCCATACATACTGAATTAAAAGTTTAGACTCTGCACATCTAAATACTAGAGTTCCGGCACTCTCTCTAACCATCGCTTTGACTCTCCCCTAAAACTCATTAACCATAAACACTAAACTGTTTAAAGCGTTACCCTGCAAATACAGTTGCTATATAATCTTACGCAATTAACTCGTAATGTTTTAAAACTATGAATCAAAATTGGCAACACTTCCTTATCAAAGCGCAGGCTATATTTAACAGTGAAACAGATATCACCTTTACAAACGCTAACATCAATAGTCCAAAAGCACTTTATCCCATTCTGCATTTGGGTATATTAAAGATTAGCGGTTCGGATGCAGCTAAGTTATTGCAAGGCCAAATCACCTGTAATGTAAACGATATTACTGAGACAAAGAGCAGTCTAGGCGCCATCTGTAACCCTAAAGGCCGCGTACTGAGTACATTTTTACTGATTAAAACACCTGATGCCTTCTTAATGATGCTGCCCATAGATCTTTTAGACAGCATACAGAAAAAATTGCGCATGTATATCTTAAGATCGGATGCTACTTTAGATAACGTGACTGAAAAGCTGTGTTTATTCGGTCTAAATGAGCAAACAAATTCCAATAATGTAGAGCGCTTCAACACCCATCAAGATACCTTTATAAGCGTAAGCTTTTCAGATACGGTTAATCGTCAACTCATTATTGCAGACACCGATACTGCCATTAATCTCTGGACCCATTACAGTACTAAGGAAAACTTTACCAACGCTAACTCTGCGCAATGGCGTTATCTTGATTTGCTAGCCGGTATTCCTTGGTTAAGTAACGCTACAACAGAAGAGTTTATTCCACAAATGCTTAATCTTGATGAACTAGGTGGTATAAGTTATACAAAAGGTTGTTATACCGGCCAAGAAATAGTGGCACGAACACATTATCTAGGTAAAGCCAAACGTGAACTTGTATTAGCTGAATGTCTATCAGCACACCCCCCAGCCCCCAACACTAACATTTACACACTTGACACTGATTTTGATCAAGGTATAGCTAAAGTACTTTTAGCTTTGCCGACACCCAATCAAGCCTCTGATCAAGATAACACAAACCTAATAAAGCATAGTCTGCTTATCGTATTGCAAAATAACGAGAACGCAACTCACAAACTTACTATTAAAGCCGACCCCCCAATCCCAGTGACTTTATTATGAGAGCAGCCATGAACTCACCCGCTATTTTAAAATTTCGTCGCTTAGGCATCATCACCATTTTTGCCGTTTATGTCGTTATCCTAATGGGAGGCATCGTTAGAGCTTCTGGTGCTGGCATGGGTTGCCCTGATTGGCCAACCTGTTTTGGACAATGGGTACCACCTACAGAAGAAGCCCAACTACCCGCCAACTACCATGAAATATATGCCCAACGGGGCTACGAAAATACGCAATTTAATCCTGTTAAAACGTGGACTGAATACACTAATCGCTTGGTTGGCGTTTCTATCGGTTTTTTAATATTTCTAACCGCTTGGTCATCACGAATTTTTCTTAAAACCGACAAAACTATCTTTTATTTAGCGCTAAGTAGTTTCTTTTTGGTAGGCTTTCAGGGATGGCTTGGTTCTCATGTAGTAGCTAGCAATTTAAAACCCTTCATGATTACCCTGCACATGCTGTTAGCTTTGGTTATTGTTGGACTATTAATTTACACCATTGCCAGATCGCAACGCGATTACCTAAGCCAAATTGATACACACTTATTACCGGCTAAATTTAAAACTATACTAGCGATTGCTATGCTCATGACTTTATTACAAATTGCCATGGGCACACAAGTCAGAGAGGCTGTTGATTTTATTGCTAAAACCAACATTGGTCGTGAGTATTGGCGCGAGGATTTCCCAATTATTTTTTATATCCATCGTTCATTTTCATCAATTATTCTGTTTACTAACCTCTGGTTAGTTTGGAAAATAAAACAAACTTTAGCACCTTCAACGTTGTTATTTAAAACTGGATTTGTCCAAATTACGTTGGTTGTCATTGCTATATTAGCGGGAGTGAGTCTTGATAGACTGGGCGTACCTGCCATCGTACAACCCATCCATTTACTGATGGCAAATCTTATTTTTGGCGCACAATTCTTTTTATTTAGTTGTTTAAAATACGCCGAGAGAAAGCCTATTCCTACAGAAGTTTAGGTCGCATCACTACACTCATCAGGAACTCACACAACTCATGGGTGAGCATCTAAACATTTATCACTCAATCCACGCCTTATTTTATAGCGCTTCAAATTAAATCAGTAGCCGCGTAATATCAAAAGGTAGGCCAACAAATCGCGGGGGTATAACTACCCCGCGTAAAAAGTATGTCCCTATAAACATATAGGCGCGCATACTATGATTAAGTTACCCTACCCAAAGTCTGGGTAACTACCCTTAAAGAAAATCTACACGCCTAATAGTTTCGGGTATAGGTTTAAAACACCAGCGTAGAATTACCCATACCCATAACCGGCTCCGAAAACCGTTTAAGTCCTATACCCCTCTTAACTTGGAGCACCAAATTCTTATGACTACCTATACCTATTTTCCTAACGCATGTGCGGATCAAATTATTTGGCTCACTCAGTATGCAAACAAACTCCCTATAAATGGGCCAATCTGCCAGATAACAACTCAGGAGATTACTGATACTTTGTTTGACATCAACTATTACATTTGGATGCTTCAACACTGGCATCCTGCTATTCAATTTGATGCAAGGGAAGCCACTGCCTATAAAAACATGATGATAAATCAACTGGGATATGAGGCCATGGATTATCCCAAGCCCACTGTATTTGTGGCGCCACCCACTGCGGTTAAACCCGGCATTCAAAAAAGATTGTTCAGCCAAATTATCCGCATAAAGGCCAGCATAAATTATAATCAGGCAATCGGTCATGATTTGGGTATTATTGCCACACCTGTAGGCATCAGTCATTTACCTCCCGACTTTTGTCTTACCCTTGAATTGGGCGTGGAACATTCTGTCGTGCGTATTGATTTTAATAAATATGGACACGCCGGAATATGGATAGAGTGTCGACGCAATAACGAGGATTGGGCATTTTTAGCTATAACCACCCTCAAACCTTATAAAGATGAAAGACCTTTAGCAATAGGCTACACCCATGAAACGCGGGAGTATCGCTTACGCTGGTGGGATAAGAGCGCACCCCATGGAGATTGGAGCGCTATCCAGAAAATAATCTTGGCCTTGTGACACATTAATGCTTTCAAAATAAGCTACCCGTTTTTGTGTATTTTGTGACATTTTGATGTATTTCATTGGACAACAAAAAACCCGCTAAGCCTTATGGCTTGCGGGTTTCTATACTTCTTTGGGCTTCTTAAAACCCTTATTTGGTACCGGCGGCCGGACTTGAACCGGCACGACTTGCGTCACCACCCCCTCAAGATGGCGTGTCTACCAATTCCACCACGTCGGCATATATTGATCTGACTATTTTACAGTTTTAATTTCTTCTGCTTTAGGTACTTCAGTCGTTTTTATTTCTGGTACTTCTGGTTGTACGTCAGCTTTTTTCTCAACCACAACTGGCACTTCTGGTGTAGTATTTTCACCGCTCATCAAATCATAAGCAGCGCCTTTATGACCATTCATCACCGCAAGACCTAAGCTGGTGATAAAGAATGAGGTTGCTAATATTGCAGTTGCTCTTGATAAGAATGAAGAAGCACCTTGAGCACCAAAAACTGATCCCGCAGAACCCGTGCCAAAAGATGCACCCGCATCAGCGCCTTTACCTTGTTGCATCATCACTAGACCAATAACGCCTAATCCTAGCAACACATGAATAACTATAATTACTTGATACATGATTGTTATCTATTTAACCGATTGAAAAATCTTTAAAAAGGATTCTGCTTCTAAAGAAGCGCCACCTATTAAACCACCATCTATATCCGGCTGAGCAAATAAACCTTTTGCATTATCAGGCTTAGCACTACCACCGTATAAAATTTGAACTTTGTCAGCAATCGCTTGATCTTTTGCAGCAATATACTGACGAATATAATGATGAACTTCTTGTGCTTGCTCATCAGACGCTGTTTTTCCTGTTCCAATTGCCCAAACAGGTTCGTATGCGATAACAGCTTTATTTAACGATTCAACACCCGCTAAATCAAGAACTGCATCCAATTGCTCGTTAATAACAGTAAAGGTTTGATCTTGTTCACGTTGCTCTAAAGTTTCACCTACGCATAATATAGGGATAATGCCTTGTTCTTGTGCTTGAACATAGCGTGCAGCAACTGATGCATCTGTATCACCATAATAAGAGCGTCTTTCTGAGTGACCTACTAGAGCGTATTGAGTATTAAACTCTTTCAGCATTGAAGCAGAAACTTCACCAGTGTATGCACCTGATGCTTTATCTGCAATATTTTGTGAACCTAAACCTAAGGCTGTATCTTTTACTAATTCGTTAATGGCAGGTAAATAAACATAAGGTACGCAAACTGCAATATCTGCATCCGCTGAACCTAAGCCTGCGATAATTCCTTTTGCAAGTAATTGAGCACTCGCAAGATTTCCATTCATTTTCCAATTTCCTACAACCAGAGACCGACGCATCAAAATTACTCCTCTATATAATCAAACCACCTATGATATAGGCTAATAGATTGTATTTCAAGCACCTATTGCTTTCTTAACATCTTCTGACAACTCATGAGCATATTTATTAACTAAATCAGCATCATCACCTTCAACCATCACTCTAATTAATGGTTCAGTTCCTGATGCTCTCAGTAACACTCTACCCTTATCACCCAGATTTTCTTCAATGGCTTTTACGGCTAATTGAATAGGCTCATTAGATGCTAAATCTACTTTTTCAGACGTTTTAATATTAATTAATATTTGGGGATATTTTTGCATACCCGATTTAAGCTCATACAAACTCTCTCCGGTATCATGCATTTCTGCCATCACTTGCAAGGCCGCAATAATGCCGTCACCTGTCGTCGTTTTATCTAAACAAATAATATGTCCAGAGTTTTCACCACCCAAAATACTGTTATGTTCACTCATCATCTCTAAAACATAACGATCGCCAACATTAGCTCTAAGTAAATCAATACCTAATCGTTTAAGACCATGCTCCATACCTAGATTGGTCATTAAGGTCCCTACGACTGGCCCTGACATCAAGCCCGCATCCAACCTTGCTTTAGCAATAATGTAAATAATCTCATCACCATCAACGATTTCACCTTTATGATCCACCATTATTAAACGATCACCATCACCATCTAAAGCAATACCAAAATCAGCTTCATTTTCTAATACCATACTCGCTAATTTAGCGGGGCTAGTTGCACCACATTCAGCATTAATATTGATACCATTGGGCTGAGCGCCCATCACAATGACTTCAGCACCCACCTCATTAAATACGTGTGGCGCAATGTGATAAGTCGCACCATTAGCACAATCCACTACGATTTTCATACCACTAAAGTCGTAACGGGTTGCGATACTGGCTTTACAAAATTCTATATATCTACCTGCAGCATCCACTAATCTTTTAGCTTTACCTAACGCTGATGATTCAACTGTAGTCATAGGTGAATCCAGATAAAACTCAATTTTTTCTTCTATATCATCGGGTAATTTTGTACCTTCTACAGAAAAGAATTTAACGCCATTATCGTAATAAGGGTTATGGGAGGCACTAATCACAATACCGGCTTGAGCTCTTAAAGTTCTAGTCAAATAGGCGACTCCAGGGGTTGGCATTGGGCCTAATAAATGCGTATTAACTCCTGCAGCAGTTAAGCCTGCCTCTAATGCAGACTCAAACATATAGCCTGATATACGAGTATCCTTTCCTACCAATACAAAGTCATGCCCTTCAGTGGCAAACACGCGTCCCGCAGCCCAACCTAATCTTAATAAAAAATCCGCGGTTATAGGTGCCTGACCTACTTTGCCTCTGATGCCATCTGTGCCAAAATATTTTTTTGCCATTACTGGGAACTCTCTATCATTATTTCTTAATGTTGCTTATAAATTTATTAGCAGTGAAATCACCACCCATAAAAAAAGGAGAGGGGTTAGCCTCTCCTTTAAAAGTACTATTATTTAGTTTTGTTGGGCCGGCTTCGTTAGATCAACATTTTTAACATCATCATTGACCTTTACATCATCAACTTTAATATCGCCATGGGGAGGTTTATCATCCCCCCAACCTTCAGGATCTCGCACGGGTTTACGCGCCATCAAATCTTCAATCTGGTATTTATCAATCGTTTCATATTTCATTAATGCTGCAGCCATTGCATGCAAAATATCAATATTTTCTTTTATCAATCTTTCGGCGCGCTCATAGTTTCTATCAATAAATGAACGAATTTCTTCATCAATCGTATGAGAAGTTTCTTCAGCAACTGTTTTATGCTGAGTAACTGATCGACCTAAAAACACTTCACCCTCTTCTTCACTATAAGATAATGGCCCTAAGCGTTGAGATAAACCCCATTTAGTCACCATATTTCTAGCAAGTTCAGTAGCACGCTCAATATCATTAGATGCGCCAGTACTGACTTGTTCCCAACCGAAAACAACTTCTTCGGCTATACGTCCACCATACAAACTAGAAATCATACTATCCAGTTTTTGCTTACTAGCACTGTATTGATCTCTTTCAGGCAAAAACATGGTCACACCTAAAGCACGACCTCTAGGCATAATACTTACTTTGTAAACAGGATCATGTTCGGGCACTAACTTACCTACGATAGCATGCCCTGCTTCGTGATAAGCGGTCATTTGCTTTTCTTTATCGTTCATGACCATGGAGTGCCTTTCTGCACCCATAATCAATTTATCTTTGGCTTTTTCTAAATCAGCCATATTAACAACCCGTTTATTCATTCTTGCTGCAAATAAAGCGGCTTCGTTAATTAAATTAGCTAAATCTGCACCAGAGAAACCTGGAGTGCCTTGCGCAATATATTTAACCTGTACATCCTCAGCTGAAGGTACTTTTTTCATATGCACATTTAAGATTTGTTCACGACCACGCACATCAGGTAAACCTACAGTGACTTGACGATCAAAGCGACCGGGTCTTAATAAAGCTTTATCTAAAACGTCTGGACGGTTAGTAGCCGCAATAACGATAATGCCTTCGTTACCTTCAAAACCGTCCATTTCAACCAATAATTGGTTTAATGTTTGTTCACGCTCATCATTTCCACCACCTAAGCCAGCACCACGCTGACGGCCTACAGCATCAATTTCATCAATAAAAATAATACAAGGTGCATGTTTTTTAGCTTGTTCAAACATATCACGCACGCGAGACGCACCCACGCCCACAAACATTTCGACAAAATCAGAACCAGAAATAGTAAAGAAAGGTACTTTAGCTTCACCCGCAATTGCACGTGCTAAAAGTGTTTTACCTGTACCAGGAGGGCCTATCATTAGAGCACCACGTGGAATTTTTCCACCTAACTTTTGATATTTAGCAGGGTCTCTTAAGAAATCAACCATTTCAACCACTTCTTCTTTGGCTTCGTCACAACCTGCAACGTCGGCAAAAGTGACTTTGATTTGATCTTCTTCAAGCATACGGGCTTTGCTTTTGCCAAAGCCCATGGCACCTTTTCCACCGGCACCACCTTGCATTTGTCTCATAAAGAACACCCACACCCCTATTAGAAGTAACATGGGGCCAAATGAAACTAAAAGTTGCATCAACATTGATGGCTGTTCAGGGGGAACTGCTTTAATATCTACATTATTAGCGAGTAGATCATCTACCATATGCGGATCATTAGGCGCGTAAGTCCTAAATAATTGGCCGCTTTGAGTCTTACCTTTAATGATATGCTCATCTATCATTACTTGTTGCACTTGACCAGCTTTAACTGATTCAATAAATTGCGAGTAGGATAACGATGAATCCGCCCGCTCACCTTGTGAGCCAAAATTATTAAAAAGCGTCATCAACACAACGGCGACAACCACCCACAAGACTACATTCTTTAACATATCATTCACATAGACACCCTAGCCCAAACAGGCTCTCGGATTAAAAATCACTGCAATTATATCAGGACTTAACTTTCCTGATCGTCGTTATTTATTTGAATATACCAGTAAACTAAAAATTTACTAGTCAAGCATATATATGGGATACAAAAGATTATTTAAAGCCTCTTGCTAAAATATATACTTCATTACTGCGTGGTCGTGATGCTTTTGGTTTTCTAATGACTACTTTTGAAAACGAACTTTGCACATCACTATAAAAAGCTTCGAAGCCTTCACCATGAAACAATTTAACTAAAAAATCACCATTTTTTGTCAACACGGTTCTTGCTGTATCTAAGGCTAACTCTCCCAAAAAAATTGATCTGGGCATATCAATAGCTTTATTTCCGCTCATATTAGGTGCCATATCAGACATCACCAAACTTACTGGCAAGCCTTCTAATACCACTTTTAATCGCTCTAACACTTCATCTTCTCGAAAATCACCTTGAATAAAATCCACGCCCTCTAAAGGATCCATTGGCAATATATCTAAAGCAATCAACTTGTCTTTTTTACCTATCAACTGCCTAGCATATTGTGACCAACCTCCCGGGGCTGCCCCTAAATCTACAATATTAATCCCAGGCCTGATGAGATGATCCTTCTCTTGTATTTCTTTTAGTTTAAAAACCGCACGAGATCGATATCCTTGCGACTGAGCCATTTTGACATATTCATCTTCAAAATGTTCAGACATCCATCGACCACTACTCTTACTTCGACTCATAAATTGTTGTATAGTGTTAGTGTACTTTTTATATAGGAATATTAATGAACTCTGCGGACAAAAAAAAACTTAGAGCCGATGCTCACTCCCTAAAACCTGTCGTAATGATTGGTCAATCTGGACTAACCGCAGGGGTTTTAAACGAACTTGATCAAGCACTTAACACGCATGAATTACTCAAGATAAAAATACGTGCTGAACGAGATGACAGAAAGTTAATTAGCGCACAATTATGTGCAGAAACAGGCGCAGAACTCATACAAACAATTGGACAAATCGCTGTTTTATATCGTATCAACCCCAACAAATGATTTAAAAAGGCGAAGGGATATTCCCTTCGCCAGCAATCATTACAACTTAAATATATTTGATTGAAATTATTTCATAGTCCACATTACCACCCGGCGCTTTAACAGTAACAACATCTTCAACTTCTTTACCTATTAACGACCTAGCAATTGGTGAACCTATTGAGATACGACCGTCTTTAATACTCGCCTCGTCTTCACCGACAATTTGGTAAGTCGATCTTTTTTCAGAGTCTATATCTTCAATTTCAACCGTTGCTCCAAACACAACCCTGCCATTTGCATCTACTTTTGTAACATCAATTATTTGTGCGTTGGATAACTTACCTTCAATTTCTGCAATACGGCCTTCTGCAAAACTTTGTTGCTCTTTCGCTGCGTGATATTCAGCATTTTCCTTTAAATCACCATGCGCACGCGCAGTAGAAATAGCCTCAATGATGCGCGGACGCACTACTGATTTTAATTCTTCTAATTCTGCACGTAATTTCTCTGCTCCTGTAACAGTGAGCGGTACTTTATTCATTCTTCTAAAACTCCAATAACATTCTTAATTGCCCGTATGTCATTTAAAACCAATCAATGATTAGCTTTGTCATTTCGAGCGTTTTAATTTAAATTTTTATGTAAATCTTGCAAGCAATTAACATCACCCGCTTCTAACTCACCCAAGGCATAGCAAGCCGCTCTCGCACCGGCCATAGTTGTGTAATAAGCAACGCGATGTTGTAGCGCTTCTCTACGCATAGTAAAAGAATCTGATATCGCTTTCTTGCCTTCTGTTGTATTAATAATCAACTGAATTTGATCATTTTTGATCATATCAACCGTGTTAGGCCGGCCTTCGTTTACTTTATAAACAACCTCACAAGGTATACCGGCCTCTTTAAGAAACTTAGCAGTCCCGCCAGTTGCAACAATTTCGTAGTGCTTTGCCACCAACATTTTGGCAATGTCAGGTGCTTTAGCTTTATCTTGATCACGAATACTAATTAAAACCTTGCCACTTTCATTTAAGCTAACCCCAGCCGCGCGCTGTGCTTTTGCAAAAGCTTCACCAAATGTCTTACCAACACCCATAACCTCACCAGTAGACTTCATTTCTGGGCCTAATAAAGGATCAACACCAGGGAATTTAACAAACGGAAAAACAGCTTCTTTAACAGAGTAATAATTTGGGATTCGCTCTTCAGTAATGCCCTGTTGCGCTAAAGTCTGCCCTGCCATCACTCGAGCCGCAATTTTTGCTAATGGATAACCTGTCGCTTTAGAAACAAACGGTGCAGTACGAGAGGCTCTAGGATTAACTTCTAAGACATAGATTTCATCACCTTGAATCGCAAATTGGGTATTCATTAAGCCTCTTACACCCAAAGCTTCCGCCATTTTAGCGACCTGTTCACGCAGTTTATCTTGCAATGCTGGCGCTAAATCATAGGGTGGTAATGAACAGGCAGAATCACCCGAATGCACACCGGCTTGCTCAATATGCTCCATCAAACCACCGATTAAAACACGCTCGCCATCATAAATTGCATCCACGTCCATTTCGACAGCATCATCTAAGAAACGATCTAATAGCACCGGCGCATCATTTGACACACTCACGGCTTCTTTCATGTAGCGTTGTAAACCGTCTTCATTAAAGACGATTTCCATACCACGACCACCTAATACATAAGACGGTCTAACCACTAAAGGATAACCCAACTCTTTGGCAGCAATAATGGCTTGCTCAACAGAACGCGCTGTACCATTTGGGGGCTGTTTTAAGCCTAATCTTTCGAGTAACTTTTGGAAACGCTCTCTATCTTCGGCAAGGTCAATAGAATCAGGTGACGTACCAATAATAGGCACACCGGCCGCTTCTAAAGCTCTGGCTAATTTTAAAGGGGTTTGACCACCATATTGCACGATAACGCCTTTTGGTTTTTCAAGATGCACGATTTCTAATACATCTTCTAGCGTTAACGATTCAAAATATAAGCGATCGGAAGTATCAAAATCAGTCGAAACTGTTTCAGGATTACAGTTGATCATAATGGTTTCGTAACCATCTTCACGCAAAGCTAAAGCCGCATGCACGCAACAATAATCAAATTCAATCCCTTGACCGATTCTATTAGGACCACCGCCTAAAATAATGATTTTTTCTTTATCAGAAACTCGCGCCTCACATTCTTCATCGTAAGTTGAATATAAATAAGCAGTATCAGAAGAAAACTCTGCCGCACAAGAATCGATACGTTTATAGACCGGGCGAATATTTTGTTTGTGTCTTACATTACGCACTTCAATTTCTGAAGCATCCAATAACTTAGCGATACGGCTATCAGAGAAGCCTTTACGCTTTAATTTATAAAGCTCACCTTCTTTTAAAGTCGATAAAGTTTTAGTCGCTAAAGATTGCTCAGTTTCAATCAAATCTTGTAATTGTGCCAAGAACCATGGATCAATCTTACAAACATCATGAATCTCTTCTAAAGTCATGCCACTACGAAAGGCATCCGCCACATACAACAATCGATCTGGCCCCGGATGACGCATTTCTCTTTGCATCTTTTCTTTAGCGTCTTCAGCCGTTAAATCAATTATTTCATCTAAACCACTGATACCAATTTCTAAACCGCGTAAGGCTTTTTGTAAAGACTCTTGGAAGTTTCTACCAATTGCCATCACCTCACCTACAGATTTCATTTGAGTCGTTAAACGATCATCGGCTTGGGGAAATTTCTCGAAAGTAAAACGAGGAACTTTTGTCACCACGTAATCGATAGTAGGTTCAAATGAAGCCGGCGTTGCACCCCCGGTAATTTCATTCTTAAGCTCATCCAAAGTATAGCCAACCGCCAATTTAGCCGCCACTTTAGCAATAGGGAAACCTGTCGCTTTAGAAGCCAATGCAGAAGATCGTGATACACGTGGATTCATCTCAATAACAATCATTCGTCCATCAACAGGGTTGATAGCTACTTGAACATTTGAGCCACCGGTATTTACACCAATTTCACGCAATACCGCTAAGGATACATTACGCAAAATTTGATACTCTTTGTCTGTTAAGGTTTGCGCAGGTGCTACAGTGATTGAATCACCTGTGTGCACGCCCATGGGGTCAAAGTTTTCAATTGAACAAACGATAATGCAATTATCTTTAGAATCACGCACCACTTCCATTTCATATTCTTTCCAACCCAAGACTGATTCTTCAATCAATAACTCATTGGTTGGCGATAAATATAAACCGCGCTCACAGATTTCAATAAATTCTTCTTTGTTGTAAGCAATACCGCCACCGCTTCCACCCATCGTAAAAGAGGGACGAATAACAGTCGGATAGCCTACTTCTTTTTGAGCTGCTAAGGCCTCTTCCATAGAATGCGCTGTTTTTGACTTAGCGACTTCATAACCAATACGCGCCATCGCATCATTAAACAATTGACGATCTTCCGCCATGTTAATGGCTTTTTTGGTAGCGCCAATCATTTCAACATTATATTTAGCCAAAACACCTTGCGCATCAAGATCTAATGCGCAGTTTAAAGCGGTTTGTCCGCCCATTGTTGGCAAAATAGCATCTGGACGCTCTTTAGCAATAATCTTTTCAACTGTTTTCCAATCGATAGGCTCAATGTAAATTGCATCCGCCATATCGGGGTCAGTCATGATAGTCGCAGGGTTAGAGTTAACTAAAATAACTCGATAACCTTCTTCTCTAAGTGCTTTACACGCTTGTGTTCCTGAATAATCAAACTCGCAGGCCTGACCGATAACAATAGGACCAGCACCTAATAATAAAATCGATTTTATGTCGGTTCTTTTTGGCATTTTATGACTTTTTAATGTAATTATTGTTAGACAGCTTGATTCATCATAGTTATGAAATCATCAAATAAAGATTCCACATCATGCGGACCAGGACTAGCTTCTGGATGCCCCTGAAAACTCATAGCGGGACAATCTGTACGCTTAATACCCTGTAAACTGCCATCAAATAAAGACCGATAAGTTGCCACCAAATTGGCTGGCAAACTGGCTTCATTAACAGCAAAACCATGGTTTTGACTACTGATCATAACGCGCCCTGTCGCAATCTCTTGCACAGGATGATTAGCACCGTGATGACCAAACTTCATTTTCTCAGTTTTAGCACCACTCGCTAAAGCCAATAATTGATGACCTAAGCAAATACCAAACACTGGCGTTTTTGTATCCAATATTATTTTGATTGCTGCAATTGCATAAGTACAAGGCTCAGGATCGCCAGGTCCATTTGATAAAAACACGCCATCTGGATTCATTGCTAATACAGTTTCTGCCGATGAAGTCGCAGGTACAACCGTTACACGACAACCACGATTAACCAACAAGCGCAAAATATTGCGTTTAATACCAAAATCATAAGCTACGACATGCTTGGTCAAATTTTGACCTTCGGTATGACCTGTTGTTAAGCCCCAAATATTCTCAGTCCATTCATAAGACTCAGAAACAGTGACTTCTTTAGCCAAATCCATCCCTTTTAAACCGGGAAAGCCAGCAATTGCATTGATACCTGCCTCAACTGTAATGTCGTCGCCCGCTAAAATACAACCGCGTTGCGCGCCTTTATCTCGTAATAAACGCGTTAATTTACGCGTATCAATATCAGCAATAGCAACCACATTGTGATCAAGCAAATATTGCTGCAAAGTTTTTTGATTTCGCCAGTTACTGGCAAGAATGGGTAAATCCCTAATCACTAAACCACTGACAAAAACTCCTGCAGATTCATCATCTTCAGGGTTAGTACCAACATTTCCAATGTGTGGATAGGTTAAAGTTACAATTTGTTGCGAATAGGAAGGATCACTAAGAATTTCTTGGTATCCTGTCATGGCGGTATTAAATACCACCTCTCCTACAGAACATCCATCGGCGCCTATAGACACCCCGTTAAATACTGTGCCATCTTCTAGCACTAATAATGCAGACTTAGCCAAACACCTTACCTCATATAGACAAAACGGGATGACTAATTAACGCCTATCCCGTTATAAAAATTCAAACCGTACAATCATACAAAATTATACCACTTTGGTCATCAACATTTTCTAAAAACTAACAGGATGAAGGCACGCGTTTATTTGCGCGAGGTTATACATGAATCATGAAAATAACTAGCATTTCTGTATGAAAGACATACTAAATACCAATAGAAATTGAGGATAAAATTAAAACAAACCTAACTGTACTTGTGCCACTTCTGACATCATTTCCCTAGACCAAGGCGGATCAAGCACCACTTCAACATTAACGCTAACCACACCTGGTAAAGCTCGTACATTCTTTTCGACATCACCTTGTATCACTGGCCCCATACCGCAACCCGGCGCCGTTAAAGTCATTTTTATATGCACTTCGTTTTGGTCGTCAGCAACTGGCGTTACTTCACAAACATAAACCAAGCCAAGATCAACAATATTAACGGGGATTTCAGGGTCATAAACGGCCTTCATCACTTCCCAACAATTTTTCTCAACCGCTTCTGCACTGGTTTCCAAAACTAAGGTACGTAATTCATGGGGTTCTTTACCTAAGGCGTCTGCATCCACGCCTGCGATGCGCACCATATGACCATACTCAGTCACAACGGTGTAATTACTGCCCAAAGATTGGTGTATCGTCACTTCTTCACCTTTTCCCAAAGTACTTGGAGTCCCTTCAGGAATGGTAACCACGTTAACATCTCTAGTTAAAAATATAATTTCTCGTTCTGCCATAAAATATAACTATAAGTGAAAAGTTGAGGCATTAATTATTTGACCCGTGACGCCGATGCTCTGAGCACTAAATAAATACTCATAAACGGGATTTAAATCTGTCATCAAAGGCAATTTAGTTTTATCTTCTGCGGGATAAGCCCGTTTTCTTAAAGGTGAATCGACAGGCCCAGGCACTAAAGTATTCACCCGAATTTTATTGCCTGACTCTAATTCCTCGGCTAAAAGATGCGCCAAACCTTCCATTGCCACCTTAGATACGCCATAAGCCCCCGAATAGGCGCGCGCCTCTCTAGCAGATGAATCTGAAGTGAAAACAATAGCAGCCTGCTGACTTTTTTCTAATACGGGTAATAACACTCGGGTTAATAAAAAAGCCGCGTTTAAATTGACATTTAAAGTATGCCCCCAATCTTGGGTCGTCACCTGTGCGCAAGGTCTAAAACCACTCAATTCAACGGCCGAATGCAGCAAGCCTTGTAAAGCTCCGTATTCTTCATCAATCCGTTGTGCTAGCTCTTCATACTCGTTTTCGTTAGCACCAGCTAGATCAAATGGATAAATAATCGGCGTAGGTGCATGCGCCTCTACTATTTGATCGTAAATAATTTCTAATTTAGGAATATTCTTATCTAAAAGAATAATATGTGCCCCTAGTTTAGCTAATGCCAGTGCAGCAGTACTACCCAGTCCACCGCCTGCTCCCGTTATTAAGATAACTTGATTTTTTAATGACATTAACGCTTACACAACTCGTTTAAAAGCCGCGATATAATTCACATCTATATCTTTACCTAAATTGAATTGTTTATTAAACGGATTATATTCAATACCGATCATATTTTGTAGTTCTAAGCCGGCATTACGCGCATACTGACAAAGCTCTGATGGTTTTATAAAGGTTTTATAATCGTGCGTGCCTTTAGGTAACATCTGTAAGACATGTTCTGCCGCAACAATAGCTAATAAATAAGCTTTAGCTTGGCGATTAAGGGTAGAAAAAAACACCATACCACCTGGCTTAACGAGTTTTGCACAAGAAGTAATGATAGAACCGGGATCTGGCACATGTTCCAACATTTCCATACAAGTCACATGATCGAAGCTCTCGGGTTGTTGCTCTGCCAAGGTTTCAACGCTAATTTTTTGATAATTAACTTTAATACCGGTTTCTAAGCCATGTAAATCAGCGATATCAATTAAATCTTCACTTAAATCAATACCCAAAGCATCAGCATTTTGCTTAGCAAGACCTTCGGTTAAAATACCACCGCCACAGCCTACATCGACAACACGCACACCCTCTAAATTAACAAATTTTTGAATAAACGCTAAACGCAAAGGATTAATATCATGTAGCGTTTTAAACTCACCTTCAGGGTCCCACCAGCGTTCAGCCATAGAACCAAATTTATTAATCTCGTGTAGGTGAACGTTGTCTTTTTGTGTCATCGTGCTTAACCGTGTATTATGTTGATATAGTTTACTATATTAGTTGGTTATTCGTCATCACTGATGCTTCGAATAATTTTAGGATTTTAAAATAGTTATTTCTACTGTCTTAACAACTATTTTGAGCCTGCCTCTAGCGCTTCAATTTTCTCTTGCAACAACTTAACTGTCTTCAACAAGTCAGGCAATTTGCTCAGCGCAATTTGCTCTTTATAAGCCACTTTTTTATCTTTAGCTGGGCTTCCAAACACTTGAGCACCTGGTTTTATATCTCCAGCAACGCCAGATCGAGCCATAACCACCGCACCCTGCCCTATCGTCACATGATCGGCAACCCCAGAACTACCCGCCAGAATTGCATAGTCTTCAATATTACAAGACCCCGAAACACCGGTTAAACCACACATAATGACATGTTTGCCGACTTTATTATTATGGCCAACTTGCACTAAGTTATCGATTTTAGTTCCTGCGCCAATCACAGTACTACCTAAAGCACCGCGATCAATACAAGTATTAGCCCCTACTTCAACATAATCATCAATCACCACATTACCAACTTGCGGCACTTTTACATGGCGATTATTTCTAAATTTGTAACCAAAACCATCCGCACCAATAATGGCACCTGAATGAATAATCACGTGATCTCCTAGTACCACATCATCATAAATCACCGCGTAAGGGTGCAACTGACAATGCTTACCAATTTTGACATTCTTACCAATATAGACACCCGCTAAAATAATGCTTTGATCACCGATGCTAGTATCTTCACCCACAACAGCATAAGGCCCAATAAACACACCTTCACCTAGGGTGACATTTTTATCGATTACCGCTTGGGGAGCCATTTGAGGCTCGTAAATACGAGCAGGATGAAGTAATTCTAAAGCCTTAATAAAACTCATTTCAGGATCGGAACACACCAATAATGCCATGCCTTCTGGCATAGCATCCACAGCAAAGCCCTCTGCAATAAAACAAGCAGTAGCGGTTGAATTGGCAATGTGTTTTATATAACGACTACTCGTTAACTGCGTCACCTGGCCGGACTCTGCTGATTTAATATCAGCCACAGATGTAATGAGTGTTGATTCCTTACCGCCGACGATTTTTGCATCACAAAAATCAGCAAGCTCTTTTAAAGTAATGGTCATAATTATTTTTGGTAACTTTAAGAAGTGCCTAGTGTATCAAATTCAGATAAAACTGGGCTGGCAAAAATATCCCAGGCCAATCTAAGTAATTGTTAATTTTGTACCCAATGTCCAGATTTACCGCCTGCTTTCTCTAGCAACCTAACACCACTTATTACCATACCCCTATCCACGCCTTTGCACATATCGTAAATAGTTAACAACGCTATCTGAGTCGCACACAATGCTTCAATCTCTATGCCGGTTTGCCCCCTAGTTTTAATAGTAGCTTGGCAACGCACTCTGTTCAACTCAACGTCAGGCTCTAATTTAATTTCTACGTGAGTAATAGGAAGTGGATGACACAACGGGATTAAGTCTGCAGTTTTTTTACTGGCCATAATGCCGGCAATTCTGGCTATCGCTAATACATCGCCTTTTTTATGCTCACCCGCTATTATTGATTGCAGAGTTTCTGGACGCATTTCAATATAACCTTCTGTCACCGCCACACGCTGTGTGATCATTTTTTCACCCACATCCACCATGTGAGCCTCTCCTGCTGCATTAAAATGAGGTGTATAAGTCATATCTATAGGATAATTAAGCTAAAGCCAAAAACACTTATTATCTAACAATTCTTATTTTAGTGAACCATTATGTCTATAAAAATACGTTATTTTGCTAGTTTAAAAGACTACATAGGCCGATCGGAAGATGAAATTATTTACAACGAAGTCTTAACAGTAACCGAAGTATGGCAACAAGCCACTCAAAATAAAGTAAAACCGCAAAACACCTTAGTCTCTGTCAATATGGATTATGTAAACTGGGATGAACCCGTTAATGATCGTGATGAAGTTGCCTTTTTTCCGCCTGTTACCGGAGGCTAATTGTGCCGGTTATCATTAAAAACACACCTTTTTTACCTTACCAAGTTTTACAAGACTATGAAGAAACTACCCTAGGCCAAAACAACGCGATTGGCGCCTGCAATATTTTTATCGGCACGATGCGTGACTTTAATGAAGGTGATCAAATTAAAGTGCTAACCCTAGAGCACTACCCCGGCATGACCGAAAAGCAATTAGATAAAATTATTGCTGAAGCGCATCAACAATGGGCACTTATTGATAGCCTTATTGTGCATCGTGTAGGCGACCTTCTGCCAAATGACCCCATTGTTCTTGTCGCTACTTGGTCATCGCACCGTGGTGATGCTTTTGACGCCTGTCGATTTATCATGGAAAATTTAAAGTCAAAAGCCCCTTTCTGGAAAAAAGAACGCTTAATCAATGAGCAAGAAAGATGGGTAATAAGCAACACTAAAGGCTACCTTAATACTTAATATCATTAAATTGCTGAGAACAATCACTATGCAATCTGTTTCAAATATTCGCGGCCTCATCATTGATATGGACGGGGTTTTATGGCATGGCACTGAAGCTATTCCGGGCTTAATCGATTTCTTTCAAACGCTTAAGGATCTTAATATCCGCTACATTTTAGCCACTAACAACGCCAGTTTAACGCCTGCGCAATATGTCATTAAACTTGCAAAAATGGGCGTTAGGATTACCGAAGACAAAATACTGACCTCAGGTTTAGCAACGGCCCTCTATTTAAGTGAAAAAGTTAACCCAAAAAACACGGCTGTTTTTGTTATTGGTGTCGATGGGGCTACCCAACCCCTACGAGAAATGGGCTTTACCTTAACAGGATTATATGAAATAAAAGATGCCCAGCATCCCAACAAAGGCGCTGATATTGTGGTGTGCGGTAAAGATGAAACCCTAAGCTGGGATAAGTTAGCCACCGCAACGCTTAATATTCGGGCCGGTGCTCGCTTTATTGGTACCAACGGCGATACTACCTTACCCACTGAACACGGCGTGACTCATGGTAATGGCGCCATTTTAGCCGGCTTAGAAGTTGCCACCGGTATTAAGCCCACTATCATAGGTAAACCAGAACCCATCATGTACCAACAAGCAATGACATTATTGGGCACTAAACCCCAAGAAACCGTGGCTATTGGGGATCGTTTAGAAACGGATATCTTGGGAGCGGTAAGAACTGGCATTCGTAGCATTATGGTTTTAACCGGAATATCGAGTGCAGAAGACCTTAAAACGAGTGATTACCAACCGACCTGGGTAATGCAAGACATTATTGCCATTACCGAAGCGCTCAAACAACAATAAAGGTAATAAGACATGAAAAAGTTTTTGAATACCACAGAAAGTTTATTAGATGAGAGCTTACTTGGCTTTGCTAAAGCCCATGCAGATATTATTTGTTTAAACACGCACCCCAATTACATTAAACGCCTCGCACCCACTAAACCAGGTAAAGTAGCTTTAATATCTGGCGGTGGCGCTGGACACGAACCTTTACATAGTGGCTTTGTGGGCTTTGGCATGCTTGATGCGGCTTGCCCCGGTCAAATCTTTACTTCTCCAACGCCGGACCAAATGATGGCCGCAACTGACGCTGTTGAGAGTGGTGGTGGCGTATTATTTATCGTTAAGAACTATGCCGGCGATGTGATGAATTTTGAGATGGCCTCAGAGTTTCTATCCTGTCCCAACGCCAGTATTTTAGTCTGTGATGATGTCGCTTTACCCAAAAACCATAGCACTGGTAGACGCGGTGTTTCCGGTACATTGATTGTAGAAAAGATAGTCGGTGCTGCAGCAGAAGCTGGGGCAGATCTAGCTACTTGTAAAGCGTTAGGGGAACGGGTTATTAATCAAACTGCCTCAATGGGAGTGGCTTTAAATAGTTGCACAGTGCCAACACTAGGCAAACCTACTTTTGAACTTAAAGAGACAGAAATGGAAATGGGTGTAGGGATTCATGGCGAACGTGGTCATCAAACATTACCTTTAAGTACTGCTACAGAAATCGTTGCTCAAATAGCTCAGTTTATTGATGATGATATTAAACCTCAAAAAGATCAGTCCATTTTATTACACGTGAATGGCCTAGGTGCCACACCCTTAATGGAACTGTATTTGATTTATGATTTGGCCGCCCAATATTGGGAAAGTCGTGGCGTAAAAATTGTGCGCTCCTTGGTAGGTAACTTCACAACCTCTTTAGATATGGCTGGTTGTTCTATTACCGTAACATTAATGGATGATGAATTAATAAAACTCTGGGATGCCCCTGTGCACACCGCCGCTTTACGCTGGGGTTGCTAACGCTTTAGTTAAGACCTCAACAATACTACTAATCATTAACTGAGCCGTTTTAGCACCTGCATCAATATGTCCTAAAGAGCGTGCTTCTAGAAATGAAGCGCGTCCTTTAGTCGCTAACATATCTCGAGTTGCTTCCATACCTTTAATAGCGACCTCTGAAACTTCTGTTAGCACACTATTCAACTCAAGACTCTGATTAGCCACAGACAACAAGTAATCTGCTACAGGGACATAAACATCTAACAAGGTTTTTTCCCCTGCCTCAGATTTACCACGTTTTTTTACGGCCTCAACCGCTTCTGCAAAAGCGGTTGCAAAACTAGCTAAGCTTATATCCGAGCCAGTACTGGCTTTACTTAAAGCCATAAATAAAGTGGCATATAAAGACCCCGAAGCCCCACCCACAGATGACATCAGTGTCATGCCTATTTTTTGCCAAGCTTTGGGCCAATCTAACAAACTTATTTCATCTTGTTGTAACACTAACGCTTGTAAGCCACGTTGCAAATTAGTCACATGATCACCATCACCAATAACCTGATCTAACTGGGTCACTTCTTCAGCATTATTTTCTATAACAGCAACAATAGCCGTCAACATTTGCGGTAATAAACGGGGAGTGATCATTATGTTCTCATTAAATAGTTAAGGGCTCGTAAAGTGAATACAGACTAAAATTATTTAATTAGCAGGTATCTCGATAATCTCAACCGTATTAGCATCAAAGTCACGACAAAATAACGCTCTTCTGCCAGATACACTCATGGTATAAACAATCCCCGCTTTATCTAAAGCTTGTTGAATAGGTGCTAATGCTAGGGCATTTAAAGCAATGTGGCGATCACGTCCCCCATGCACGGGTCGGCCGTCTTTTGGATCGGGATTAGCGAGTTCTAATAAATGAATCTGCTGCGTACCTAATTGTAACCATGCGCCAGGAAAACCTAAATCGGGTCGAGCAACTTGTTCTAAACCTAAGACATCACGGTAAAAACCCAGCGCTTTTTCTGTACTTGCTACGATAAAACTCGCATGATTTAAAGATAAAATGTTTCTTGTCATTTAATTACCTACTCCCTCGCCGATACAGCCCAAAAATACCCGTTCGTTATTTAAAAAATAACCTTGAGCATTATCCACAATCGATTAACTTAATGCTAGCGCTTATAATCTCTATCTTAGAGAGAATTATTTTGCGTAATAACACAGAAATTTTTAACAAAGCGCTACAGATACAGCCCCAAAAAACTGCTTTTTAGTATAAAATCAACCAATTTTCACATTACACTAGCCATGCAGCAAAGCGCCATTTATCCAGGTACCTTTGATCCAATCACTAACGGTCATTTGGATCTAATCTCAAGAGCTTCAAAACTTTATAGTAAAGTTATTGTGGCTGTCGCGGTTAACAGAGGCAAAACACCTTTATTCACTCTAGAAGAACGCGTTGAACTCGTTAGCTCGGTAGTCACGGAGTATTCCAATGTCAGCGTCATTGGTTTTGATAACTTACTCGTAGATTGCGCAAAACAACAAGGTGCAACGGTTATATTAAGAGGTCTAAGAGCCGTGTCTGATTTTGAATACGAATTTCAATTAGCCGGCATGAATAGAAGGTTAGCTCCCGAGCTTGAAACTATGTTTTTAACACCTGCAGAACAATATGAGTTTATTTCTTCAACTATGATTAGAGAAATTGCTCAATTAAAAGGCGATGTGTCTTGTTTTGTCCCGCCCGCTGTGCAACAACGTTTAATCAATAAATTTACCCGGAATTAAAATGGCTTTAATAATTTACGACGAATGTATCAATTGTGATGTATGCGAACCAGAATGCCCGAATGGGGCTATCTCGCAAGGGGAAGATATCTATGAGATCGACCCAAATTTATGCACAGAATGCGTAGGACATCACGGTACACCTCAATGTATGGAAGTATGTCCGGTCGATTGTATTGAGAAAGATCCAGCTCATGTTGAAGATCAAGATTCACTCTACCAAAAATATATCAAACTAACGCAATGATTGATTAAAAACTTCATTTCATCAAACAGACATAATTCGGTATTAAACTTTTAACATTACCTAACCCATCAAATTGCGCCGTCATAAGAATGAATACCTCCCAAACGAAAGGATTTATAAGGCCATTACATTCAAAGTTGCAAGCCTTATCACGCATACTAGATATTAGTTTAATTATTAGCACGCTATATATTTCATTGATCATATATAACGTCCCCAATGATCAGGAATATATATTGCCCTGCTTTATCATTACAGCTCTTTTCGGGGTTTTCGCAGAAAATAATGAACTTTATCAAGGTTGGAGAGGCGCTCCAATGTTTGATGAGTCCTTAAGAATTATGTTTTCATGGCTAGGCGCATTTGCGCTTCTAGTTAGTGGAGCATATATATCGGATGCAAAATTTAATTACTCCTTAGAAGTCGTCCAATTGTGGCTACCCTTAGCTCCAACCACTATCATATTAACGCATACGCTAAGACGTAATTGCTTATCTTTTATCAGAACACATGGCTTTAATACTCGGACTTATGCAATATACGGCGCAAATACATTAGGCGTTAGGCTAAAGCTAGCAATATCAGAACTGCCCTGGCTGGGTTATAAATTTATAGGATTTTATGATGATAGATCTGAATCATTAGATAGGCGACTAAATAATATAGAAATAGAAACCTACTCAGGCAATTTTGCAAAAATGCTCGAAGACGCCAAAAAGGGTAACATTGACCACATTTATCTAACGCTACCACTTGCCGCTGAAAAAAGAATCAGTTTATTTATTGAACAACTAGCAGACAGTACTGCATCAGTCAATATTGTCCCTGACTTTTTCACTTTCAATCTGATTCAATCAAAATGGAGCAATATTCAAGGTATTCCGGTTGTCAGTGTTTTCGACACACCGTTTAATGCCTTTGATGGCGTAACAAAACGTATTGAAGATATTTTATTATGCCTAATAATTATTCCGCTCATTGCCATCCCAATGCTATTAATTGCTGTAGCAATCAAAATCACCTCAAGTGGCCCAGTTATTTTTAAACAGCAACGCTATGGCATTAAAGGTGAAAAAATAAAGATATGGAAATTTAGATCGATGACAGTTTGCGAAAACGGTAACGACATAAAACAAGCGACTAAGAACGACATTCGATTAACTTCCATAGGTGGTTTTTTAAGAAAGACGTCTTTAGATGAATTACCACAGTTTTTCAATGTACTACAAGGTAACATGTCAGTTGTTGGCCCTAGACCTCATGCCATTGCCCATAATGAATTTTATCGAAAACAAATACAGGGATATATGCTAAGACACAAAGTTAAACCCGGCATTACTGGTCAAGCACAAATCAACGGGTGCCGGGGTGAAACTGACACACTAGATAAAATGGAAGCAAGAATCAATTATGATTTGGAATATATCAAACAATGGTCATTATGGTTAGATATAAAAATAGTCATTATTACTATTTTCAAAGGCTTCACTAACAGACACGCTTATTAATAAAATGATTAGCTCAAGTATTGTCTCAAAATCCAGTGTCTTGCTGACTTTACTTATAGTGGGATTCATGACAGCTTTAATTATAGAGTCATCCCAACCACCACTCCCATTATTAGGTTTTCTAGATGGTTTTGACAAGATAGCTCATTTTTTAGCCTTTGCTTTTCTGAATTTATTAATTTGTACTCTGTTCTTAAAAGTATCAAATAAAGAAAAAGTACCCTTATTTTCTACACCACTTCTAATCACAAGCTTATTTGGCATTATCGAAGAAAGCTACCAAACCTTTATACCCACTAGAACATCATCGCTATATGATTTGTTAGCAGATATTTTAGGGGCTATTTTTGCCATTTTAATAGCAAATCAAATTAACGCTGCTATACACAGGAAGTCAAAAAAAATCAAACATGAGTAATTATTTAAGACTTTTTGAATAGAATGTAGTCAACTCATCCAATCTTTCTGGTGTACCAATATCCATCCAAAAACCTGCATATTTTTGACCTGTGACTTGGCCTTCAGATATTGTTTGGCGTAACAAAGCACCCAGTTTATGGCTTCCAGGCGCTATACCTTTAAACAAAAGCGGATCATAAACCCCAATACCACTAAAAGTATAAAAATTATCTGCGTGGGTAACTACTTGACCAGTATCACTTAAACCAAAGTCACCCAATGTATGATGTTCCGGATTTTCAACCATTACCAAATGAGCTAAACGCTGAGGCTGTTTATTTAACTCTTCAAAAGGAAAATCGGTTGCAATATCACCATTAACCACTATAAACGGTTCTTTACCCAATAAAGGTAATGCATTTATGATCCCTCCTGCGGTTTCTAAACCCAGTTCGCCCTCAGGGGAATATTGAATATACGCACCATAGCGTTTACCATCGCCCAAATACTCTTCAATTTGTGCACCTAGATACGCGTGATTAATAACAAGCTCATTAAATCCACTAAAAACCAATTTTTCAATCGTATATTCAATGATAGCTTTACCTTCAACCTGTATTAACGGCTTAGGCTTAAAATCTGTTAAAGGTCGCATTCTTTCACCTCGACCCGCTGCTAAAATCATCACTTTCATAATAAAAGATAGCCTTCAAACTTAGGCAACACCTGATACTCTATATAGGCACCCCACTCAGCAAACTCTGGATACTTGACACAAACCGCCTTAATATATCCTAAGGTACGCGGTATATCTTGAAGATACATAGATTTGTTATCCCTAATATGTAATCGAGCAAAAATACCGACAGCTTTTAAATGTCGCTGCATACCCATCAAATCAAACCAGCGTTTAAAATCAGTTAAAGAACAATTTATTAAATTAGCTTGTATTAACCTCTGATAATAATCAAATAACCAATTTTCAACTGCAGAATCTGGCCATGCAATGTAACAATCCTTCAACAATGAAACTAAATCGTAAGTAATGGGACCTACAACTGCATCCTGAAAATCAATAACCCCCACTGAATCATCATTCAAACTCATTAAATTTCTTGAATGATAATCACGATGCACACAAACAACGTGCTGCTCAACTGCTGAATTAATAAGTAATCGACGCACTCTATCCCATAATAAAATTGGAGCCTCTATATCTAATAACCCATGTAAAAACCAGTCTTCAAAAATAACCAATTCTCTCTCAAAAAAAGCCTCATCATAATGAGGAAGAGTTATTTTTTTAATATCGATCTGTGATTGCAGTTTAAATAGTTCATCACAAGCAATTTTATACAAACCATTGGCAGTATGGCCATTTAGCTTATCTAAAAAACATTCTGTACCAAAATCCTCAAGCAACAAAAAACCTTCTTCCATATTTTGCTGGTAAATATTGGGAACATTTATATTTGAAGCAGAAAAAATCTTTGCTACATTGATAAAAGGTTCAATATTTTCTTTCTCTGGTGGGGCATCCATAACTATGTATGAAGTTTGTTCAGAATTCACTCTAAAATAACGCCGAAAACTTGCGTCGCTAGACGCTATTTCACAAGAACTTATTATCATTAATAGATCATTTTCGAGCCAATCCATCATTGATATTGTTCTTAAATCTGCATTTATCATCATGTGTAATTAGATTATTTAAATTGCTAAGATAAATTAAGGTAAAATGTTTACAAGCATTTTATTCGATTTAAGATCCATAACGCTACTAAACTTAATACCAGCCATGCTTCGCCGTTTATTTCTAGTTTTTTTACCCTCACTGACTGCACAATCTAGCTTTGCAAATGATTCTTCATGGAATTGCGAGCAAGACAAGCAATCTAAAGAATGGATATGTGTTGGAGGTAATTCAGTAGAAACGCCCAAAATAACTGAACCCACTAAGACGCCTGCTGTGACTCAACCAGAGAAAACTGTAGTCATCACACCGATTACTCGAAGTGAACAAGAAGCGAATACACCTCCGACAACTACAAAAACGCCATTAAGCTCAGAAATTCAGGCCAATGTAGCTGAAACAAACGTTAACATTCAAAATACCACCGTTAAGGCGCCAGATAGCAGTCAAGAAGAACGACCTTTAATAAGATTATTAGAGCCCGCGTTTAGCCATCAACAAGAACAAACATTCAGCACATTAACTTCTCAATTAGCTTATGACCCATGGGAAAAATGTAATGCTGAACCGTCCGTAAAACCAAATTTCATATCCAGCGTGTCACAAAGAGAATCTGCGCCCATGGATGTTAAATCTAACTACGCGGAAGTATTCGAGAATGAAATTGGCAGTTATTCCGGTAATGTGACGATGTCTAGAGCCGATCAAAAATCGACTTCAAAAAAAGCCAACTACAACAACACATCACAAGTCCTTGATCTTCAAGGGGATGTATTCTACAGCGAAGAAGAATTAGCCCTACATAGTGAAACTGCTATGCTCAATTTTTCTGCTGACCAAGCTAAATTGAGAGACGCTCAATTTATTGCTGCAGCAAAACCCCTTAGAGGTTATGCTAAATTTATTTATAGAAAAAGCAAAACCTTATCTCAATACAAAGATGTTGCTTACACAAGCTGTCGACCAGGTAACCAAGATTGGATAATTCATAGCTCTGACTTAACCATTAATAAAACAACGGGAAGAGGCGCAGTAAAAGATGCTTGGTTAGAGTTTAAAGGTGCGCCAGTTTTTTACTCCCCCTATATGTCATTCCCAATTGATAATAGAAGAGTATCGGGATTTTTAATGCCAACATTTGGTAGCACACGTTATAGTGGTTTTCGTATAGCTGCGCCTTATTATTGGAATATTGCCCCCAACTATGATGCTACCATTACACCTAGAGAACTGTTTAACCGAGGCCCATTATTAGCGGGTAACTTCCGGTATTTATCAGAACAATCCAAAGGAAATGTTGCTATGGAGTATATGCCATCAGATATGCTACGTAACAATGACTCACGTTTTTATGGATCTATCAAAAACAACTCAACATTCAGTCCTAATATTCACTCTAATGTTGATTTAGGTTATGTTTCTGACCCAACATACTTCGCACAAATGGGCAGCGCTTTAACATTTTCTAATTACAACTACCTAAAAAGTTCCGCAGATATTGGATATGTTAAAGAGGGTATTAATTTTAATACCTCGTTTGTAAATTATCAGTCTATTAACACAACTCTAGTTAATACACCTTTACCTTATCGGGTTCTCCCTAGAATAAATCTAAATCTTGATCATACTTTTAAATTCATGCCATTAAATACCAGCATGGAAAATGAGTACGTTTATTTCCAACAAGAAAAATTAGTTAATGGTCAACGTTTTAATACCAAACCATCAATTAGCATCCCGTTTGAAACTTCAAATGCCTATTTAGTTCCTAAACTTTCTGTCCAACAAACTAATTACGCTTTATCTAATGTATCTCAAACAGGCATGTCTGATTCTATTTCCAGAACAGTACCCATTTTTTCAGCAAACACTGGCTTAAATTTCGAAAGAAACTTATCGTTTAGCAATTCAAGTTATCTTCATACCATAGAACCACGTTTATTTTATTTATACGTACCTTATACAAACCAACAAGACTTACCCGTATTTGATACAGCTCAATATGACTTCCAATATAGCGCCCTATTTAGAGAAAATAGCTTCAGTGGCAAAGATCGCATACAAAATGCGAATCAAATTTCAACTGCAATTTCATCAAAATTGATAGATGACAAAACTGGCTTAGAAAAATTAAAACTAGATGTTGGAGAAATTATCTATTTTGAAAATCGCCAAGTTAACGCCCCTGTATTATTAGCCAATGGCAACTATGCTAATATTGGGGCGAACAAGGATAATTACTCTAACTTAGTAACAGAACTATCAAGTGAATTTACCAGAGAATTATCTGCAACTTCAGGTTTACAATGGAATCCGTTAAGTAGTGATATTCAAAGAATTAATGCCGCTATACATTACAGAAACAAAGCTAACGAAATATTTAATGTGGGTTACCTTTATAGAACAAACCCGGTTTTCACCAATAAAAGTAATGACATCACCCAAACAGATAGTTCTTTCCGCTACCCAATCTATGATAATTGGACCGCAATGGGACGTTGGCAATACTCACTTTTATATAATAAAACTCAGGATGCTTTATTTGGCATTGAAAAGGAAAATTGTTGCTGGCGTTTCCGTGTAGCACTCAGACGTTACACAAACAATATTTCATCTGGAAATGGCTTATATTACGGATCTAATCTCAACACACCCAATACTCACCCTGGTACTGCTCAAAATGGTATATTTTTTGAGATTGAACTCAAAGGCTTATCTGCTTTAGGGGACGATATGGATACCTTCTTACAAAAAGAAATTTATGGATTTCAAGGGTCTGACAAATAATGACTAACCGCGCATTAAAAACAAAACTCATTTTCTTTTTTTCTGTTTTTTTATTAGTTAATAGCTACCCCCTATTTTGTGAAGTGCTCGGTAAAATTGCAGCAGTTGTTGAGGATGACGTAATTCTTGAACAAGAACTAGATAAAGAAGTTACAGTAATTATCCAAAGAATCAGAACTAGCAATACACAAATTCCACCTGAATCTGTGATTCGTAAGCAAGTTCTAGAAAAAATGATCATAGATAAACTGCAACGTCAACTTGCTGAAAAAGCAGGCATTACAGTTACTGAGGACATGCTTAACAACTCCGCAGCAGATATAGCTCAACGTAACAACATGTCACTAGAGAAGTTTAGAGAAGAATTACAAAAGCAAGGTCTTTCATATAAACAATTTTTAGAAAACATGCGTAATGAAATTATTATTAATCAATTACGTGGTAGAGAAATTGGTAGTCGTATAAAAGTTACGGATAAAGAAGTTGATCACTTTTTAGAAACGCAAGAAAACATAAGTGCTGAATCAATTCAATATCATTTAGGTCATATACTAATAGCAGTAAAAGAAGGAGCATCTTCATCTGAAATACAAAAAGCTGAAAACAAAGCCGAAAATATAGTTAAGAATTTAAGAACTGGACAAGATTTTGCCCAAGCCGCAATAAGCGAATCAGAAGATGATAATGCCTTAAAAGGTGGTGACCTTGGTTGGCGGAATGCCAATGATATACCAACACTTTTTACTGATAAGGTTAGCATAATGCATAAAAGCGAAGTTTCTGAGCCTATTCGAAGCCCCAGCGGTTTTCATATTATAAAAATATTAGATATCAAAGGTGGCCTAGATGATCACACCATTACAAAAACTAAAGTAAGGCATATTCTGATTAAAACTAATGAGCTAATAGATGACGAGGAAGCAAGAAAACGTCTACTAGAAATTAAAGAGCGAATACTACATGGAGAAGATTTCGCATCTTTAGCAAGAACTCATTCCGACGATAAAGGCTCCGCATTAAAAGGAGGTTCCCTTGACTGGGTTAATCCAGGTGACCTAGTGCGACCCTTTGAAGACGCCATGGATAAACTTAGCATTAATCAATTAAGTGAACCTATACAATCACAATTTGGTTGGCATTTAATCCAAGTATTAGATAGGCAAAATAAAGACAATAGTGTTGAACATAAAAGAAACCAAGTAAGAGAAATTATTCGTAAACGTAAAATTGAAGAAGAAACTGAACTCTGGATGCGAAGACTTCGTGATGAAGCTTATGTAGAAGTCTACCCTTAAACCATAGATACTCTAACTTTAATTAAACTATGAGTCTTATAAGCAATAAAGACCAACAATTAATTACCAAACTTAAAGACGTAATAAATATCGAAAACTTAGAATCTCTTCGAGAACTTATTTCTATACTTAATGCCGAACTTGGAACCGACCCTATTACAATCGCAGCTGCACTTTTACATCTATTTCAAAAAATAGATTATTCATCCCCAATTACTATCAAAGATAAAAAAAGCAAGAATGAGGCGCACAGTACTAATACTCAACTATTAATAAAAATGGTCCGCTATAGATTAAATATCGGATCCGACCATTTAATTAATACAGAACAAATTAAAGAAACACTTGTAGCAGAATCTGGCGTTGATAAAAAAAATATTACTAACATTAATATACAACGCACCTACACTCTTATAGAACTTCCTGATGAAATGCCACCCGATATTTTTCAACATTTAAAATCGGTGGAAATTAATCAATTAAAGCTAGACATTAAAAGAGTTAAACCACGTAACAATAAAAAACGTGGCAACAACCATTTTAGACGTAACCGCAGACCCGAAAATACAACTGAACTCAATAAATCAACTATTCAACAATAACAGGTAAATAGGTATGACAAATAGTAGTAGTATTTCTCCACCACTTTTAGGTTGGCGAGAATGGGTGGGATTACCAGAACTCAATATTCAAAAATTAAAAGCAAAAGTTGATACTGGTGCTAGAACATCCGCTTTACATGCATTTGCTCTTGATCCTTATAAAAAAGATGGTAAAGATTGGATTATGTTTGCCATACACCCAGAACAAGAGAATACAGATTTGATTATTGAATGCCATGCCCCAATTAAAGACAAACGAGTAGTTTCTGATTCTGGCGGACATAAACAACGTCGTTATGTTATTGAAACTAAATTCATTTTAGGTCAAACCCCTATTACTGCAGAAATAACATTAACTAATAGAGATAGCATGGTCTTTAGAATGCTTTTAGGTCGCACCGCAATTAACAATAATTATCTAATCGCACCTAGTGAGTCCTATTTACTAGGTGAGCCTAAATATACTTAATTGAAGAAAAATTGTAGACTTTAAACTTTCAAACACTGATAACTGTTGGAATACCAACACCCAATAAACACCGCCTGCTGAAATACCAGCACAATTAGACCAAGCAATCAGCAGCACATCAACAAGTATCAAGCATAAAATATTGGCACATAAAATGCTTTTAAATTAATAGCTTTAATGATATCCACATTCTAAATTAGTTTAAAATACCCATTAATAAATACGTAACACTAATGACGTTATTTTATGTTAACCTTAAGATTATAAGTTAGAATATAATACGTCAAAAATCCATTTCTTCAGATCAGTAACCAGGAAAATAAATGATGAATTACAAAAAATTAATAGCCCTACCTATATTGGGATTAGCATTCAGTAGCATGGGCTATGCGTCTACTAACTTAATTTCAAGTATTAGCAGCTTAAACTCAACGCCATTAGATGTGGATTATGTCTTCAATAATAGAGGTTTAAGTGGTAATGTTGCTGCAGTACCCAATGGCTATGCTTTAACATTGAATGGTGGTGGAAATATAAACTTTTTCCAAAACTCTTCTTCAGCGTCTGTTTCTGGTGTTTCTGCAAATTCAACAAGTTATCATTTAGTGGCTAACTTCGGTCTAGACGGAACTTTTATTCCAACAGGTAGCGCTTTAACAATCAACGGTACAGTAGGTGCTATTTCTGGTGTTGCTGGTACAACGGGTTTGTTATATTCAGCGGATCTAACTGGTGTTGGCTATAACGCTGCGACAGGTGAGTTAGGTTTTAACACACACTTTAACGATAATACTGCATGGTCTAAAAATGCAGTATTCAACGGTGGATCAACTGGTGAGGTTGTGTATTTGTTTGACCAAGCGGGTTTGTCAACAGGCCATGGAAATCTAAGTGGTTTAATTAGTGCACTTAATGATCACACTCCTGGCAATGCACTAGGTGCATTACACGGTATTCAGTCTATTGCATCTGTGCCATTACCATTACCTGTTATGTTGTTTGGTACAGGTTTAACTGCGTTAATGGGCTTTGCTCGTAAACGTCGTAACCCAACTAACTCAATTTAAGCTGCAGATAAATAGGAAAACATAAAATGACTTCATCGAACATTGAAAAAACTATTGTTCCAGGATCAGATTTTAATTGGATTAGTAAGACAGTTGTATCTACAACAGATAACGCGAAACATAATTCACAAGATTGGTTGAAACAAACTAAAGGTAATCAAATTACAATTGATGTATCTAACCTAACTACAAAAACTATCGATTATTCAAAAAGCATTTTTGATAACACACTTGATGCAAGCGCAAGCACTACTGTTAATAAAATAATTGGTGGAACAGGTAGCGACCATATTATAGGTGCAAATATTAAGTCAACTTTGATTGGAAATTCTGCTGTTGGTCACACTGATGAAATATTTGGTGGCAGTGATAATGATCTAATCATTGGCGGTAAAGGGGCGGATAATATATTAGGCGGTTCAGGCTCTAATACACTGACCGGCGGAACTGGTTCTGATACATTCTCTATTACAGGCACTGACAACATTACTGACTTAGGATTGGGTACAAGAAATGTCACAGGCTTTGGCACAAATGATGATCTATTTGTGCATAGTGACGCAACTGTTACCGCTACTTTAGCTGGTAACTGGACACCATCTTCAGTTACAAAAAATCAAGGGACTGTTTTAATTTTAGATAAAGGGAACTTTACAGTTGACCTATCGAAAGCCCTTTTAAGCACAGAAGGTTTTACTATTGATGCAAGTAAAAGCTCTAAAGCAGTAACATTGACCGGATCCTTAAACGCAGACACGATTAATAGTGGTGCGGGGAATGACACTATTAATGGTGGCGCTGGTAATGATACTATTTACGGTGGCAAAGGTAATGATTCTATAGATGGTGGCGCAGGAAACGATACCATTTACGGTGGTGCTGGTAAAAATAGTTTAACTGGTGGTGAGGGCGCAGATACTTTTGTTTATCTAAAAGGCGATGGGGTTTCAACTATTACAGATTTTGCGACAGGCTCTGATAAATTACAAATTAGTGCAGCAACTTTTAAAGGCTTAACTTCTGGAGCAACTGTTACGCTTGAAACTGTAAACAATGCAAATTACAAATCAGGTCAAATTGCTATTAACTCTGATAGTAACTTTGTATACAACCAAGCTACTGGTAACTTGTATTATGACGCAGATGGCTCAGCTACAAAGTCAAAACCAGTTCTAATTGAAACACTTGGTGTTGATTCACACCCAGCATTAGGTGGTGATATTTTTATTATTGCATAGCAATAAAGATCTAACAGCTTAAATCAGATCTAAGCTGTTAGAATCGCACAATAAAAAGGGAGGGAGGCTAAAGCCTCCCTCCCTTTTTATTGCTTAAAATTTATGTTATTTTTTATTCGCTCTACTAACCACTCTATCAATAGTCAGAGACTCCCATTATAGAAATCTAAAAAGCTCAACTTACATCTTGAGCTTATCAATAACATCCGATTACTAATTCAAAACTACAACAACACCCGCTCAATACCGCCTTTAGAAGCGTGTTTAATATAGTTCTTTAGCCAATCTTTACCCAGCACATGTCTGGCAATTTCTACCACAATGTAATCGACTTCTAATTGCTCAACGTCATTATCAAAACGTTTTAAACCTTGTACACAAGACGGACAAGAAGTGAGCATTTTTACGGGCCCTTCATAGCCTTCGGCTTTCATTTTGCTGGTATTCTTTTGCAATTCTGCGGCTTTGCTATAACGCACTTGTGTTGATATATCAGGTCTTGCTACAGCTAAAGTACCCGACTCTCCACAACAGCGCTCAGATTTAACCACCGTAGAACCGATTAAACCATTAACAGTCTTCATCGCATCTTGTTGCTTTAAAGGGCTATGACAAGGATCATGATACAAATACTGCGCACCATTAACACCTTCTAATTTAACGCCCTTCTCTAATAGATACTCATGAATATCAATCATGCGACAACCAGGGAAGATTTTCTCAAACTCATAATCGAGTAACTGATCTAAACAAGTACCGCAACTCACCACAACCGTTTTAATATCCAGATAATTTAAAGTATTTGCTACCCGATGAAACAAGACTCGGTTATCTGTGGTAATTTTTTGAGCCTTATCAAACTGACCAGCCGCTCGTTGTGGGTAACCACAACATAAATAACCCGGAGGCAAAACAGTTTGCACACCAATCTCATACAACATAGCTTGCGTCGCTAAACCCACTTGTGAGAACAAGCGTTCAGAACCACAGCCCGGAAAATAAAACACCGCTTCAGAATCTGCCCGAGTTTTAGAGGCATCTCGAATGATAGGGACAATCTCATCACTCTCCACACCCAGCAAAGCTCTAGCCGTTTTAGACGGTACGTTATCTGGCATTTTACGATTAGTAAAATGTAAGACAAACTCTTGCATCGCTGGTTTACCCGTTGATGAAGGTGGTTGAGCCAACTGCGCCCTACCCCAAGGCATTAATAAAAAGTTGCCGATGCGTTGTGCTTTATAAGCCCATTCAATCAAGAACTTTCGCATTATCTTAATGCTATTAGGACGACTGGTTGACAAGAAAGCGATCGCTGCCGTTTTAACCGGATTAAAACTTTGCTTACCCATTTTGCGCAATAAATTACGCATATTCATGGACACATCACCAAAATCGATATCCACTGGACACGGATTAAAACACTTATGACACACCGTACAATGGTCGCCTACATCCTCAAACTCTTGCCAATGATTAATTGAAATCCCTCTACGAGTTTGCTCTTCATACAAAAACGCTTCAATCAATAAAGAGGTCGCCAGAATTTTATTTCGGGGTGAATACAATAGATTAGCGCGAGGTACATGCGTTGCACAAACCGGCTTACATTTACCACAACGTAAACAATCTTTAATAGAATCCGAAATAGCCCCAATATCACTTTGCTGCATAATGAGTGACTCATAACCCATCAAACTAAATGACGTGGTATAAGCCGCCCGCATATCCGCACCCGGCATTAACTTACCGCGATTAAAATGTCCTTTGGGATCAACTTCCGATTTATAGGCATGAAAACTGGCTAACTCTTGGGCAGACAAAAACTCATACTTGGTAATCCCAATACCATGTTCACCCGATATAACGCCGTCTAAGGATCTGGCTAACAGCATAATGCGTGCAACCGCCTCATTGGCCTCTTGCAACATCTCATAGTTATCAGAGTTAACTGGCAAATTAGTATGCACATTGCCGTCACCGGCATGCATATGCAAGGCAACAAACACCCGGCCACGCAATACTTCTTTATGAATAGCATTAACTTGTCTAATCACCGGACGGAAATTATCCCCAACAAAAATAGCCTTGATACGCGGTAATAACTCTAACTTCCAAGACACCCGTAAAGAATGATCTTGTAAACGATGGAATAAAGTGGGCTGATGAGTACGATTAGTTAACTCAGTCACACTAATACCGTAATCATTAAATAGCGCTTCTGCCTCGGGTAATGCTAAATCCAGATTATCGTATAACCACTGCCAGCGTTGACGCACTTGCGCTATAAACGCTAAAGCCTGCTCACGTCTATCACCAATTAACTCATTGGCATCGACACTATTCTCATAAAATCGTAACGGCAAATCACCTTTAACAAAGTCTGTTAAGGCATCACACAAACGTAATTTATTGCGCAAAGATAATTCAATATTAATGCGCTCAATACCGTCACAATAATCACCCATGCGCGGCAGAGGAATCACCACATCTTCATTAATCTTAAAGGCATTAGTGTGTTTGGCAATAGCCGCTGTACGGGCTCTATCTAACCAAAAGTTTTTACGGGTTTCAGGGCTTACCGCAATAAAACCTTCCGCATTACGCGCATTACACAAGCGAACGACTTCTGAAGCCGCTAAGGCGACTTGCTTTTCATCATCCCCTACAATATCGCCAATCAGCACCATCTTAGGTAAACCATGGTTTTTAGCTTTACTGGCATATCCAACCGCTTTTACATAGCGCTCATCTAAATGCTCAAGACCCGCCAACATAACGCGACCCTCACCTGTTTTAGGTAAAGCCGCTAAATAATCTCTGATCTCTACAATAGCGGGAACCGCCTCACGCACTTGTCCATAAAACTCTAAACAAAACGTGCGCACGGCAGGCGGCATTTGATGCAAAATCCATTTTGCCGAAGTGATAATACCGTCACAGCCTTCTTTTTGAATGCCTGGCAAACCGCCTAAAAACTTATCGGTTACATCCTTACCCAATTCACCCTTACGGAAATTGTCACCCGGAATAACTAACTCTTTTTCACTTAATAATTTTGTGCCGTTTAAATCGTAACGTTTTAATAAGAAGCGGACCTGTTCTTGGTCATGAATCTTACCCAAATTATGGTTAATCCTAACCACTTCTAACCAATAACCATCTGGCATAACCATTCGCCAAGACGCTAAATTATCTAAAGCTGTGCCCCACAATACCGCCTTTTTACCACCGGCATTCATAGCAATATTACCGCCGATACACGAAGCATCCGCCGATGTTGGATCACAGGCAAACACTAACCCTGCGGCATCCGCCACATCCATCACTCGACGGGTTACTACACCCGCACCGGTATAAATGGTTGCATAGGTTTGCTCAACTTCTGGTAACACCGTAGTCGGTTCAATACGACCGATATCAATCAACTTTTCAGTATTAATGACTGCAGAATTAAGCGTTAAAGGCACAGCGCCACCGGTATAACCCGTTCCGCCACCCCTAGGGATAATCGTCAGCCCCAATTTAATACAATCTCTAACTAAATGCCCAATTTCGTCTTCTGTAGCCGGATACAACACCACAAACGGGTATTCAACCCGCCAATCAGTAGCATCAGTAACATGTGATACGCGCGCAAAACCATCAAAACAAATATTATCTTTACGCGTATGCTTGGATAATAAAGCTAAGGTTTTTTTTCTTAAATCATAAGTATGTTTAAAATGCGCTTCAAAATCATTCACTGCTTTTTGAGCAGATTTAATTAAATGCTCTACGCGTTGCGCACGATCAGGATGATTAGAATCATCAGCCGCATCTTTTTTATGCAATTGTTTAATACGATGACGCAAAGCATCTAATAATGATTTACGCCGTTTTGGATTATCTAATAAATCATCTTCAAGATACGGGTTACGTTGTACCGCCCAAATGTCACCCAACACTTCAAACAACATTCTAGCGGAGCGACCGGTAACGCGTTCTTCACGGAGTGATTCTAAGATCAGCCAACTCTCTTCGCCTAATAAGCGAATGACAATTTCTCGATCAGAAAAAGAAGTATAGTTATAAGGAATTTCGCGTAACCGAGTGGGTGACGCATCAGAAAAATGAAGGGGATCAGTTAAATGCACGAATAATCTGCTTAGCGTAAATTTATGTTACTGTTATTGTAACACCCAGCAACAGCCTCGAAAATATTAAAACTCCTAGGGTTTTAGCTTATTCAACCCCACTACAATAAGCATTAAACGCTTCTGGAGTATTAGCAAAGCCTTTCTCGGCGGCTAATTCCCAAGACCGCTCACATTTATTTTGGCGTTTACACCATTGATAACCCGCTGATCCAATACAACCATGACTATCTCTATCATTGCCAACCAGCTTAGGTTCTAATGATTTTATTGATGCACAAGCCGTTACACCTAATAAAATAAACGCCCCAAGCAGCGCCTCAATTAAAATATTTTTTTTCATTGCATAGCCCTCACAAATCCTCAATAGCGGCTTTGGCATTACATTGCACAATAATCGCTGTTAACTGAGCTTGATTTAATTGATGTTTAAGACCTTTAACGCCATCAAACACAAATTCTTGATAATCTTTTTTAGCAAAAGTAATAATCTGGCATTTTTTAAAAGGCTGATTCTCAAAAGGCATGTTTGCAACACTTAAATCTACCACCGGTGTTCCTTCTAAAGACGGTGCATAAATCATAAAATCACCTTTCATAGCCAGCACAGCTCTGTATTGATTAGCCGTGGTTAAATATAAATAGTTGACCTCTACGTCTTTTGCTTTTATTTTCATGGTCAATTAACTCAAAAAAACTTTTAAAAAATAATTATACACGTCACAACCTGTCGTTTCCTATTTCTAAAATAACAACCGTCGTAAATGACAACAACTATTTTTAAAGAGGAAACAAAAATGGAAAACATTACCTTACCCAAACCTACCGCCGTTGAATATAAAAAACGCGATGACTATTATGCTTTATTCGACAAAAGCTTACCTAGCCAAGCAGAAGACCACGAATATCTTGAATTATTAAACAATTTTGATTGGTCTGATGAAGACTAAGAAAACTAAGATGGCTATATTGTTTATATAATGCAATAAAACCCCATTAACGACCTCACACGCTACCCCCATGAAATTTTTACACACTTCTGACTGGCATATAGGGCGCCAATTTCACAATGTTTCATTACTTGATGATCAGCGCCATGTGCTTGCACAGATTGTGGCATACATAAGAAACGAGGCCGTTGATGCGGTCATAATAGCTGGCGATATTTACGACAGATCAGTGCCACCTGCAGCCGCAGTTAGTTTATTAGATGAAGTATTAAATACCATTTGTACCGATTTAGCCGTACCCGTGCTATTAATCCCAGGCAACCATGATGGTGCAGAACGTTTACGCTTTGGCTCAAAGCAACTTAAGCAAGCCGGCCTACATATTATTGGCGACTTAAACCAAATTACCCAACCCGTTATTCTTAACAAAAACGGCCATGCAATAGCCTTTTACGGTATTCCTTATAACGACCCTGAATCGGTGCGTAATCATTTTGAGGTTGATGTAACGAGTCATGACGAAGCCCACCAATACCTAGTTGAAAAAATCAATGCCGTAAAAAATGCGAATGTAATTAATGTACTTATCAGCCATTGCTTTATAGATGGTGCAGAAGCCTCAGAATCAGAAAGACCTTTATCTATTGGCGGGGCCGATAGAGTGAGTGTAGAACCCTTTAAAGCCTTTGATTACGTAGCACTAGGGCATTTACACAATCCACAACACAAAGGTGAAGCGCATATTCGCTATTCGGGGTCTATATTAAAGTATAGCTTTTCTGAACAACGCCAACAAAAGGGCGTCACGCTTGTTGAGATGGATGAGACAGGACTTAAATCAACAGAGCATTTACCTTTAAAACCCTTACACGACATGCGAACCTTAGAAGGTGACTTAGAAAGTTTATTAAAACAGGGCGCAACAGATCCCAACAATCAAGATTATTTATTAATCCGCTTAACCGACCAAAATGCCATTCTTGACCCCATGAGCAAGTTACGCCAAGTCTACGAAAATGTGCTGCACATAGAAAAAACTTGGCTACAAGACTCCGGAAACCTGCAAGTAAACCGTGACAAACTTAAACGGGGTGAACTGGACATGTTTCAGGATTTCTTTAAACAAGTATCAGGTCAAGATTTAACCCCAGAGCAACACACGGCCATTACAAACATTATCACCTCAACCGTTAACTCTACAGAAGGTGGTTTAGCATGAAACCATTACAACTTACCCTGCAAGCTTTTGGCCCCTTTGCAAAAACAGAACACATTGACTTTAGTACCTTAGGCAATAATCCTTTATTTTTAATTAATGGCCCGACTGGCGCGGGTAAAAGCTCAATTTTAGATGCCATATGCTTTGCTTTATACGGCCAAACGACAGGCGCAGAACGTGATGGCGCCCAAATGCGCTGTGATCATGCCGCCGCAAATTTACTAACAGAAGTCATTTTAGATTTTAGCTTAAACACAAAAACCTACCGTATTAGACGCATTCCTGCCCAAGAACGCCCAAGAGCTAGAGGCGAAGGTACAACCCTACAAACGCCAGAAGCACAACTTTGGTTATTAGATGGCTCTGCAGAAGGCGAACTACTAGTCGCAAAAAAAGTAAATGACGCTAGCGCTTACATATCAGACTTATTAGGGCTTAATGTTGAACAATTTAGACAAGTCATCGTATTACCCCAAGGTAAGTTCCGTGACTTATTAATGGCTAATTCTGCGAATAGAGAAGAAATCTTTAGCCAGTTATTTCAAACCCATATATACAAACGCATCGAAAGGCAATTAAAAGACCAATCTGCAGAAATAAGACGCGCTGTAGCTGATAATAATCAACAGATCATAGGCATTCTACAAACTGCAAACGTAAATTCAGAAGCCGACATGGATGCAGAAGCCTTACAACTAGCCCCCCAGTTACACCATGCTGCCGAACTTAAAAGCCAAGCGCAAGCAGCACAAACTCAAGCAACCTTAGCCAAACAACACGCGGAAACATTACAAAAAAGCTTTGAAACTTTAAATCAAAAAGAAATAGAACTGGCTAAGCAATTTGAGTTACAGCCCGAAATATTAAACCAACAACAAAACTTAAATAACGCGATTCAAGCAGAAAGAATACAACCGCTGTATAAAAATCATCTAGAAAAAACCACGGCCTTAGCTGAGGTAACGCAACAAATTGAACAAGCAACACAGGCGATTACAACCACGACAACTGCCAAAACAACCGCCGAAAACTTATTAAATACAGCAAAAACAGCGGCCCTAAAAATTAATGACCTAAATACCCAGCACTTTTCTTTAACTCAATTTAAAGATCACGTTATACACCTTAACCAGGCCCGAACTAGCTTAACCCATCAACAAGCAAAAGCCCTAAGCAGTCAGGCCAAACTAGATGCTGAATTAAGTCAGCAAACGCAAATTAACACATCGATTTTAGAGACAGAACAACAAATTGCCTCGCTTTCTGCCGCCTTATTAGCCCTAGCCCCACAACAAATAGCCTTAGCAGAGCAACGTATAAAACTTGAACAGCGTACAACTTTACAAGCCTTACGCGAAACACAACTGACTTTAAATAATGCGCTGGGTTTGTCTAACACCCGTTTTAGCAATTTACAAAATGACTTTATTGAGCATCAATTACACAGCAAAAAAACCGAATTAGCATGGCATGCTGGGCAGGCCGCTTTATTAGCAGCGGAACTTAAAACCGGCGAACCTTGCTTAGTGTGTGGCAGTACCTCTCACCCTAACCCAGCTCATCTTGCAGATGACGCTACATTGGTTACCAAACAAGACCTTGATTTAAGCCGCGCGGCTGAAGAAAAATCACGTATAGCCATGCAAAAAGCAGAAGCAGATGTACAAGCACTAAATATAGAGTTGGCCACTAACCAAAGACAAATACAAGAACTAGAAACTACCTTACAAGCATTAGCCCAAGAAAGCTTAGAAAACATAGCACAGACCATAAAATCCACAGAAACAGCCGTTGAGCGATTATTACAATTACAACAAGACCACGCCAAGCTATTAATTAAATCCGCAGCGCTAAAGAATAGCTTAATACAGTTAAACAACACCCTTAATAGTCTACAAAGTGTAACCGATACCGATAAAGCCGATTTAATACAAGCCACCACTGTCGTTGCGCAATTAGAAAGCCAAGTACCAGAAACGTATCGAGATGCGGATAAATTAATCAATGAGCTGACAACTATTGAAGCTAACATTAAACAATTAAATCAGAATGTTACACATGCTCAGGAACAATTTGACCTGCACAGCTTAGGTTTAGAAGCCAAAACGGCCACTCTTAGCCAATTACAGATCCAAGCAAAGACCTTAC
>CAJADF010000114.1 GCA_903938485.1 uncultured Methylococcaceae bacterium
TGGATCATGGCAGGACATGCCACTTTCTGAAGAGTTACGCAAATACGAAGGTCAAGATGTACCTAGAGAAAGTTTTTGATGTACGCATTTGATAATACGGTTTACATTTAGAAGACTGGTTGGATTAACATTTAAAATATATCCATCGATAACCTCAGAATAAACGGAGCAGTCTGCTAATGCTAGATTTTAACAACCCAATAAACAACCTTCCCTTCCCTGCTCTTCATATTCAGAATCAATACTAAAGCCTCATTCAGTTCCAGTGGCAAGATGTTGCACAGCGACATGGAAGATACATACCACGTTGAGTCCTTTATATATACCGGACAGGGTTTTGTGGTAGTTGAAAACGGTGAGATAGTTCACATCTACCCCTCCAACGAGCAGGTTACTGCGTCTTAAAATGAAAACCCCCTCAGGGTGCGCAGTTCTAATGGAATGCTTGAGGGTTGTTTTTGGATATAAGAATTAATGAGGGCTTTGTGTGTGGGCGCTTGCTGGACTTATGTTAAGCCAATAATACCTTTTCTGCTGTGGCTAAGGGTAAAAATAGTACGTTGGGTAAGTCGATAAGGGGACGAAAACCATGGTGTTGATAGAATTGCACGGCTGTTTCATGTTTGGCATCCACAATCAGTGCATAGGATGCGGGGGCGGCGGTCATCGCTTTAATGGCGGCATCGGCTAAGAGGGCTTTGCCTAAGCCCTTGCCTCGATAGCGTTGATCTACCGCTAAGCGACCGATACGTACCGCCGGTAGGGTGGGGTAACGCGGTAAGCGTTTCAGGTCTTCGGGTGGTAAATCAGGTGTGGCTATGCTGGCCGCCGCTAGGGTGTAATAACCGGCTATTTGCTCATTACTGACATCAATGGCTACAAAACAATTAGCGATATGCCGGCGTATATCTTGGCTGACTTGCGTCTTAAGGTATTCATCGAGCTTTATTTCACCGCTGGAGAATGTTTTACGAGCGTGGCTGTTTTGTAAGGCTTCAAGCCGAAAAGGTGCGGTCACTGATTGCCAAACAATTCACGATGTTTAGCAAAGGCGCGTGTGAGTGCTGAGTTGGGTTCGGGTGGGTTAATAATACCTTCTGCAAACAGACGTTGATCATTGAGAGACAGACGGACAATATCGTTTGATTCTATCGTTTGTCGCGCTGCTTCACTGGATGCGCTCACCACAAAATCGGTCAAGGTGCGACCTTGTATTTCTGCGGCACGCTTAAGCATCGCATGGATATGCGCGGGTAAGCGAGCTTCGAGTCTGGCTGTTTGGGTATTAGATACTTTCATGCATTTAATATACGGCAAACTGCCGGATAACGTCAACTACTGTTTGACAAATAGGTGAAGCCGGACTGAAGTTTTTAGATTGGCTTTTACCAATGCACAAACTGCAATATCTTCTGGCTGAAAGCGATAAGCTTAGTGGATTTAAATTTATTCAACTAAAAAAGCCTTACATATTCATGTAAGGCTTTTTATAACTAGCCATTAATCAATTTAAGACACGTACTGCTCAACAGGGTTTGAGTAGTTGTACTGGTTGCGTTTATTAGATTCTGAGCTTGTTGATGTCGCTTTAAAAATATAATCTTTCCTATGCTCTAAATCAGTAATGATACCCTTTGCACTTGATACAACTTTAGTGCACCATGCCGTATCATTTTCTGGCGCCGGTACGGTAGCGTATAAAATGATGTGCTCTGATGCTCTGGGATCAGACTCAATAATATAATTAACCTCCCCAGGGTTGTTGCCGAAGCTTATTTTTAAATTAGGTGCGGGTAAAATACCGATGGGGGTAGGAATAGCTGAAACATTAAATCCTGATGATTCTAATTTAACTAAGTCATTTTCTGCTGTTAGGTTAACGTAATTTGCTAATAAACTGATTGCTTCTTGCAAGTTTACCCGCGCTGCATTTTTATTGGCGGTATCAGCTTTACTGCCATCAATTGATTTTAATAACGCGGCTGAATATAGCGTTATCAACCCTTGAAAAACCGTTAAATTCGGCTTAGGGTCAGTATAAAAAGGGTTAGTTGTCATCTTAGTCACTATGTTAAATGCATAGTTAGCAAGTTCATTGTCCAGTATGTGAGACGTACTAGTCAGTGCTTTTTGTTTCATAAATCCCTCGATTTGCCCTAGAAGTAGGCATGATGTGTTTGAAATCAATTCAAAAGTTTGCGTAACAGGCAGGTAAGTTTAAATGTTACGTAAGGGAGTATAGGCTCAATTAAAATAAAAACATTATAATTCGCAAAATTTAGGTAAATAGTTTTTTATTTAACTTAAAAAGTTATACAAGCTATTGATTTATAATTATATTATAAATAATCTAGTTTTTAATATATCGTATATCTTGTTGTACTAAGAGCTGATAGAGTCTTATTTACTCTAAACGGGTTCTCTAATTGAGTTTATATGTCTGTAGTAACAGCAGATTAGTTTATAGTTGTACTAAAGTAGCACGCGTTAGACAAATCAATTAACACCTAAGATAGAACCACATGCTTTATACTAGATACGCTTGTCTATGCATCAAGGCGACATGCGCCAAGTGTAGATGGGTATTTACCAGCGCTTACTAAGGCAATATCTGCGCTATATACGCTTAACTCTGCAGTAAGTATGGCTATATAAACGCCAAGATAAGGCTTACTTGCGACAACTACAGTCTGATCTATTTAATTGACAGACCCAACTACTGTATAGACAAGCGTTTAAAACTCCGTTAATAACCCAGGTATGCCAACACTTTGGATATGTTGGGCGTTTGCGCCTTCTTCATAGGCTAATAAGGTTTTATCTTTTTGCCATAGTCTAAATGCTAAGGCATAAGACAAGACTCTTATGGGGTAATCTCTGGGGAGTTGTTGTAAATAAGGTTGAATTGTAAAAAAATCAGTGGCGCCGTATTGATCCATAATAAAGCGTAAGCCCCCATTAGTAGGACCTATGTTGTAAGCCAATAAACCCAAAAACAGATCATCGTGCATTTGGTGTAAATAATATTTAAAAGTCGCCGCCGCTAAATAAGCATTGTGCCGATGATTTTTTGCTGATAATTCTTTTTCCTCTAATCTTTTTGTTACTTCTGCCCTTACGGTTTTAGGCACTTGTGTAATCTGAAACAAACCTTGGCCACCATCGACGCTCTCTCTAGGTAAAAAAGAGGATTCTGTAGTGGCGATGCCTTGCAGGATATTAAAATCAACTCCATAGGCAGTCGCTGCCGCTTTAATATCTGCGTTATAGGTTTCTGCTCGGGTTAAAATTACTTTGACTTGCGCGACATCAAAACGCCGATAGGCCGCATAAACTTGATGTGCTAAAGTGACACGACCTGCCTCTTGTTTACCCCCTAATAACGTGCGTAAATGCCCACGCGCTTGCGCTGATTGATCCTGAACAGAAAACCAACCGCATAATATAGCCAAGCCCAACGCTAAAACAGGGGCGCCCCAGATAATAGACTTACGCTGTAACCATTGTCGTAACCACCACCAGGCAATTAAAAACACGGCTGTTATTACAATAATGGCTAAAACCCCTACGGCAAAAGGCAATAAGCTGGTTAAAAAATCGGTGCCAGAAAATAAGTTTGCAGAATAGCCCAGCACCATAATAATGCTAGCAATAGCCGCTATCACTAAGCCCCCTATTTCTAGGGCCAGCCACATTAAGCGATGTTTTAACTTAACCTTAGCTATTTTTGGTTTATGTTGTGGTTCTGGTACGGTCTTTTTTACGGTTGTGGCTCTTTTTTTACGCGGGCGCGCACCCTCAGTCAATGGGGCTTTCGGTTTGCTAACCCTAGGCTTGGTTACTTTAGGCGGAGTCGCTTTAGGTTTAGGCGCTTTAACTGGTTTGCTTGGTTTTTCTGGCGTATTCATTAAAGTTATAAGGCGGTATAAACTGATAAATAAGCCACAGCCACGGCCGGCGCACAATCTGCAGGTGTCAGTTCTAGCTGTGCATTAACCTGTGAGCATAATTCAGAAAAATCCTGGTAAGGGACAGCGAGTTGCTGAGCAATGTCTTTTACTAAAAAGCGCCCAATACCTGCACCCACTAAAGTTAACGGGGGTTGTCTATTTACCTCTCTATTTTTAAGCTGATGCTCACACGCTTGTTTTATTTTTTGTAGCTGTTGAGTCCGTATGTTGTGAGCGAATGCTTGCCAACGGGGCAAGTCAGACATCGTAAAATCACTGCCGATCATACGTGATAAGCGTCTGGCACTGGCGGCTAGGGTTTTTTCTGCGCCATCGGCAGTATCCGTTTGATCATGATGCTCGTTAAGCTCACCCGTGACGCGATACACATCAGCCATGGTGGCAAAGTATTCTGCCATTACCCCTATCTTTTGCCCTTGATCAATAGCCGTTTGGGCAACAGCCATAACGGCCGATCTAACAATACCGGTGTATACCAGTTCTTGTGAGATCAAACGCTCATAATCGGTATAACCTTGGGCCTGCACGTGGCCATTTTGTAATAATAAGATATCCGTCGTGGTGCTACCTATATCCACAAACAAACCATTAGGTATTTTTTGGGCGGCAAAAGAAGCGCTGGCCAACCAATTAGCCGAAGCGACGGCATCGTAATCGGCAACTTGCAATTGTGTTGCGGGGATAAAACCGAGACTTCCGGCATAAATAAGACAATTATCCTTAGGTAATAAGGCTTGTATGGTGGCGGTTATTTGTTGCACACCTTCATGTCTATCTGCAAATAAATCAACTAACTCTCCGGTCATGGTCACGGCATGTTTACAGGGCAAAGTCGAAGCCTCTTTTAATATGTGCAGAGCCGCTTGTGTGAGTTGATCTAAACCTTTCCATAACTGACAGGGCTGTTGATAAACGGCAATAACTTTACCGTTTTGATCAACCACAGCCGCTTTTAAATGTGCGCCACCGATGTCCCATCCCATCGTATTAATCTGCTGGGTCATTGCTTACCTTAATAGTGATTGCGTGGTTTTTTGTAATAGTAATACTAGGCTGACCTGCTACTAATTGTAAGGTATTCTGCACAATATTTAGCCCTAATGCGGCGTGTATACCCACAAAAGAAGTGGTTAAACGCGGATTAATTTCTAAGACAAAAACCTGTGTAGCCGTTTTAATTAAATCAATGCCCACATAACCCCATAACTCGGGTATGGCTAGTGCGATCTTAGCTATTAAATCTTTATAAATCTGGTGTTCAACAGGCACATTAACTGTAATGGCATCTAAGTGGTACTGTTGCTTATACACTGTAAAGTGCTGCTGATTTACACTTAATAACCAGGCCTCTCCGTTTTTAAACAAACACGATAAGCTGAGTTTTTCGCCGTTAATATGGGGCTGGATCACGGTATCGCCGCCGCTTAGTGCCATTTGTTTTAGACTATCGATTGACGGCAATACATAACTATCCATACACCCTACCCCAGCAATGGGCTTTATAATCCATTGCGCATCAAATGCCTTATCTTTAGTGACTTCTTGGGTATTTAATTCTTGTAAAAGGCTATTTATTTGCACAGATAGATCGTCTACCCCAGGCTTAAAAAGCCTTGTGGGTACGGTATTAATACGGTGTTTTTTAAAATGCAAATAGCTATTAAATTTATTGCCCGTTAAAGCAACGGCAGTTGCTGCGGAAGTTAATAACTGTTTTTTAGCCTGTTCTACAGATAAACATAAGTTATGTAATATATCGTCAAACTCAGGCGCTATTGGCCATACCGCATCACACTGCTGGATGTAGTGTTTAAACTCTGCGTAGCAATCTTGGTCGGCACCCATCACAGCAACGTTGAAGCCATGGGTATTCATGTGCTGTTTAAGCCTAGCATCTAGCATGACTAAAACAGAGAGTTCTGCATACTGAGGTAAAAGCGTTAGCTGTTTAAAATCAGCTAACAAGGCATCTAACATCAAGCGGCCTTCTTGTAACAACGACTCGGGTAGTGCTTGCTTATTTAAACCGCCCCCCGTGATATACTCAAATACTAAAATTTTCATATCCGCATTTTATCATCAGAACCCGCATAACAATTTTACCGATGAAAATAATTCCTGTGCTTGATTTAAAAGAGGGTCTGGTTGTGCATGCCAAACAAGGCTTACGTGACACCTATCAACCTATCAACTCTGCTTTATGCCCAGATCCAGATATCTTTAAAGTACTTGAGGCGTTTTTGGCTCTCTATCCATTTGATACTTTTTATATTGCAGATTTAAATGCTATTACTTTACAAGGTGATCATGATGATTTGATTACAGCGGTTGTGACTGCTTATCCCCAACTACAATTCTGGGTAGACAGGGGTTATCAAAAAACCCGTGATTATCCCCGTAATTATTTACCCGTATTGGGCAGTGAATGTTTTACGGATACCAACATTGAGGAGCTTAGAGACTTTAATGAACGTTTTATTCTATCTTTAGATTATGCTCAAGCAGGCGCTTTAGGGGCAAGCAGTATTCTTATAAAACCTGAGTTGTGGCCAGAAACAGTGATTATCATGACCATGTTTCGGGTGGGTAGTCAATTAGGGCCCGATGTGGATAAATTAAGCACATTCTGTACACAATATCCCCATAAAAAATTTGTTGCCGCGGGTGGGATAAGAAAGATTGCTGACTTACAGTCTATAAAAGCATTAGGTGTGCAACACGCTTTACTAGCCAGCGCCCTACATTCTGGCACGATTAATAAAGCTGATATCGCTAATCTTTAGGCAAAAAAATACCCCGGCAAGCCGAGGTATTTTTAACACTATTAAGAAGATGCCCTAAGGCATCAACTCAATTAACCTGCTACGTTTGCAGCGAATGGGTGTTTTGCAGTACCTTTAGCAGCAACAACTTCAGCAGCAGTTGGAGTACCCGCTACAGCGCGTTGGATAGCTTCTCTTGTTGCTTGGTAGTTGAATTTTTCGATTAATGCATCGTCTTCAGCTTGCCAGTGAATGAATACACCAACAGAGATGAATAAATCATCAGCTTCGTCAGCTGGGATAGTGCCGTCTTCAACTGAATCAGCAACAGCCATAGCAACTGCACGTTGTGCTGGGCCAAACATTTGAACAGCTTGTTTTGCACCTTTGATAGTTACTTTGTTGAATAAGATTGTAGCTGGTTTAACTAATAAGTTAGGAGCAACAACTGCTAATAAAGTAGAGAAGCCGTCTTTGTTGTTAGTTAAAGCTGTTGCGAATGCAGTTTCAGCAGCTGAACCACGTGGGCCAATGATTAAATCGATGTGAGCGATTTCGTTGCCTTCGCCTACTAAAGATTCGCCTACGCGCATGTTAGTAATTTTTGCCATGTTATAAAATTCCTGTTAAAAAAAAGAAAAAAATCGAGTTAATTTCGAGCTTTTATGTGCTACCAACATTATGTCGGAAGATTTTTTAAGAAGAGCTATGTTTAATAGTATCTTCTAAAAATACGGTAAATACGGTTGCAACGGTTAAATCTGCCATCGTACCTGGATTCAAACCCTTAGATTTAAATTCCTTATCTATGGAATGTAGCAACGTTAATGTGAGTTCAGGCCTTTCTACCTTAGATAACTCATCTGATAATTGAGCCATCTTATTCGCTATCAACCTATTATGCTGACGACCATATTTTCTTTCTATATGGCTATCTGGGAAGCGGCACAATAAACTTACATAAACTGCTAATGCAGACCAATCCTGTTTGCACCATTTCTTGTGAGCATTGTAATAGATTGGCAGAGCAAAATCAAAAATATCTTGATAATTTGATACAAATTGCAAGGCTATTCTGTCTCTTAAACTCGCTAAACGCATTGCTTCGGTTAAATTAATAGTAGGCATTTCAGAAACATCCGCTTGCTCTGCGCTACCTAAGCCACCCGGAGACGCTAAACTAATGGCTTTAAATACCCAGTCGGCATCATTTAGGGTGGTGTTATCCAAAACCTGAGCTAAGGCTTGTTGCAAAGTTGTTTCTGGCGTTTTTATGGCTACCGCTTGAATTAATGGCGCACATAACAACAAAATACCTAAATTAGTATTACACCCCACTGCTTCCCGCGTGGCTTTAACGGCGTAATATATTTTTTCACCTAAGGTGTAATCCGGGTTACATAAGGCAACAGCACTGACTTTAGCACTGATTCTAAAGTCTTCTACCGTCATATCATGACCATCAGCATAAACACTGACATTACCCGGTTTAAACGCTTGTAGCTCTACTTCGCAGGCTTGTTGATATAAGGCGCTGATTTTATCTACTGAAATGTTCATGCTTGTAGATGCCGTTTAATTAAGTCATCCGCTAAAAGCTGTGCGATGTTTATATCACAAACACTTTCTAAACCTTTCCAAGCCGGAATGCTATTCACTTCAATCACGGTATAACGCCCGTCCTGATCTTTAATAATATCAACGCCTGCATAATCCATAGCCAAAGTAGCTGTGGCTTTTATAGCCAATTCAGCCATGTCATTATCTATTTCTATCAACTCGCAACTGGCGCCACGCGCAACATTATTTAACCAAGATTTACCGCGTCTACGCATAGCCGCAACCGCCATGCCATTAATAACAAAAACCCGAATATCAGAAAACCCCTCACCCGAGCAATGCACAAAGCGCTGTAAATAATACACCCCACGACTGCTGGTTAACCACATTAAATCGGTCATTTTCTCAATGCGTCTTATGCCAGCGCCTTGTGAGCCAAACAAGGGTTTACTGATTAATAAATGCCCAGCATGTAGTTCTGTTTCGGCAATACTTAAGGCTTCGTCTCTATCTCTTAATACCCAGGTTAAGGGCGTAGGTAAGCCTGCATTTTGTAATAAAAAGCTAGTCATACCTTTATCAACACTGCGCTCAACCGCATGACCGTCGTTATACACAGGCACTTTCATTAACTTTAAAGCATGCAGAAAGTCTAAGTACAACACCACTTCTTCTAAAGAGCCTCCTGGCACGCCGCGCACAAAGGCCGCATCAGGCAAATCATGCTCAAAGCCAGGTATAACTATTGGATTTCTTCCTGCTTTAATAGCAAACCGACACTCGGTTAAGGATACAAAGTCACTTTCGTAGCCGTGATTAGCAAAAGCGGTTCTTAATTGTCTGCCGTGCCAACCAGGATCATCTGTAAAAATTGCAATTCGACCCATCTTAAAACTGAATATCCCAGCGACGAAGTAAAGGCAGCATTAAAAAATAAGCAACCGCAGTTGCTGTAACAGAAATGCCAAGACTTAACCAAAAAGCTAAGCCTTGTTTAATCATTAGAGGAAAAATCAAGAAAAACACCAAAGAAGGTAACACCAACCAAAACACAGCGTTGCATAAACGGGCGATATCCGAGACAGATGAACCATCAAGCCGCATCCACAACATTGCCATTAAGGTCGTTAATGGCAATGAAGCAATAAGGGCCGCAAAAAGGCTATGGCGCTTAGCCAGTTCTGAAATTAAGACGATTAATAGCGCAGAAACCAATACCTTAATCGCGTAAAAAAGCATTATTTGGGCTTATAGTCCAAATGATTGATCTAATAAAGCATTGTCTAATTGACCGGCTCTAAAACTTTTACCAGACTCCACAGCCGTTACAATCACACTAGCGGGGCTGAACAACATAGCGTCAATCTTAAAGAAGTCGTATTCATATTGTTTAAAAATTTCAGCAAACGGTTTGCCATAATCTTTAGAGGTTGAGCTAGGTAATTCTTTAGCCAATTTCTCTGCGTCTGAATCGCTACCTTTTACAAACAAATGCACTTGGCCGGCAAATAAAATCGCATCATTTGTACGACCCATCGCTTTCACAAAGTTGGGGTGTGGAGGACAAATAGGTGCGCTACCGCTACCATCAACAATATTCTCTAATGGAAAATGCAAAGCATGCGCTTTATGCATCGCTACTTCTAAGACTCTAGCCACCACTTGCACGCCACCCGCTAAACTAGAGGTCGGCGTGACAATAATCGTTAATTTTGAGGGGTCTAATTGGCAAGCTGCCGCTACTTTTTCAATAATGGCTAACGGTGGAATTGCATCATTCTCAATCACTAACGCAGTCGTCTCAAATTTATCCGCATACGCTAACTCTTTATATAATTCTTCTACAGGCTCTTCTTGTCCGTCTTTAAGTTTTTTTGCCATCGCTCTAGCGGGGCCAGAACCTAAAGCATAATACTTTTCATGAGATAAGCTCCAACCCGCATATTGACTGCCTAAACAACCCAATACGGGGTTACCTGTGTGCACATTAACCGACAAAGGCCAGTTTTGAGTATAAGCACTATGACTGATAGACACTGTTCCCATACCGCCTAAACAGATCTCAGCAATAATTCGACCCGCTTCAAGACCACCAGGCACATTGATACCGGCATCAATAACCGTACATCCATTTTCTAACACTTGTACGCCTAAACGTAATTTATCAGCATTATCAATCAAATGTTGCACTAAAGGCTGAGTCAATTTATTAACACTTGCTTGGTATTCCATAGGAGTTGAGACCTTTTAATAAGTTATATTGTTTAATCTTTAGCGTATCCATTAAGAGATCCGCCTGTTCATGGTGCGCAATGATACTGCAAATGGGCTGTCCTTTGCGACAAGTAACGCCAACATTGGACAAATCCACACATTCTTCTGGCCAATTAAACGCTTCGGGTATGTTTAAATCATATGGCGCGTACACAATTTGATAAGCCGTGTAATGCTGTTGCGTTGTTAAGTCGCTTAATTCTCCACGACAACTATTAATATGCCGGGTGAGTAAATCAGCGTCATACAATTGCATACTAGCAGAGGGTCTAGGATTAATTTCTAAAACATACAGTTGTTGATCATCTGCCACTATAAAATCTAAGGTATTTAAGCCTTTTAACTTAAAAAATGACACTAATTTTTCTAACCATTTGACAATTGATTCTTTATGCTTATCTACTAACTCTGTTTTATTGATCACTCCGGAGAATATAAAACCTTCTAAGCCATTTCCTTCTTCTACCCATTGTCTATTAAAACCGACGAGTTGCACATTAACGGCATTTGCTAAAAATAATACTGAACAAGGCATACCCGAAATTAGTTTTTGCCAATAAACATCTTCGTAAACATGATTATCATAGTAGTGCTTTATGCCCAAGCCACCCTGCCCTTGCAATGGCTTAACTAACCAGCCCTTTTTAGTTAAAGGTGGATGAGTAAAACAAACCTCAGGATAAGGTATATCTAAGTGCTTCAGTGCATTAAAAAATAAAGGCTTATCTTGTGTATTTAGAAAACTCGCGACTGAGTTTCCGTATACACAAAATGATTCTTCTAAATAAACTAAGCTTTCTGAATAATTTTCAAAACCAGCCCCATAAATTGCAAATTTAACCCTATATTTAGCATTTAATGCTTGTGTAGCAACCGCTAAATCACTCAAGGCTAACGAATTTACTCTTAAAAAATCGACTGCGTATTTCTGGGTATCTAAATCAGCAAATAAGTCGATAACTAAAGGTTTAAATCCCTCATCAGCCGCTGCCTTCGCCAACATCCGTCCTGAATTAGCAATAATTAGAATATATTCAGGTTTAGACATAAAAAGTGTAATTAACTAATTTTATGCGTTATTAAAATTAGCTTTTCTAATCTTTCGGTTTTCAAAAAAACGTAAGCCCGCAAAAGTAATCCAACCTATTAGTACCAAACCAACAGCAAAAGTGCCATAGGCAATTTGCCAAGGGATGCCTTCTGTCATCATAGTAAACTCGGACATACCACCAATACCGGCTAAAACATTAAGTGGCATAAAAACTACGCTAATAATAGTGAGTCTTTTGATATCTTTATTCTGATTAACATTAATAAAACCAACCGTAGCATCCATTTGAAAATTGATTTTATTAAATAAAAAAGCAGTATGTCCATCTAGAGAGTCAATATCTCTTAGAATTTCTCGGACTTCATTATGCTGAGCATCTGAGAGCAAACGTGCACGCATTAAAAAAGATAAGGCCCGACGCGTATCTAAAACATTACGCCGAATTCGCCCATTTAGATCTTCCTCTTCTGCTATAGCGGCCAATATATTAGCGGCTTCATCATCAGTCATTTGAGATCGAAATACTTGCCGACCAACGGCTTCCAATTCTGTATATACTGCTTCTAAAGCATTTGCCGAATATTCAACTTCAGCCGCGTATAAGTCAAGTAAGACATCTTTTGCTTCTGAAACAACACCGAACTCTGTTCTAGCTCTTAACCGTTGCAAGCGAAATACGGGGAGTTCCTTATTTCGAACTGAGAACAAAGTATTCTGGTTTAAAATAAAGGCCACAGCCACGTTTCTTGATTCATCTTTGCGATCAAGTAAGAAATCAGAATGTAAATGTACCTCACCGTTATCTTCAATATAAAAACGCGCACTCGATTCTAGGTCAGTTAACTCTTTAGGATTAGGTAAATTAACATCAAAAACATCCCTCGCCCACGCAATTTGCTCATCTTCGGGCATAACCAAATCAATCCAAATGGGGTTTGCCGTTGCCAATTCTTCTTTGGTTTCTATAGGAATTTGTCTTAAACGGCCTTCATATAAATCAAAAACCCGAATACTCATGCTACGATTTCTGGGTTTGATTTCTATCACAAATTCAGTTCGAATGATGTCTGAGATTTCAAGGCGGACTTCTTCTTTTCTATCATCTCGAATTAATCGCCAAATAATTTGCCGATCTTCTTTAGATAAAGTCTCCAATATAGATGCGATTATTGGGGAGCTTAATTGATCTAATAAACGTTGAAACTCTACTTTATTTTGCTTGTGGACCAAGTTTTCGACAAGTTCATGTCTAGGCATGCGTTGACGCTGCATTAAATCTTCTACCAGTTTATGCCGTTCCAATAACTCGATAACGTCATCCAAATAAACTTGAATATCTTCGTGTTTATGCATTATTAAACCTTAATCAACAAACACGTCCCCGCCACTATTGCGAGCACTAACGACAACAAAATTTAAATTATCTATAGGTGAAAAATGATTTTTCGCGGCGATCATTAATGAGTCCGCCACACTTACTCCATCAACAATACAAAAACCAGTTGGACCCCAAGACGTTTGCCCAATGGCGACAGCGCCATTTTGCTCTAACCATTGCATAGCAACAGCGACTTCTGGGCTAGTAAATGCACCGCCCTGCGCAATAGCAAAATGATGTCCAACTGCTTGTTGCAATTCTGTAATAACAGCTCCGAACTTGATAAGATCATTTTCTGCAACAGCAGGCAAAGCTTGCATTAATAATAGATAAGCTAATCTTTGCGCTTCTTTTTGGGGAAATACCGGTAATCTCTTAAAGGCATCTAATTCTTGTTTTCCATGCAGACCTTGACCACGGGAATCAAAAACTAAAATAAAACGCCAATTTTGAGGAATATCAAGATGCACAAGCACAGGTGGCGTAATGGTTTTTTCACCTCGCCCACCATCAACTACCAAACCCCCTCGCTCAAAAATACCGATACCAATACCAGACCGCAAGCCCCTATCCATTAAGGCGGCTATATCACGAATAGATAAGTGTAGTTGATAAATTTCATTAAGAGCCATACCAATGGCAAGCGACATTTGAGTACCTGAACCCAAACCCACGTGCTCTGGTATTGCTGATTTTATATTGATATGTAAATTATCAGATACTTGTAATACCTGACACATCAATGACAAACATTTATCGGCTCGATTTGCAGAGGGACCCTGTATGGAGCGTTGAATTGCAGGGGTAACTGTTAGTTTAGTGACATGTTCATTTAAAGCCACACCGATACTTCCAAAATGGCGATCTAATGATCCACTTAAATCAATAAATCCCATATGCAATCTAGCTGGTGCGATAACAGAAACTTTAGAAGGATAAGCCATCAAATCGATTGAATGAGAAGAGTGCAAAATTACTGAAATTATACAGGATTTAGTCTTCTAAAGGTGGTCAAAATGGTCGGGGGTTCAAGATTTGTAGCCCATAAAAAGATTAATAAACGTCTAGACTCTATAATTTAAAGCGCTAATCACATCTAATAAATCCTTAAACAGAAAATCACACTTATGAACAGCGATAGGATCAATGTGTTCGCTTGAAGGAATATAAACGGATAACGCTCCAGATAAACTAGCTGCTTCAATTCCAGTTACTGAATCCTCTAGTACTAAGCATCGATCAATAGAAATATTCAATACGTCAGATACCTTTAAAAACATCTCAGGATCTGGCTTACCTTTTACAACATCATCACGCGTTACGATAATTGAGAAATGTTCACTTAACCCGCCTAATTTTAAACACTCTAACGCGTTAACTCGCAAACTATTGGTGGCTAAGCCATAAGGTATATCATGCTCAATTAGGTAATCAAGTAACTCAATGACACCCCGTTTAAGTTGAATACCGACTTCATAAATTTTATCTCGCCATATAGCTCCCCCTATAGAATGGAAGGCATTTAAATCAAAATCAGCTCCGCACGCCTCAAGTAATTTCGCTTGTATATTTTGATAATGCATCCCAGATAAAGACTTAAAAAAATCATATGACAGATCATAACCCATGATTATTGAAGCTTTTTGCCATGCCTGGAAATAGGTGGTTTCCGTATCTAAGACCAGACCATCCATATCAAATATAACCGCAGATATCTCAGAGAATCTATGCATGAATCACCTTAATATATTCACCCAGCGCCTCACGGGAGGATCCTACAACGATACGTTTTAAACCGTCAGATGCTTGCTCAACCTGCCCGGCAATTTCGATAAGCTCGCCTTTTATAGCTTGACCCGTATAGGTGGCAGTAAAGCAAACCACATGAGTTATCTCCTCGTGATCAAGTTTAAATTCAGCTGGATAATCAAAGGCGTAAGTATCATCGACGACTATTGCTTGCAAAGTGATACGTCCACATTTTTGATAGGTGTTGGCGCCTGGTTCCTGAGATTCAATGATAAAACTTAAATCAAACTTACGGCCTTTTACCAAGGCTTTATTATATTTTCTGCGCTCATGCCATACGTATTCAGCATAATTTAAATCGCAAGATCTTCGATCATAAGAGTCTTGCCAAGCCTGTTCATCTAAGTGTTGCAAGGTATTTTCTGTGATTAATTGGCGCAATAGGTTCCGACAATGCTGAAAAGTAGCGCGATCATAAAAAACTAAATCAAGATCAGAACTATTTTGTTGGGCGCCTATTAAGACTGAACCCGTTACACCCACATGCTTTAGATCGACATGATGCTCTTTAAGCAGATTTGCCAAATAAACCAAATCTGTTTCTATGGCATCTAAGGATTCCGTTTGCAATAAAGTTTGTAAGCGGCCTCTCGGTTGATGATGCTTAGTTATACTATTTATATCGACTGCATGAATATGAGCATCTAGTACTGCTGAGTAATATAAATAATCAGGATACTGTTGTTTTAATAGATTATTGGCTTGATCTGTATCAACTTTTAACCAACGAGCATCTTCTTTAATATAACGCAGAAAACACAAGCTCTTACCTTGTTCGTACCCTGACAACACGACGGCAAACATTAAACCTTCGGCTGTTTCAATAAAATCTTTTGATAACATTGTCTGTGTAATATTGGAATCTTATAAAAAGTGTTTCAATCAATCTATATTTTTATTGAAACTAACGACCTAATCACCTATGCTCATAGCGTGAGATGTTTTTATTCTTACGATCTATTATGCCCTAAATCACACCCACAGGAGACTGTATGAAGATTGGTATACCGAAAGAAATTCACCTTGGTGAAAAACGCGTAGCAACAACCCCCGAAGCAGCAGCACAAATAATTAAACTAGGATTTTCTGTCAGTATTGAAACAGGCGCAGGTATTAATGCTGATATCTCTGATGAAGCCTATCAAAATGCTGGCGTTGAAATTGTTTATGACACTCAGGCTTTATGGCAACAATCTGACATTATATTAAAAGTTCGTGCCCCTGAATTTAACCAAAGTTTAAATCTTTTTGAAACACAACTACTTGCTCCTGGCAGTTGCTTAATTAGTTTTATTTGGCCCGCTCAAAATGAAGGCTTAATGCAAGATTTAGCGGCTAATAATCATACGGTACTGGCGATGGATAGTGTGCCGAGGATGTCTAGAGCACAAAAATTAGATGCATTAAGCTCCATGGCCAATATTGCCGGTTATCGTGCAATTGTTGAAGCTGCTCAACACTTTGGGCGTTTCTTTACGGGCCAAATTACAGCTGCTGGTAAAATACCGCCAGCAAAAGTTCTTGTTATTGGTGCAGGTGTTGCTGGTTTAGCGGCGATTGGTACCGCAAAAGGCATGGGCGCCATTGTTAGATCATTTGACACTCGACCAGAAGTAAAAGAGCAAATTGAAAGTATGGATGCTGAGTTTTTAATGCTCGATTTTAAAGAAGAAGGCGGTGGCACAGGTGGGTATGCTAAAACTATGTCTAAAGAGTTTATTGAAGCTGAAATGGCTTTATTTGCTGAGCAAGCCAAAGAAGTTGATATTATCGTTACCACCGCTTTAATCCCAGGCAAACCCGCACCTAAGTTAATCACTACGGCAATGGTTGAATCCATGAAGCCTGGCAGTGTGATTGTGGATTTAGCCGCAGAACAAGGTGGAAATTGTGATCTTACTGAAAGAGATCAAGTGGTCGTTAAAAATGGTGTCACATTAATTGGTTATACAAATTTACCCAGCCGTCTGGCGAATCAATCGAGTCAACTATACGCAACTAACTTACGACATTTATTGACTGAATTATGTCCTGATAAAAATGGCATCATCAATGTGAATATGGAAGATGAAGTTATTCGTGGGACGACTGTTATCAAAGAAGGCAAAATTACTTGGCCACCCCCAGCTCCAAAATTATCAGCAGCGCCTACAGCGAGTGTTGCAGAAACCAATACGGGGCCTACTGAAGCTGAACCTAAAAAATCTTTTATACCTAATTGGGTTAAACAACTACTGCCTATTACGATAGCGGGATTAGCTTTATTTGGTATTGGAGCCGTTGCACCTGAGTCTTTTATGACGCATTTTACGGTGTTTGTATTAGCTTGTTTTGTGGGCTATCAAGTCATTTGGAATGTTTCACATTCATTACACACCCCATTAATGAGTGTAACCAATGCCATCAGTAGCATTATTGTTATTGGAGCTATTGTACAAATTTCCACTGCCAACCCCACTGTCACGATCTTAGCAGGAGCAGCTATATTTTTAGCGGCTATTAATATTTTCGGTGGATTTTTTGTCACGCGTCGTATGTTAGAAATGTTTAGAAAATAACAGGAGCTCATCATGTCACATAGTTTAGTTACGGTGTCTTACATCGTTTCCGCCATTCTGTTTATTCTTAGTTTAAGCGGTTTAAGTAATCAAGAAACTGCTCGTAAAGGTAATTATTACGGCATGTTAGGCATGGCAATTGCCATTATTGCCACCACATTAAGCGGTTCAGTTACAGCATTTGGCGTTTTAATAGGTGCTTTAATCGTTGGCGGGCTTATTGGTGCCAGAGCAGCTTATAAAGTTGAAATGACACAAATGCCAGAACTAGTCGCTATTATGCACAGCATGGTAGGATTGGCTGCTGTATTAGTGGGTTATGCAAACTTTATGGACCAATCAATTTCTTTGGAAGGTGTTGAAAAGACAATTCATGAAATTGAAATTTATGTGGGAATCTTAATCGGTGCCGTTACCTTTTCTGGTTCGGTGATTGCTTTTGGTAAACTCAGTGAAAAAATTAATGGTAAACCCTTATTACTACCGGGTCGTCACTGGTTAAATCTAGTGTTGTTAATTGCTTCTGTTGTGTTAGGTTATGAGTTTTTACATCAAACCGAAATAGGTGGAGACGCTCTTATCCCATTAGCCATTATGACTGGCATTGCCTTAGTATTTGGTATTCATATGGTAATGGCTATTGGTGGTGCTGATATGCCAGTTGTTATCTCAATGCTTAATAGTTATTCTGGCTGGGCTGCTGCAGCCACCGGCTTTATGCTAAGCAACGACTTGTTAATTGTTACAGGAGCTTTGGTAGGTAGTAGTGGTGCGATTCTAAGTTACATTATGTGTAAAGCCATGAATCGACATTTCTTAAGCGTTATAGCAGGTGGCTTTGGCACAACGTCTGGAGGTGAATCAGCTGCGATTGAGGGTGAAGTGCAACCGATTGATGCTGAAGAAACGGCTGAGCTTTTGAAAGCGGCTAAGAATATTATGATTATTCCTGGTTATGGTATGGCTGTAGCACAGGCTCAACACACTGTTTATGAAATCACTAAACTCTTAAGAGCTAAAGGCAAAAAAGTGGGCTTTGGTATTCATCCTGTAGCAGGTCGTATGCCTGGCCACATGAACGTATTGTTAGCGGAAGCTAAAGTACCTTATGATATCGTGTATGAGATGGATGAAATTAATGATGATTTTGATAGTGTGGATGTCTCAATCGTCATCGGCGCTAATGATATTGTGAATCCATCCGCTTTAAATGACCCAAATAGTCCAATTGCGGGTATGCCCGTTCTTGAATGCTGGAAGGGTAAAACAACTATCGTGTTAAAACGCAGTATGGCATCGGGTTATGCCGGTGTGGGTAATCCATTATTTGTCTTAGAAAACACTCGCATGTTGTTTGGTGATGCTAATACAACTATGCAGGCGGTTCTAAAGGCGCTAGAAAATAAATAATTATCGTTAACCCCCTATCGCAACAACCTGGCTAGATTGCTGCGATAGGATAGTTTCGATAGTTTTAAATGGTATGGGTTTAGGTAATACAACTACACCCTCTGGTATAACACCCATGATTTCAATTTCACTAGAATTCATCCCAGTTACAACTACAATTTTTGTGTTTTTCATTCCAGGCGCATTTAATATTTCACTAATCATTTGTATACCATCAATATCAGGCATATTTAAATCCGTGAATATCACATCAGGTTGGAATTTACCAACCATTAACATACCTTGATATGCATTATTTGCTAAAAATAAGTCATGCGGCACGCTAAACTCAGAAAACTTCATCTCACACAATCGTAAAACAGCGTAGTCGTCTTCTACAAATAAAACTTTTAATACTTGATTTTTTATATCATTGCGGAAGGGAATGGATGAGAAGCTATTAGTAATTGGATTAATTAATGCCAAATGTTTAATAAGCTCTTTACGAGTAATACGCCTATGACCTCCGACAGTAACAGAAGCCTCAATCTTTCCGGTATCTACCCAATTTTGCACTGTACGTAACGAAACGTTTAATAATTTTGCGGCACTTCTTGTACTTAGCCATGTTTTCTCTATCACGCCTTGCCTCTTAAACAATATGAAAAATATTCCTGTTTACCTTAGACAAGAATAAAGGGTGATAAGGTGGTCAATACAATGTATAAAACAGTTCTTGCCGCAAAATATTAATGTAAATTATAACTCTCTTGTGGCATTAAAACGAATATCTGGCCAACGTTCCTCAGTTAATTGTAAATTAACTCTACTATTAGCTAAATACACAAGATACCCACCACCGTCTTCAGCAAGGTTTTCAAATACTTTCTTTTTGAAATCTTCAAGTTTAGTGGGATTATCAGAACTCACCCATCTCACTGTTGAAATTGGCGCAACATCATAAACACACTCAACATTATATTCACCTTTTAAACGGAAGGCTGTCACATCAAACTGAAGTATACCAACAGCACCTAATATCAGATCATTATTCTTTAATGGCCTAAATAATTGAGTAGCGCCTTCTTCTGTCAATTGAATCAAACCTTTTTGTAAAGCTTTAGCCCGCAGAGGATCTTTTAATATTACTCGACGAAATAACTCAGGGGCGAAGTAAGGAATACCGCCAAATTTAAGAGTTTCTCCTTGAGTAAAAGTATCACCGACTTGGATAGTACCATGATTATGTAAACCAATAATATCACCTGGATAAGCTTCTTCAACGCTCTTACGACTATCAGCTTGGAAAGTAATAGCGTTACTAACCTGGATATTTTTACCTAATCTGACATGTTGCACTTTCATGCCTTTATCAAACTTACCAGAACAAACCCTTAGAAAGGCAACTCTATCACGATGAGACGGATCCATATTGGCCTGAACTTTAAATACAAAACCAGTAAATTTTTCTTCTTCAGGCGCAACCAATCTTTGTTCAGCTTGTCTTGATCTGGGTGACGGGGCATATTCAGCAAAAGCATCTAATAATTCAATAATACCAAAATTATTAATAGCAGATCCAAAGAAAACAGGTGTTAAATTACCAGCTAAATAATCATTTAAATCAAACTCATGGCTAGCGCCCTTAACTAAATCAATTTCATCACGGAGTTCTGCAGCTTGTTCTTTAAGTATTTCATCTAGTTTAGGATTATCAAGACCTTTTATAACTTCAGCTTCGACAATTTTTCCACCATGTTGCGCACTAAATAAAAGCACCTCATCTTTATACAAATGATAAACACCCTTAAAACGTTTGCCCATACCAATTGGCCAAGTCATTGGGGCACAATTGATATTGAGAACATTTTCAACCTCATCCATTAACTCTATAGGTTCACGACCTTCTCTATCAAGTTTGTTAATGAACGTTAAAATAGGGGTAGTTCGTAATCTACAAACTTCCATCAAATTAATAGTTCTTGCTTCAACACCCTTAGCAACATCGATAACCATAAGGGCTGAATCAACAGCAGTTAAAGTACGATATGTATCCTCAGAAAAGTCTTCATGACCAGGAGTATCGAGCAAGTTAATAATACAATCTCTATGTTCAAACTGCATTACAGAGGTGGTTACAGATATACCACGTTCTTTTTCCATTTCCATCCAATCTGATGTAGCATGTCGAGCAGCTTTTCTCCCTTTTACCGAACCCGCTAATTGAATAGCACCACCGAATAACAATAATTTTTCAGTAATCGTAGTTTTACCCGCATCGGGATGAGAAATGATTGCAAAGGTTCTACGTCTTTGCATTTCTGATTTTATTTCTGACATTATTAATTAAATTAAGATTAGAAAACACTGCAATTATACCTTTATAAAACAGACAAGGTATTAAGAGAATATTGTGTTTAAAAAAGCTACCAATATACTAAATGGAAAGGAATCAAAATAATTGCCCCCGTATAAATAAAGTTAAAGTATGTTATTTGAACACGACCTGATGTTATAACGATCTGGTTAGCCATACACTTTTAGAGTAAAAGTGATTATTTAGAAAAGTTTTTCTGTGCCCCCCCTAGATCATGTGAGTTAATGAATTCTAAGATTGATTAAACTCAAAATTGAATACCA
>CAJADF010000115.1 GCA_903938485.1 uncultured Methylococcaceae bacterium
ATTTTGTTAACATAATTAACAATCGCCACAAGCACCCACACAAATTATTTTGATCAGATTTTTAAAGAGCGTGGAACCGAAGCCCCGTTGAGCTCGACTATTATACAGAGCCAATCTCGTTTGTCAACATCCTGCCAACACTTCCTTATCCCTCCTCACCCAGCTAATCTAAGCAAAATCACCAAGGAAGCCGATCATTATAGCTAATTTTTATGCTTTGTCAATCATCTACTAACAATAAACAAGCATTGATCTTACTAATCAATTCAACCAGTCTAAATACTTTGCAACACCTTGTTTAACTGTCAAAAAATCCTTTGCATAACCCACTGACCGCAATCCTGAAATATCTGCCTGGGTATAACTTTGATAAGCGCCTTTTAAATGCTCAGGAAATTGAATGTACTCAATTGACCCTTCTTTATGCCAAGCAATCACTGCTTCAGCTATCGCATTAAAAGGCTCTGCTGTTCCAGTGCCCACATTAAAGATTCCACGGTGTTCTGGATGATCAAAAAACCATAAGTTGACATCCACTACATCACCTACATAGACAAAGTCACGTCTTTGCTCGCCATTTGCCATACCATCACACCCTTCAAATAAGCGTGCAACTTTATTTTCTTTCACTTGGTTATTAAAATGAAATGCCGTGCTACTCATCGATCCTTTATGCTGCTCCCTGGGCCCGTAAACATTAAAATACCTAAAACCTACAATGGGACTTGTGGTTGTCGGTAATAAACGTCGAACATATTGATCAAATTGGAACTTTGAATACGCATACATGTTAATGGGTTGTTCGCAGCTTCTATCCACACTAAAACCATGATCACCATTGCCATACACAGAAGCAGAGGACGCATAAATAAAGGCGATATTATTTTCTATGCAACGATGCAAAATGCGTTTTGAATAATCGTAATTATTCTTCATCACAAATTCGCCATCCCACTCCGTGGTTGCAGAACACGCCCCTTGGTGGAATACCCCCCTTACGCCATCCCAAAAGCCAGGCTCATCAATTCTCTGAATAAACTCGGCTTTATCCATATAGTCAGCGATATCTAAATCAGCAATATTGAGCATCTTTCGGCCATTCACTAAATGATCGACCAACAATATATTGTTCTCACCTCGTTCATTTAAAGCTTTAATCAAATTACTACCGATAAATCCAGCACCGCCTGTCACAATAATCATAATGCTCCCTTTGCTTTATCGATCATAGAAGTGGTTGATTGACCTTCAACAAACTGCAATATCTTAACTTCTCCACCGGCATTAATAACCGCTTCACCCCCGACCACTTGATCCGCCGTGTAATCTCCGCCTTTTACAAGCACATTTGGTAATAGTTTTGTATAGATCCGCTCGGGCGTTTCTTCTTCAAAAGGCACCACCCAATCCACACAGGCTAAAGCGGCTAATACAGTCATTCGTTCTGCCAGCTTATTGATAGGTCTTGAGTTGCCCTTGAGTATTTTTACCGATGCATCCGAATTAACAGCAACACACAATCGATCACCCAGAGCCCTTGCTTGCTGTAAATAAGCCACATGTCCTGCGTGCAACAAATCAAAACAACCGTTGGTCATAATGATTTTTTCATTTTGAGCTTTTGCTTTTGCAAACAATCCTAACAAGTCATCTTCATTAACCACACCATACACAGTATCTCTAGTGCTATGCATTGCTTGCGCTAATTCATGAGGCGACACCGTTGAAGTACCCAATTTACCGACGACAATACCGCCTGATAAATTCGCTAAATACATCGCTTCTTGTAATGGCAAATCCACTGACACGCCCAAAGCCATCACGGCTATCACTGTATCGCCAGCCCCCGTCACATCAAAGACATCTTTTGCTTGCGCAGGCAATGAATGTACTTGATCGCGTTGAATTAAAGTCATCCCTGCTTCGCCGCGCGTCAACAGTAAGTTGTCAATTTTATGCTGATCCAATAGCGCTTGGCCTTTAGCGATCAACTGCTCTTCTGTCTCACTCGCACCCACGACTGCTTTTAACTCAGACAAATTAGGGGTAATAAGATCCGCTTGGCTGTAGCTTTCATAATCCAAGCGCTTAGGGTCAACTAACACCTTAGCACCTGATTGTTTAGCCAGACTGATATAGCTCGACACATCAGCTAAAGTCCCTTTTCCATAATCCGAAAACACCACCACATTATGATTCTGAAGATGTTTTTCCAAAGCGATTCTTATAGTCGCACGATCAAATTGAATCGGCGTTTCTTCAAAATCAATACGAATCAACTGTTGATGCTGAGCCATAACGCGTAATTTACAGATACTACGGATGGCAGGTTCTACAACAAACTCACAATCGACGCCTTCCGCTTCTAACAAATCTTTAAGCACTTTGCCGTCTGCATCATCGCCCACGACACCTATTAAAGTAACTTTGCCACCTAACTTAGCAATATTTAACGCCACATTACCTGCGCCACCAATACGATCTTCAATCGTTTTAACTTTAACCACAGGCACCGGCGCTTCAGGTGAAATCCGTGCCGCTTGCCCTGACCAATAACGGTCAATCATGACATCGCCAATTACAATAATGCGTGCCGCATTAAAATCCGGCAGTTTATTTAACACTTAAGGACTCCTCGATCACACCACACCACCAGTGACCAATTAAAATATGGGCTTCTTGAATTCTTGCAGTCACCTGAGAAGGTACATTGATTGAGTAATTCACTAACTGACTCAACTCCCCTCCCTCAGCCCCCGTTAATCCAATAACGAGCATGCCTTTTGATTTAGCGGCTTCAACCGCTTTGATAATATTTTTGCTTCGACCCGATGTAGAAATAGCGATTAAACAATCCTTTTCTGTCGCTAAGGCTTCAATTTGTCGCGAATATACCGTCTCGAAACCAAAGTCATTACTGTGGGCCGTTAAAATAGAACTGTCTGTAGTTAATGCAATAGCGGCCAAAGCCGAACGATTCTTTTGATATTGCACAACGAGTTCGGCAGCGATATGCTGGCAATCAGCCGCACTGCCGCCATTACCGCATAAAAACAACTTACCACCTTGCTGTAAGGTCACTATCAACTGCTGTGCCGCTGTTTCAATTACATCCGCACAGGCCGCTAAGCGCTGCGTCATCGCTTGATGATCGTCAAGCTCAGTTATAAATTTTTGCACTCTACTTCCTCAATCCACGCTCAGTATTTACTACTAAAATTATAAACTGACATCCACTCATTTATCTTTAGATTCTGCAACTTGATCTTTAAACTGCATAGAATGTAAACGCGCATAAGCGCCATTTTTTTCTAGCAATGCTTGATGAGTGCCTCTTTCGACAATATGTCCTTGCTCGATAACCAATATCAAATCTGCATTTTCAATAGTCGATAAACGATGCGCAATCACTAAAGTGGTTCGGTTAAGCATCACTTTTTGTAACGCTGCCTGAATATATCTTTCTGATTCAGTATCTAATGCAGATGTGGCTTCGTCTAAAATTAATAACGGAGCATCCTTTAATAAAGCTCTAGCCAAAGCCAAACGCTGTCTTTGACCACCGGATAATTTAACGCCGTTTTCGCCAATTTCAGTATCTAGACCCCGCTCTAATTTCGCAATAAAATCCATTGCATACGCGTCAGTAGCCGCCATCTCTATATCTTTACGAGGCGCGCCAGCTAAAGCACCATAGGCGATATTGTTGGCTATAGTATCATTGAATAAAGTGACTTGTTGATTAACCAAAGCAATCTGATTTCTTAAATTTGCCAACTTATAACTGTTAATATCCACGCCATCTAACAAGATCTGACCTTGATGATAAGGATAAAATCGTGACACCAGATTAACCAAAGTACTTTTTCCACCACCTGATGCGCCCACCAAAGCAATCGTTTGGCCAGGCTCTGCGGTAAAATTAATATCAGTCAATGCTGGCTCATTTGCACCATCATATTTAAAGCTTAGATTCTTAAATTCTAATAAACCAGCAGTTCTTTTTACCTCAAAAGTACCCTGATCTATTTCAGTTTGCTCATCCAAAATCTCAAATAAAGATTCGGCCGCAGCAATACCTTTTTGAATATCTCCATTGGCATCGCTTAACTGCCTAATTGGCTTAGGCAACAAAAAGGCTGCGGTTAGATATCCCACAAACTCACCGACAGTGGATTGTTTCATAAAAAACAATGCCATATACATTAAGCCTGACAATGCAATTGCAATAACAAATTGCATGATAGGGTTATGGATAGAAATGGTAGTAGCTAACTTTAAAGACTGTCTACGATTATACAAACTACATTGCAAAAAACGCTCTATTTCATAGATTTCACCACCATAACTACGAACCACCCTATGCCCACTAATTAATTCTGAAGCAATATGCGTGATATCGCCAACAGACTCTTGTATACGCTTACTTATTGTTCGAAGCCTCTTACTCACATAACTCACTAAAACAACAATAATAGGCGCTATTGCCACAAAAACCATCGACAACATCCAATTAGAATAAAACAAATAAATTAGCAGACCTATGACTGTAAATCCCTCCCGAACAATCGTTCTAACAGCATCAGTTGTAGCTTGTGTGACTTGACCGACATTATTGGTGATTCTTGAAATCATATGACCACCATTATTTGAATCAAAGTATGCTGTAGGTAATTTAATATATTGATTAAAAATCTCACAACGCAACGCATGAACCACATTGACCGAAACTTTAGCTAAATAATAATTACCTAAAAAAGCACCTATGCCATGCACAATCATCAAACCACAAAATAACACCGGCAAATAATACATACCCTCCCTAGATTGACTTTGCAAGGTGTCAATAATATGCTTAATCAAAGCCGCAAATAATGTTTGTGTACCCGAATACATTAAAAAACCGACAATACTGATTACAAATAAACCAATGTAAGGTTTTACATAAGAAATTAAACGCTTATAAATTTCTGTACTGGGTGAAGAGTTTACTTTTTTAGTCATGAAAATATAAATTTAGATAAGGTCTAACAAACCTTAGTATGAAACATTATTAGATATATTGGGATACACCGCTTTCTGCGACAATAAAATTCTTATCGTTTAATCTATCCGTCAACTTTTGGTAGTTAATTTGCTTGCTACTTTTATCATTTTGAGGATGCCATAAATGCAAAACTGGAACGGCAAACCGACCTTCTTTTCGTTTTACACCATAATGAATTAAACGAATTACTAAATCCGAATCCTCATACCCCCAACCCTCAAAAAACTCGTCAAATCCATTAACCGCTAGAAAATCATCTCGCCAAACGCCTAGATTGCAGGTCATGGCTCTCTGCCATTTATGGGGATTTATTAACCTTAATTTACCAAGCGGTAAGTACAAAAAACCACTAAGTCTATTAATTTTATTTTGCAAACGCCTAATAAAAAAATAAGCCAAATTCTTTTGATGTAAGAAAACATTATCTTTTAGAACTTGCTCGGTAAAATCTTTATTTAACAAGACCCTATTACCAGGCACAAAATAACCCTTTTCAGCTAGACTCCGATGCCTTGAAATAAAATCTTGTCTAACAACACAATCTCCATCAATAAATATTAAGTACTTACCACTAGACTGTGCCACAGCTTTATTCCTTATAGATGCCGCTCTAAAACCATCATCCTGGTGATAAACATAACTAACTTTAACTGGACTCAACGTTAATATAGCGTTAATTTGAGAAACATTGAACTCATCTGAGCCATCATCGGCAATAATAATTTCAAAATTCACATCATCTTGATCAAACAAACCATATAAACATAAAGCCAGTGCTTTTGACCAGTTATAGGTAGTGACAATAACACTCAACATCACAAACGACTCTTTCTATTACTACTCGCTAAGACACCTGCTAATAAACAAAAAAAATTACCTTCACCAGCATCCATTAACAGCGAATTAAAAACACACCCTATGACCATCGTTAATATTAAACCGCGCAATAAAATACCATCTTGCGTAACTACTATATCACTAGACAATTTCCATGCTGATAGCCACATAAAAGATAATACTAAAAAGCCAACTAAACCTAATTCTTGAGAAGTTAACAAGAACTGATTATGTGGATTAGCCACTCTATCAAGAAAAAAATTATTCTGCTTCGCCTCTATTTCATATTCATTTGAAAGACTACCCGTACCACCGCCAAAAAAAGGATGTTTCTTTATCAAGGCTAGAGTAGTTTGATACATTTCCATTCTTTGCCCTGCAGAAGTATGTTTACCTTTAACTTGTTGGTGAGAATTAAGTTCTTGTTGAATATTTAATAAACGCGAGTCAATATTAATAGACATAGCCTGATGCAATACGACTGCCATAAATACCAACCCAATCCAATATTTTACAGATTTTAGACCCCACACTTCAAAGGTAAACCAAGGAATCAAAGCCATTAGTATGATTTGGCCGGTACGCCCATTTACTAAGAAGGTGATATCAATGGCAGCTAAAACCAACAAAAAAACCCAAGTAAGTCTTATAAGACCCTTTGATTGCAAGGCACGGTTTAACATCATATAGACAGCAAAGGCTATTAACACACCATGGGTAATTCTACTATTGAAGACAAAAAAACCTTCCCCCGTTGGGTCGAAGTGAGAAATCCAGCCCAACCATTTTAAATACGATATAAACACAACAATAATACTACTCATAAGAAAAGCATTTAAAGCATAAACACGCATTTTACTCACACTCATTAAACTAATAATGAGTGGAATAAGCATTAATTTTTCATACTTTAATAAATATTTAATTCGATCAGATAACATAGCGCTAGAATATAAAACGCCGATAACATACAAGACAAATAACAAAATCGCCATAATCGCAACCGGATTAGTTTTAATACGCGAAAATTTTATTTTAAAGTCTCGAGAAAGGAGCCAAAAAACAGCTAGCGATATAGTGGAAACACTCACAAAAAACGTAGGTAAATTAACACTAAAACAAGCAAAAACTATCAACCATAAACTTATATTTTGAGTAACTTCCAAATACCTTTCTTTCATTTTATTAGCCGCCAATTACTTTATATTTTCTAAGATTAATTTTTGAACTTTACTTACAGGGATATTATCTAAGCAGGCACTACGACTACCTCTATGACGATCACACCCGTCTAAATGACAAGGCACACACTCGGCCACCCCTTGAATTAGGGTGACATTATTAACGGTTTTCGTTCCAATTTTATCAAATGGATTGATTGTTTGTTGATAATTAAACGGCCAAGGCGCCCATTTAACTGGGTTTGTTGGCCCAAACAAGGCAATTACAGGGATACCGGTTGCAGCAGCCAAATGAGTGATACCCGTATCTGGCCCGATAAATAACTTAGCTTGCGAAATAATATGGGTGAGCTCCGCCAAAGAAACTCGCCCTGCTAGATTAATAGTATCAGCGGGCAATTGCTCAACTATAGTGTTGATATTATTTAATTCTTCTTGACCAATGCCGCCAGATATTAATATTTTAAAACCCAGTTTATTAAGATAATGACCAATAGCCACCCAAGCTCCAATGGTCCATTGCTTATAAGTCCACTGCGGAAAAGGGTGTAAGACTACAAACCGTGTAGACTCTTTCAGAAAGGGAAATTTTTCGTTAAGTTCAAGTTTATTTGCAACTTGAGGGGGAGTTAATGCAAAACACCTTGGCACATTAATTAAATCAAGTAACTTCAAATGCTGTAAAACAGTGTGTGTATTTTCATTATCAAACACCGTCCAGCGTTGGACAAAAAAACGCTTCCAGCCGGTTTTTGAGGTTTTAGGAGGCACCGGACTCACTCTAAAAGGCGCGGCCAATAAAGTATAAAAAAAAGGCCTATCACCTGTTTGTATTGCTATTGCTAAATCATAACGCCTAAAAATTTTTTTTACTAACTGCCAGTTATCTTTTAGTTTAAGTCGACGAGGAATGCTTATAATACGGTTAATATCAGAATTACCCTCCAGCATACTTGCAGTATTCTCAAAGACTAACACGTCTATTTTTGTTTCTGGATAAGCTTTTTTTAACGCACTAAACAATGGGGTTGTCAGTAATACATCTCCCAGATAAGGCATGGCAATGAGCAATATCTTTCCGGATTTAAATATTAACGATTTTGATAGTTTTTCGTTATCTAACGTGAACATTACAGATTTACTTAAACTTCTGCCTCATTCAACCACAGATCATGTTTATTGCATAAACTAGCTACAAAAATAGGGCCACTATAATCTGTTAGGGTAAAGCTTGAGATCGCCGCACTTTCTTTAGTAGGATCGAACAAGTGTTCTTGCAGAAACTTATAGTTTTGATCTAATAAAACATGCTTAACGATGTAGTGCTCATAACCTTTCATTTCATGAGCGGTCACTACCTTTATGATCGTTTTATTCCCAACCTTTTCCACATCAATATTGGGTAAGTGAGTAGCCGCCTTACCATTCCAACGCCCTTGATTGTCTTTAGTGTAGTAAATATCAGCCGCACCTTTTAAGTGTTTTTCAGCTTCTGCCACGGCTATTGCTGGCGCTACCACGCTAACACTCAATCCTAAAGCACTTAAACGAATAAAATCACGACGTTCCATAACATTTTCTCTCAATTAAAGGTTTATAGTTGATTATATCTTATCTTAAAACGGCTGACCTGATTTTAGCTGGCTTTAGTTAAGCCTATTATTACCACAGCCATAACTTATAAACACAGCCCCGCATTCTCTAAGGTACAAATAGGTCTACAGGCGTTGAAAAATTATACAAATTCATTTTTGGCTTCTGCACTTAAGGCCGTCGCTTTAAATCTAAATTTTGTTTGTGGTCTCAAATGATCTAATATACTTTTTTGGGAAGCAATTAAAACTGTATTGCGTATAAAAGAGTGCATTTATAGATTCAAATACGGCGATATTATACAACACTAAACTTTTATCATATTAAAAGGTAGCCTACTCACACTCAACTACGAGAAAAGCCATTGAATATAAGACTTATATTCTTAAAGCCATTTTAGGAACTCACCCTTAGCTATAAGCCTTAACCTTAATGTAATTTATAGCCTTACCTAATGCGACTAAGACAACAGGCGCCCCGCCCATCGCGACAGCATCAACCAAACAATACCATGCAGCAACACCACTCGGAGGATTACCTTGGGGCAAATGCAATACTGGATCTATGGACGCCCATTTCCAAGTTCCAACAGCAGTACCAATCAATTCTAACCATGTAGTAATAAAAAAAGCCGCTAAATAAACCATTGGGGAACGACCTTTAAATAAATAAATCAAGAATACACAAAATAACATAGCGCCGACATAATCTCCTTGTTCAGGGATACCACTCACACCCCACAAGGACCATAATCCGCATACAATTAAGACAAATACTGTAATTTTTCGAGCGTATCTTAAAAATAAACCTGAACGCGCTAAAGCAACCGCTGTTAGGTAAACCATGCCATGTCCTGGTGGCACATAGGCAGGAACATTACCAAACCGATAAGTATAGCCCCCCATAAAAGGTGAAGCAAAATGTTCACCGATAGTGGCAAAGATAACGGCAATAACAACTTGCATCCTTACCTCTCTGTTTTCGCCTAACAATAAGCCAATCAAAAATACCCAACCACTCACGCCCAAGGCATTTTGTTTTTCAATACTGGCATTGGCATCAGAGATTAAACACACTGCCACGCAAAAGAAGGTAAAAGCCGCAATAATGTAATCTCGTTTTTTATGAGGATAAGCAATATTAACGAGCGGGAAATGGCGTAACACAATAACCTCTTAAGATTTATAAAATAAGAACAGCGGGAATAAAATAGAAAAAATCCAGATCCAAATAATGTTTGAAAGATCAAACAATAAAACTATAAAAATGCCCAAACCACCACCGCATAACGGCTTAATTTACCCAGCAGAATAATTAAACACGCAGGCATTAAAGGCAGTTTTAACCAACCACCGGCAAAACAGAACGCGTCACCCACTACAGGTAACCACGAAAAAAATAATATCCACAGGCCTTTTTCTTTAACCGTGTGCAGCGCTTTTTGTTTCTTTTCGGGTAATAAGCTCGCTATAGGATATTTCTTTGCCGCCAAACTACCCAACCACCAAGTCGTCATCGCGCCTAAGGTATTGCCTATTACCGCTAAGGCCAACAAATAATTGACACTGTAATGACCTTGCGACACCATATAAGCTAAAACAGCCTCGGACCCACCTGGTGCTATGGTTGATGAGATGAAAGCACTTAAAAATAAGCCCCATTCACCGGTAAACATTTCCGTCATTATTTTATCTCAAAAAAAAACCTGTACTCATAGAGCACAGGTTTCTTTACTTAGTTAGCTATCTTATTTCTCTGGCAATACTTTGTCTTTATTTAGACCCACTAACTTCAATAATGCCGAGACTTGCTTAGCTATCAATTCAATAATCGCTCTAATATCAGCAAAAATATGGGTAATAGCTTCTGAAACACTGAGACCTTGATATCTTCGCGCCAAGTAGGGTGCAGCGAATAAACCAATAGCCAGACCAATCACGGTAACACCTGAGATTAAAGAATCTTCTTTAACAGGAGCAGGAGTAACCGGCTTAGCAGCAGCTACTGGAGCAACCACCACTGGCTCAGGCAATAATGCATCCGCATGCGCCTTTGCATTTAATTGCTCCAAAGTCACTTTATAATCGTCAGGTACCACAAGTGCAGTAACACCTGGGATGCTGGGTAAATCACCATCACCTTTACCGACTTTTAACTGGGCTTTCATACCTTTTTCCATGTGCTGCGCAATATCGCAATGCACTAAATAGGTTTTATCGCCAGGGGGCAATATCAACGTACCTGAAATTTTTGAAGGGCCTGACGCCTCTATATGAAACATCCCTTTTGGATAGAGATATTTTGGTAATCCGTGCATCATCCATTGATGTCTAATATTGTCTTCATTGACAAAATGTACTGTTAATTTAGTACAGGGCTTAAAATTGAATTCTTGAGTATCAAACGCAAACATACGACCAGGAAACTTCTCTGCATACTTATGACCCGCATGCACGGTAATTTCTCGCGTTTCTGAAATCTTATCGCAACCACCAGGTAAGGTACTGGTATTTTGACCCATGATCATACCACCGGCCATATCCATTAAATGACCATCACCGTGATCCATCAGCATTCCGTCATGCTCTTCATACTCTAAAGCACTTGCAGGTGCTGAGAACAAGGCAATCAGCACTAAAACTGATAATAACTTCACCATCTTTACTTCCTCTTTATACAACCAATTAATCGATGATACGAAACATTTAATTTAATTAAATGTTTCGTAAGACCTGATCTTTATTTATGCTTTGATTTTAGCAATAATTCCATCAATTTGGCGTTTAAATCCAGCGCTAGATAAATACAGAACATATAAACCTGCAAACGCGAAGAAAGCATACAACAACAAGTTATTTTTACTAACAGTTGGTCCACCACCGGCCTTAAAACCCATGTGAACATCTAATCTTTCTGATGCAGATCGACCTTCAGTGTTAGTTGGATCTGGCACCAAAGTTATGTGAATTAAATATTGACCTGGCTCTGCAACTCCGTTCGGTAGCTCTAAATTAACAGAACCTTTCTTATGTTTTGCACTCGGCAAGAAAAACACTTGTTTACCTTCCGGCTCTTTAGTCACTTCAAACTCAACCAACATATTTCTATACTTCATGTCTTGATAGTCAAAAACCAACTGTGTCAAAGTATTAATGCCAGGTAAATTACCACAAAACTCTTCAGCTGGATATGCGCTAGGTTGATAAGCAGTATAATGAATCCAGTGAGTGGGTTCTAATTCAAATTTACACTGATCTGTGTCTGTTCCAGCAGCACCACCGTGCGCCCATATTGAAGCTGAAAATAATAAACCTAAAAGACCTAGGCAACCTTTTCTTATAAGCTGTACTTTATTCATAATACCTTCCCATATTGATATATTATTATTATATAATTGATTTATCACTCAATTTAAGTTCAATTTCTTTAAAACTTAAGCTATATTCCCACTACGCTCGCCTATAGCAATGCCAACTCTAGCACACCAACTCATCTAAATAAAGAAATTGATAGGAATATCACCCTAAATACACTTTCTTATAAACAATTTGCGAATGACTTGAATGTACTCTTGCTATCCAACCTTACTTTTCGTAGACTTAAGCTAACTAATTTAATCGGAGCTCAAACAAACATGTCATCTTTGACTACTTCAAAAGCATGGAGCGCATTGCAAAACCATTATCAACAAACCCAAAATGATCATGTTCGCGATGCCTTCAAGAAAGACCCTGATCGTTTTAAGAAGTTCTCCATTAGTTTCAATGAAATTTTATTTGATTATTCTAAAAACAGAATATCAGAAGACACTTTATCTTTATTATTTGAACTTGCAAATTTTACTGGCCTAAAAGATAAAACAAATGCAATGTTTGCCGGCGAGAAAATTAACACCACTGAACATCGCGCTGTTTTACATACAGCACTACGTAATAAAAACAACCAACCTATCTACGTAGATGGCGTAGATGTCATACCTGACATAAAAGCCGTATTAGAAAAAATGCGTATCTTTTGTGCCGCTGTTCGTTCGGGCGAGTGGAAAGGTTACACGGGCAAAGCCATTACGGATGTTGTTAATATTGGAATTGGTGGCTCTGGCTTAGGACCCAAAATGGTTTCTATGGCACTAACACCCTATAGTTCAAATAGCTTAAAAGTTCATTACGTATCTAATATAGACCAAACCAACATCGTTGAAGTTTTAAAACAAGTATCCCCGGAAACCACATTATTTATCATCGCCTCTAAAGTATTTAATACGCAAGAGACCATGATGAATGCTAGATCTGCTAGACGCTGGTTTTTAGAGTCTGCTCAAGATGAGCAAGCGGTCGCTAAACACTTTGTAGCTATCTCTACACATTCAGAAAATGTCGCTGCGTTTGGTATCGATACCGATAATATGTTTGAGTTTTGGGATTGGGTCGGTGGCCGTTATTCTTTATGGTCTGCCGTGGGATTATCTATTGCCCTTTATATAGGCATGGATAATTTTGAAGAATTGTTACAAGGTGCTTATGAAGCAGACATGCACTTTTATGAAACACCCTTCGAAAAGAACATACCTGTAATCATGGGATTGCTCGGCATTTGGTATAACAATTTTTATAATGTAGCCTCACATGCGCTACTACCCTATGACCAATCGATGCGTTATTTTGCTGATTACTTTCAACAAGGTGATATGGAAAGTAATGGGAAGAGCATCAACCTTGAGGGTGAAAAAGTTGATTACAACACTGGACCTATCATTTGGGGACAACCAGGCACTAACGGGCAACACGCTTTCTTTCAGTTGATTCATCAAGGCACTAAGCTTATCCCTTGTGATTTTTTAGCGGCGGCTAATAGCCATTACCACCTACCTGAACATCATGACATTTTAATATCAAACTTCTTAGCACAACCTGAAGCATTGATGAATGGCCTTACCGCTGAGGAAGTTAAACAGAAATTAACGCCTAAAGAACAAGAGGATACCTTGTTAGTCGCTTCAAAAGTATTTGAAGGCAATAAACCTTCTAATTCATTTCTGTTTAAGAAAATGACACCTAAAACCCTAGGGGCTTTACTCGCTTTTTATGAACATAAGATTTTTGTTCAAGGTGCAATCTGGAACATCAATTCCTTTGATCAAATGGGCGTGGAACTAGGTAAAGTTCTCGCCGGCGTAATCTTACCTGAACTTAAAAATGACGAAGTCATCACCAGTCACGATTGCTCAACGAATGCATTGATAAATCGATACAAAGAATTACGTGAGTCTTGATAAAAGAAAAGGGACTGGCTTTAGCTTTTTATAACTAAAACCAGTCCTAAACATTAGCACATAACTTCCATAAACATTTAATCCAATTATTAAATCAACTTTTATTCATTAACATCTTGGAAAATATTAAGAAAAAAAATCTAAATTAGAGATTTAATTCAATGAACTAACCAAAATCTAAAGTATTATCTCCTTGCTCGGAAAAAATCTTTTAATAGCACTGAACAATCGGCTTCTAAAACCCCTCCTGTCCAACCAATATGATGATTTAAGAAACTAGCGTCGCTTAAACTTAAAGCATTACAAACAGCACCTCTTTTAGGATCGTAGGCGCCGAACACTAAACGCTTTACCCTGGCATGAGACAAAGCACCCATACACATCACACAAGGTTCTAAAGTCACGTAGAGCGTCGTATCGGATAATCTATAATTTTCTACGACAATACCCGCCGCTCTTAGCGCTACGACTTCAGCATGAGCCGTTGGGTCATGAGACACTATGGAATTATTCCAACCCTCGGCAATACAGCGATTATCTTTAACAACAACCGCCCCAACTGGGACTTCACCTAACTGCTCAGCACGTTGCGCTAAGCGAAACGCATAACGCATCCATGCTTCATCATTTGAAAGACTTGCTTCCATTTAATGAGTTACCTATGTTACTCCCACTCAATAGTTGCGGGTGGTTTTCCAGAGATATCATAGGCCACTCGTGAGATACCCGGTACTTCATTAATAATACGTCGAGAAATAAGATCTAAAAACTCATACGGCAAATGTGCCCAGCGCGCTGTCATAAAATCGATGGTCTCCACGGCACGAATTGCAATCACATAATCATAACGACGACCATCGCCCATCACTCCGACAGACTTTACAGGCAAGAATACTGCGAATGCTTGACTGACCTTATCATATAAATCATTACGGTAGAGTTCTTCTATGAATATTGCATCTGCCTGACGCAATAAATCTGCATATTGCTTTTTAACTTCACCTAAAATTCTAACGCCCAAACCAGGACCAGGGAAAGGATGGCGGAATACCATCTCAGATG
>CAJADF010000116.1 GCA_903938485.1 uncultured Methylococcaceae bacterium
CACCTGAGTAATGATTTTGAACTCATTTCCATCATTGCCTAAACCGTAATTAGCGCAAATACCTTTTAAACTATCTATTAACTCTTTGGTTTTTTGTTGAAACTCTATTTCTACCACGCACGAGATCCTGTGTTAAATTCATTCAAATATTCAGCAACCACTAGATGATTTATTGTCCTAGAAGTTTCTGGATTAAGGTGGATGTGTTGATTAGTTTTAAACTGACGAATCACTAAAGGCATTATCATGCGTTCAAAGTAGCCGTCATTATCCATTAATTGACTATTATTCAAAATTTGCTCATCCGCACTTTGCTTAACCCCAGATAATGCTTCAAAAATATGCCGTTCATTGTCAGAAATACCGCCCTGCTCTAGCAAACGCTTATGAATACGCGTGTACTTGGTATCACCTAGATATTTTTGTTTTAGCTGGTTATTTTGGCGGTTTAGCTCTTTAACTTGCTCATGGATTTTATTGAGAGCGCCAATATTAGTGTTCATGTCTTCTTGCGTGACTTCACTTAAATTTTTCTTTTTAAATAAGCGCTCTAATTCTTCTTTAAGCGTAATAAAGCGTGGATCTTGTTGATCAAAATTACTCGCTAATGCTTCACGCGTTTGCCGCAAAGTATTTTTTAGCTTATCTGCTAAAACCAGCTCTTCTTCACTGATTTTGACAAACTTAAAGATGACATCTTCCAAAGCCACATTCAGTAAATTAGTAGTGTCAGTGCCATTTTCTAGATTTTCGATTTGGTTCAACAGATTCAGATGATTGCTGGCTTCTCTATAAAGCAAGTTAAGCTTTTGAAAATCCAGATGTGTTAAAAACTCCAGATCACCTTGTAAGCGAATAATGTTGTACAAACTTTTAGCATCCGCTAAAGCCTTTTTAATAGCCAGCACTGATTCACGGTCTTGTATTTCATTAATCTGTTGCGAAAAATGTTCTGCGTTTACGGTATCAAAGCGAAACATCACATCTTTTATGTATTCAATCTCGGCTTTAATTTCATCTTGCGACTTAAACAGATGCGAGTAATGTTCTAACTCATCTCCTAGCTCAGATTGCAACTCATCAAAATAAGCTTTATTAGTGGCATCAAACTCTAGCGTAATATCAGCAAAATCGACCACATAACCGTATCGAAAATTTTTGTAAGTGCGGTTTACTCGGGTCAAAGCTTGTAATAAGTTGTGTTTACGAATCACCCGACCTAAATACAGTTTCTTTAAACGCTTGGCATCAAAGCCCGTTAATAGCATGTTATAAACGAACAGAAAATCGATCTTGCCCGCTTTAAAATCTTCAATCCAATCTTTGCGGTCTTGTTTTGTGCCAATATCATGCAAGATCAATTGGGCGGTTTTAACTTTATTAGCGTGTTGGGTTGCTGTTTTATAGTGTTGAGCAGGTTCAGACACTGTTGCACTAACTTCGGCTTTAGTGGCATAAACCGTGTTAAAGATCGTGAACATTTCTTTTGCTTGCTCTGAGCTATCGCAAATAACCATACCACCGATGCTCGCGTCATTCATGGCACCGCGACTCTTTTCAAAGTCTGTAACAATGTAGTTAAGCATAGGATCAACAAAACGCGGATGCGCATAAAGCTGTTTTTTATCAATGTCGCCTTGCGCAACTTCAACTTCTTGTAATGCTTGCTGTAGTGCAATTTTATAATTGGTGGCAATTTCCTCACGAATTAAACGCAAGGTGTAACCATCAGCAATAGAGGCTTTGTAATAATATTTGTGAATATAATCGCCAAATAACACGCGTGAATTGTAATCTTCACCCAATAATGGGGTGCCGGTTAAACCAATCTTAATGGCGTTTTTATCAGACTGATCCAAATTGGCTAAGAAGCAACCTTTAGGATTGTAACTTCGATGTACTTCATCCAGAAAATAGACGCGCTGAATGGCCACATCGTAATCTAGGGTTTGCACTACATTAGGGTCATCTCGAAACTTCTGGATATTAACCACGGTAATTTCAGGTTTGCCCGTATTGTTATGAATCACCTTAGTCGCTTTAATATCAGCAGAAAAAGCTTCCCGTGAGTTAATGCTATGCACAATTAAGCCACGACCCGTAAATTCTCGTTGAGCTTGGGTTAACAAATCCAAGCGATCAACTATGAAGTAGAACTTTGGGATGATGTTTTGGCGTTGATAATAATCTTGTAAGAACCGAACATTATAGTAAGCAAGTGCGGTTTTACCGCTGCCTTGCGTATGCCAAATAATGCCCTTTTTAACACCCGCATCTAATTTCTTTTCAATAGCCTTAGTTGCAAATAGCTGTGGATAGCGCATGACATGTTTTTGCAAACCATCAGTTTCGTGCACATACGCTAAGGCATAACGTAAAACAAAGGCTAAACGATCATGGCTCAGCAAGGATGTACACAGCCTATTCGTGGGCCTTTCGGGGGACTTATTGGTGATAAATTCTGGGTTGTTTTTAATGACTTCAAGATTATTATCTTTAAGGATGTTGTTCTCTACAGCATCATTTAAGGGGCTTAGTATGTCTGTAAGATTTAGTTCCTCTTCTTCTCGGAAGTAATTAAACACTGGTTTGTAATAGGAAGTACTCGCATAAAAAGCACCTTGAATCGGCTCCGGTGCACC
>CAJADF010000117.1 GCA_903938485.1 uncultured Methylococcaceae bacterium
AATTTAGCGAGAGTAATACAAACTATAATGCCAACAACAACATTATATGTAGTCAAATTTCGCAATAAATGACTATTCTGTTTCTTTCCTCTAGATAGTGGACGCCTAGAACGCATATTTAGAAGATTAAAATTAAAAATAACATTGCATTTCTAAACTGATTCATAAATTTAATTTTTATATGGTGTGAAAGCAATGTATTGATGATTGATTGTTGTTATTACTTAAGTCTAGTCATAATTATAGCAAATCTATATCGGTATTATTAATCGAGTATTGGCAATATTTAGACCATTAAATTACAAAGTAACAAAAATTAGACAGAAAAATCTATTTCATAACCTGTATATTTACGAATATTAATTACACCAATATCCAAGAGTAAATATTGGCCTTTAATGCCTTGCAAGATACCTGTAACCTCGGGATCCTTATCCAGATTTAATGATTTAACTTTAAGAGGGTATTTAAGTACAGGAAAAGTAATATCAAGGACAGACTCATCATTTAATAAGATAATATCAGTAGAATCGTAAACTTGTAATAATTCATTAAGTGCGTTTTGACATGTTTGAACCAATTCATCTCGCCTTGTCACTAAATCTATTTGAGCTGACTTTCCTTTTAGCATTTGTTGCCAACTTGTTTTATCACTAATATGTTTTGCGAATATAACTTCAATCAATCCAGAAAGTTTCCTGCTAGATACTTTGAAAATGGGTAAAGCTTGAACAGCACCTTGATCAATCCAACGAGTAGGTACTTGAGTATGGCGGGTAATACCTACCTTGATGCCACTGGAATTCGCTAAATAAATATAATGTGGTTGAAAACAAAATTCCTCTCCCCATTGGGGGTCTCTACAAGTACCTGCTGCAAAATGGCAGGTTTCTGGTTTCATAATGCACATATCGCATTGTGCTAATTTAGTGAAACAAGAATAACAAAATCCTTGATTAAAACTTTTCTTCGTAAGTTTTTGACATTCCAAACAAATAATTCGGCCTGTGTATTTGAATTTAATTGATTGACCGATTAATGGATTTAAATCAACTTTTTCATTACCCACTGGTAATTGATAATACACTTCACCCGATAATAATTGGGTGTACATTTTGTCTAAAATTCCTAACATCTTTTATTACAATTCATCTTAAATTAGTGGGCGAAGGTATCAATAAAATTATAATTTTAACCAATTCTGAGGTTGTAAAAATAATTCATAAAGTTCTGCTTCAGGCGTACCAGTTTCTGGTGCCCAATTATATTGCCATCGCGCTAAAGGTGGCATAGACATTAAGATAGACTCAGTTCTTCCATTTGACTGTAAACCAAATAAAGTACCACGGTCATAAACAAGATTGAATTCTACATAACGCCCACGACGATACAACTGGAATTCACGCTCCCTTTCAGTATAAGGCGTGTCTTTTCTTTTTTGCACAATCGGCAAATAGGCTTTTGTGTAATGATTACCAACGCTTTGCATAAACGCAAAACTTTGCTCAAAACCCCATTCATTTAAATCATCAAAAAATAAACCACCTACACCACGTGTTTCGTTTCTATGGGGTAAATAAAAGTATTCATCACACCACTTCTTGTACTGGCTATATACATCACTACCAAATGGTAAACATGCTGCTTGAGCAGTTTGATGCCAATGCAACACATCTTCATTAAAAGGATAAAAAGGCGTTAAATCAAAGCCACCACCAAACCACCAAATAGCAGGTGCTCCTTCTTTTTCGGCAATTAAAAAACGAACGTTAGCGTGTGAAGTAGGTACAAAAGGATTTTTTGGGTGTATGACTAATGACACACCCATCGCCTGAAATTTTCGATTAGCTAACTCGGGACGCTTAGCTGTTGCAGAGGCCGGTAAATTAAAACCACTCACATGAGAAAAATTAACACCCGCTTGTTCATAAACATTTCCATCAACTAATATACGGCTTTTACCGCCACCTCCCTCGACTCTATCCCAGACATCTTCAACGAAACGAATTTCTGGTTCCTCATTTTCAAGTGTGGAGCAAATATGATTTTGTAGATTGAGTAGATATTTTTTGACTATAGAAATGTGTTCGGTATTCATGATTAATGTCGTAAAAACTAATAGCAATAGTTAAAAAGTAATTTGTTTACATAATAACCTATAATGAATTCATCGAATACCAAAGTCATATCGACACAATACTAAAGAATAACATTAATCATATTTATTATTGTTGCGTATTTTACATCTTAATTTTATGGGATAATTTCAACATCCAAGCATTATTTAAATATTTGAAATGACTTTTCCTACTATTGAATCCTTTGTACGTGATGCGCCATTAGTCAGATTACAACGTCTACCTGGCAATACTAGCAACGTCATCTTAGCCAAAATGGAAGGCAACAATCCAGCGGGCTCCGTTAAAGATTTACCTGCCTTAAGCATGATTAAACGCGCAGAAGCCCGAGGGGAGATTAAACCCGGTGATCGATTAATCGAAGCCACCAGTGGCAATACAGGGATCGCATTAGCGATGGTAGCGGCCATTAAAGGTTACAAAATGACCTTAATTATGCCCGATAACATGAGTGACGAACGCAAAGCCTCTATGAAAGCCTATGGTGCAGAAATCATTCTTACACCCGCATCGGGCAGTATGGAAGCGGCCATTGATTTAGCACGTAAAATGGAATCAGAAGGCCAAGGTAGAATTCTAGATCAATTTGCAAACGCCGATAACCCACTAGCGCATTATGAAAGTACAGGTCCCGAGATCTGGCATGATACGCAAGGCAAAGTGACACACTTTGTCAGTTCTATGGGGACTACCGGTACCATCATGGGCACCTCTCGATACCTAAAAGAACAAAATACGGGGATACAAATTATTGGCGTTCAACCTGAAGGTGATTCCAAAATTCCGGGCATCAGACGTTGGCCCAAAGAATATTTACCCAAGATATATCAACCCGAACGCGTTGATAAAATTATTGATATCGATCAACACACAGCAGAAAGCACCACGCGCGCCTTAGCGGTCCAAGAAGGTATATTTGCCGGTGTTTCATCCGGTGGCGCTGTCGCAGCCGCACTTAAATTATCAGAAACAGTTGAAAACGCCGTGATCGTGGTGATTATTTGCGATCGTGGTGATCGTTACTTATCAACCGGCCTATTTCCCGCATAACACTAAGAACACGCATGAGCAAACGAAGACCCCGTAAAAAACAACTACCCGAAACACCTGTCAAAGTCATCATTGAATCCCTTGCCCATGATGGACGTGGCGTTGCTCATGTAGAAGGTAAAGTCGTCTTTATCGATGAAGCCTTACCCGGTGAAGAAGTCGAATTTATCTATACCGAAATTCGTAAAGACTATGCAGAAGGCAAAGTGGTTAATTTAATCACCCGTGCCGAAGACCGAGTGGATGCCTTATGCGCACACTATGGTGTGTGTGGTGGCTGTAGCTTTCAGCATGTTGAATCCTCGGCACAAATCAGAATCAAACAAGAACTATTAAACGAACAATTTAAACGCATTGGCAAAGTTGAGATACCTGAGCTTTGGGAGCCTTTGATCGGCGCGCATTGGGGTTATCGTCGTAAAGCGCGTATGGGTGTTAAATATGTCGAGAAAAAAGGTCGTGTACTGGTAGGCTTTAGAGAACGTCGTCATCCCTATCTCGCAGAAATAGATAGCTGTGTCGTTATGCACCCCAGTGTCGGTACCAAACTCTTAGCGCTCGGTGAATTAATCAGCGGTTTATCCATAAGAGATAAAATCCCGCAAATCGAAGTGGCCATTGGTGATGATCAATGTGTCCTTTCTCTACGTGAGCTAGAACCTGCCTCAGATGCAGACCATCAATTACTCAGCGCCTTTGGTAAAGAGCATAACATGAGTATTTGCCTACAATCAAAAGGGCCCGACACCATCGTACCTTTACCCGGTGAGCCCGAAGTGATTCCCACTTACTCACTGCCCGATCAAGACATAGAGTTTAAATTTAGACCCGCTATGTTTACGCAAGTTAATTACGAAATTAACAAGCAAATGATCAACCGCGTGTTAGATACTCTTCAACTCAACGAGAATGACACTGTATTGGATTTATTCTGTGGCTTAGGCAACTTTACGCTACCGATGGCAAAATTCGCAGGCAAAGTCGTGGGGATTGAAGGCGATCAACCTTTAGTTAATCACGCTAAAGAAAATGCGCGTCATAACAATATTACCAATGTTGAGTTTTATGCCGCAGACTTAAGCAAAGACATCAGTGATGAACCTTGGGCCCGTCAAAAATATAATAAGATCATGTTAGACCCTTCTAGAGCCGGCGCCTCTGAAGTCTTAAAATACTTTAAAAAATGGCAACCCGAACAAATTGTCTATGTGTCATGTAATCCATCAACATTGGCTAGGGATGCAGGCATATTAGTGAATGAGTTAGGCTATAAATTGATTAAAGCCGGCGTCATGGACATGTTTCCGCAAACAGGGCATGTCGAATCGATTGCTTTGTTTACTAGATAACAACTAGCCCTTAGCTCTCTTGAATAACACCACCCAACTTCAGACAGATACTTACTTAGATGTTTGCATAGCCAAACAAGTCTTATCTGTCTTTAAAGACGGTGTTTGCCTTAAGACATACCCTATATCGACTGCAAAGAACGGTGCCGGAGAACAAAAAGGTAGCGAATGCACACCCAGAGGCTGGCATAAAATCCGCGCCAAAATCGGTGGCGACCAACCCATCCATGCCATATTTAAAGGCAGAAGACCCACCGGTGAAATATACAGTGAAGCGCTTGGTGCGCATTTTCCAGAGCGCGACTGGATCTTATCCAGAATACTTTGGTTAGGGGGGCTTGAACCTGGTAAAAACCGCTACGGCTCAGTAGATAGTACTTGGCGTTACATTTATATCCATGGCGCACCCGATCAACTCATGAATGGTACACCACAATCACATGGTTGTATCCGCATGTTCAATACAGACTTAATCGAGTTGTTTGACAACACACCTATAAGCTTTAACGTGTTCATCCATGAATAAAACGCGCTTAGTCATGGGTATCGAATACGATGGCAGCGGTTTTTATGGCTGGCAATGGCAAACAAATCACCGTAGTGTGCAACAAGTGCTAGAACACGCTTTAACCCAAATTGCAGATCATCCCGTAACTGTGCAATGTGCTGGCAGAACCGATGCCGGTGTCCATGCGCTAGAACAAGTCGTGCATTTTGATGTAACAACAGAACGTGATGCACTTGCGTGGGTCAGAGGCGGTAATAGTCAATTACCGGATGACGTGCGCATTACGTGGGTGCAACCCGCTGTCGATGATTTTCATGCCCGATACAGCGCGATTGCGCGTTTCTATCGTTATATCATTCTTAATCGCCCCATAAAATCTGCCTTATTACGTAAACAAGTCACTTGGTGCCCTGCCCCCTTAGATGAAAATTTAATGCATCAGGCCGCCCAAACGTTGTTAGGCCATCATGACTTCACATCCTTTCGTGCCCAAGGCTGTCAGTCAAAAAGCCCGTGTAGAACCATGTACTTTATTGACGTGTATCGGGAAGATGATAAAGTGATTATCGATATATCTGCCAATGCCTTTTTACATCACATGGTCAGAAATATAGCGGGCGTCCTTATCGCCATAGGCTCAGGCAAGGCGTCCGTAGCATGGACAGAAGAATTACTCGTCGTTAAATCACGTAAACTAGGCGGCATCACCGCACCACCGGATGGCTTACATTTAGGTGCCGTGTATTATCCAGAGCGATACGGCTTAACGAAACACCCTATTTTTAATAAACTACCCAAAGATGCACAACGGCACGATTAAACATCAGCTATTGCGCGACTCTACATTCACACATAAAAGGCTTAATAATGGATAACTTTATCTCTTTTCAAATACATGGTGGCGAGCATCATGACGGTCTATTAGAAGCCGTTTCTAGCTTATTAGCCAGTCTAGAGGGTGCTTCTGAAGCTAGCGGCGGCTCTACCGACCTTTTTTCTAGCTTATTACCCGGCATTGCCAACTTAGACAATATACATCCCCTCTTAGTGCACTTTCCTATTGCCTTATTAAGCAGTTTTTTTATCGTTAACCTGATTGCGCATTTTGTAAAAAAAGACACCTTGGTGACTGTGGCCAGTTGGTTGCTTTATTTAGGCGCGTTTTCTACCATTTTTACCGTATTAGCCGGTTTTTCTGCTGCAGAAAGCGTTGCACACAGTGAAAGCGTACACGACATTATGGAACACCATGAAGATATTGGCGTTTCTATCTTATCTTTGTCATTAGGTTTAGCCGCTTGGCGTATTAGAAGTGGCTTATTACAAGGCTGGAAAAAGGGCGTATTTTTAACACTGACCGTGTTATTGTTCGGACTGATTGTCCAAGGTGCAGACTTAGGTGGCTTAATGGTTTATAAATACGGTGTCGCTGTTCACAATACATCAAGCGAAACCCTAACAACAGAAGCACCCTCTGCCCCTAATGAAGAACACCATCATCACGACCACGTACATCAATAAAATCTCTAATTATAAAATCAGTTCTAATTATTTAAAAAAGGGGGGCTCTTAAGCCCCCTTTTTATTTTGTTAATCGTATCACCTACATAAATAATTTTAGAACAATCAAAAACACCATTCATCCAATAAATATACGACTTCATTTAATTTCAAACCACAAAAAATTGTTGTTTAACAACAAGTTCGGAAAAGTGTTGACACAATGGTTTTTAATATTGTTAAATTCATTTGTATTTTAAAAGATGTAATTTTTAAATACACTTAAAGATGTTTAACACCCACAACACAAGGTAACTAATTATGACTAAAATAATAAAAATTACTAAAATAGCATTACTATTAGTAAGCGGTGTAACAACAAGCATGGCAGTTTCAACAAACAGCTACGCTGATCAAGACCCATGCTCGGGATTACCTAGTTATACGGCATTAAAAAGTGCTTTGATTAAAGCCAGGGATCAAAATAACGGTGGATTCAACTTGGACATGTGGGGAACCATTGTTAACAGAGATGGTGTGGTATGTGCGGTTGCATTCACTGGACAAGACCGTGGCGATCAATGGCCTGGAAGTCGTGTGATTTCAGCACAAAAAGCTAACACTGCAAATGCATTTAGCCTTCCTCACCTAGCTTTGTCAACAGCCAACCTTTATACCGCTGTTCAACCTGGTGGAAGCTTGTACGGTTTACAAGCAAGCAATCCTGTAGATACAAAGGCTGCGTATCAAGGGCCATCCGAAAATTATGGTCAATCAAACGACCCTTTAGTTGATAATAAAATCGGTGGTGTTAACATATTCGGCGGCGGTTTAGCCCTTTACAATAAACACAAAGAAATTATCGGAGCTGTCGGCGTGAGTGGTGACTCCTCTTGTGCTGACCATAACATTGCTTGGCGCACACGCTATAATTTGAACTTGGATTATGTACCTGGTGGTGTCAGTGGAGATGCGACTCACCCAGATAGCATAGTCTATGATTACTCGGCTGAATCAGCTAGTCTAATGACTGGCGCGAGTGCGAGTGGTTGGGGTCATCCCTATTGTCCGGGATCTACGCCTGCGACGCTAAGTGCAATAGCTGCTTCATTGCCTCCAATAAAAAAATAAGTATTAACCTCTATAAAGAAGCGGCTGACTTAAAAATAGTAGCCGCTTCTTTTTCTCAAACAAATTATGAAATTAATTTTTAAAATTGCAATAGGTGTTTTTTTAGGGAGTCTTTCATCCTCACTGGTTATGGATAACTGGCATAGTTATCAAGAAAACATCATAAAACAAGCTACAGAAAGACATAAGGCGGAACAAGAAAAAGTCAGGGTTGAGCAAGGTGAGCGTATACGAGCTATGTTTTTACAAAACCATCATGACGGTAGTAGCCAGAATAAATTACCCAGTGCGTTTATACCTGATGATGCAAAATAAAGCTTAAAAAGCCTATAACAACTTATAAATTCTGGAGCACCAGTCTCAACAAATAGTTGTTAACGATGACCTCCGTTTGCAATCATTAGCTAAAATCATTGATCATCAATAGGGCTTAAGTAAAAAAACTTTTTCCACCAGACTAGTTAGGTCTTGATCTTTAAACTGTCGATAGTCATTAATCACATCTTCTTGAAACAATATTTTAATTTCATATTTATCTCCATAAAGCGCCTGAACTTCTGCCTCACTCACGGAAAAAGGGGGCCCGATCAAAAACACCCTCCACATTATTTAACTGATGTTGATTTAAATTAAAAAAACATGATTTAGCCACCAAAATTACTTTCTTTTGAAAAATAAGACGGCTAGAGACACAACAACAACGATGGCAGGTAAAACAAAAAAACTGATTAGCAATCTAACTAGGCACTTTATCCAGAACAATAAGCCCACCCATCAATATCAGTGTCCCTAATATTAAAAAATGCGGACCAAAGAACCACAGAATAATCGGCAAGCTAAAAAAGAATGTGCGCATACCAAAAGAATAATAACGTCCTGCTTTATTAATATATGTACAAGTTTTTTTAAACAAATCACTACAACCAATAGTTTCTCTGGGTAAATTAATCATATAACCTACATGATTAAATACTCTAATAGCCATTGAAAAATAATAGAACGCAACAGCAAAGTCCAACAATAATAAGCCTAATTTAATTTGCCACATTTCCGATAAAGAACTAGGTACAGGGATATCTAAAGGCCAAAGAGATGCCCATTGCTGAACTTTATCACTTAAATTTAAAGCCCCCATTATTAACAAGATAGACGTTGACGCCATAAAATTGGCTGCCATTACAGAATTACGCAAAGTTTGAATAGCCAATATATTCATACTTTCGTTACCCATTACCTTATCAACCCATTCAGCTCGAATTTGGGCATTGAAGTTATGCACACTTCGTTCAGGCTTACTACGTACCAGCCAATTTAAATATAAATAGTAGGCCAGTATTAAAACCGTACTCACTATAAAGGCAATCAAATCATAATTCAAAGTAATATTTCCCACTTTCTAATGGCTATCCGCCGTCATTAAACTACTGTTTTGTCTTTATTTATTAGAAAATAAACTACTGGGATAACCAGCAACGAAAATAAAGTCGATGCAAAAATCCCAAAAATAAAGCTCCACGCTAAACCAGAAAATATAGGGTCTAAGATAATTACAAAAGCACCAAACATGGCGGCACCGGCAGTTAAAAAGATAGGCCTTAGTCGAATAGCCCCGGCTTCTATCAATGCATCCGTTAACGTTACACCGACTTTTGCACGTAAACGCTCAATAAAATCAATTAATATAATCGAGTTTCTAACCACAATACCCGCTAAGGCAATCATTCCTATCATCGCGGTAGCCGTAAAATAGATAGGGTTAGGATAACCGGCAATCGGCGTAGTCATTAATTGATTTAATATCCAAAAGCCCGGCATGATGCCAATAACAGTTAGGGGTATAGCAATCATCATCACTAAAGGCACTGTTAAAGAACCCGTTTGACCCACCAATAAAACATAAATCATCACTAGTGCTGCGGCAAAAGCCAAGCCAAGATCACGAAACACATCAACGGTAATTTTCCACTCACCTTCACCGGCTAACTCTGCCTTATAACCCTTAGGTAAAGGTCGTTCTGCTAAAACATCATTAAGATCAAATACGGCTTCAACGGGGCTTCGCCCTGCCATACTCGCCACTACGTATGCGACACGTTGCAAATTCTTATGAAAAATAGGCTGATCTTCAACCACTGTTGATGCTGTACCGATTTCACTTAAAGGAATTAATGCACCCGTATCTGTTCTTACCCGCAAAGCTAGCAAATCAAGCTCTGAGGAACGTAATTCACGAGGTAATTGCAAATTCACAGCTAAGGATTGACGTTCACTATCTACATGCACACTACCCACTTGTTTTCCTGCCAGTGCTGTCTGCAAAATATCGGCTACCTGTGCAACACTTACACCCGATAAGGCGGCTTTTTCTCTGTTCAGATTAAAACGTACTTTGTCATGTATCGCTTCAGAGAAATCGTCCACATCCACTACGCCTTCGGTTTTTTCCATATCGGCTCTCATACGTTTAGAAACCGCTATTAAACTATCTATACTTGCTTCTGGTGGCCCATACACTTCGGCGACCAAATCTGAAAGCACTGGTGGCCCAGGTGGTATTTCTACAATCTTAAGATTTGCACCATACTGTTTAGCTATTTTTTCTATCTCAGGTCTAATCCGCAAAGCTATTTCATGAGACTGCTGTTCTCGTTGATCTTTGGGTAATAAATTAATACGCACTTCACCCAAATACCCACCACTACGCAAATAATAATGTCGCACCATGCCATTAAAATCCATCGGCGCAGCTAATCCCGTATATGTCTGATAGTCAGTCACCTCATTAACCGTTGACAAATAAGTGCCCAAAACACGTGCGACTTGATCAGTATTCTCTAAACTCGCCCCACGCGGCATATCAATCATAATCTGCAATTCGTTTTTATTATCAAAAGGCAACAATTTGAGTGGCACAGCGCGAGTGACCGCTAACAAAGTTGATGCTACAAATGCAATAAAAACGACAAGTAAGAATAATTTAGCACGCCCAGTGGTGGCTAATAAAGGCCCTAAAGCAGAACGATATACTTTATATATAGCACTCTGTTTAAAGTCTTCGGGCGCTTCATCAACATGCTTATGATACTCACCTTGCAATAACTTAAAGCTCGCCCAAGGTGTCACCGTAAAGGCCACAATCAAAGACACAATCATTGCAATTGGCACATTAAATGCCATAGGCGCCATATAGGGCCCCATCATACCGGTGATAAAAAACATCGGCAAAAAGGATACGATAACAGTAAAAGTTGCCAATATAGTAGGCGGTCTTACTTCGTCAACCGCTGTTAGTAAGGCTTGTAAAGGAGATTCTTTACGCAATTTATAATGTCGATGAATATTCTCCACGTCCACAATAGGATCATCAACCAATAAACCTAACGATAAAATCAGAGCGAATAATGTGACCCGATTAATACTGTAGCCAGAAATGTAATCCAGCAATAAGGTCAGCGCTAACGTCATTGGCACGGCGATTGAAACAATAAAAGATTCTTTTAAACCTAGAGAAAAGGCCAATAACACCACAATAATAACGATGGCAAAACTTAAATGCTTCACCAATTCGTTGACTTTATGATTAGCCGTTTCACCATAATCACGCGTAATGGTTAGCAACACATCTTCTGGAATTAATGTACCCCGCAGGCTTTCTGCATTAGCAATCACTGCTTTTGCCACATCAACCGCATTACTGCCTTTACGTTTAGCAATGGCAACGGTCACCATTTCGCGCTCTTGCCCCACTTTAGGCTGATCGCCAGTCGCATTACCCACTGTTGGCATTTCTGATACTGCAGGCCCAAAACCAATCCGCGTATAATGACTTACGTCAGCAGGCCCCTCTTCAATCCGCGCAACATCTCTTAAATAAATAGGCCGTCCAGCAATATTCTTTAGCACTAATGCACTAACCTCAGCTGGCGAACTAAAATGTGGACCGACTTCTAACACAATTTCATGATTATTGCGTTCAAAACTACCTGCCTGAACATTAACATTAGCACTAGCAAGCGCCTGAGTAATGTCCATTAAGGTCAAATTATAAGCCGCTAAACTGACTGGGTTAGCATAGATAGATACTTGACGTTGCTCACCACCCACGATCCAACTTTTACCGACATCGGCAACTGTTCTTAAAGAAACAATTAATTCATCCGCAATACGTCGTAAGGCCATCGCATCATAATGCGAGCTTTGTGGCGACAATGACAACAAAACGATCGGCACATTATCTATTTCTACTGGCGCCACTTTCCAATGCGTGACACCCGCTGGAATAAGATGCTGATTAGACATCAACCTATCCCAGGTTTTAACTAAACTATCTTCAAAGGACTGTCCAACCAAGTAACGCACAGTCACAACTGCTGCGCCTGGTTTGGAGATGGAATATACATATTCCACCCCTTCAATTTGTTTGAGTAAAACTTCTAAGGGCGTAGAGACTAATTTCTCAACTTCTTCGCTAGAGGCACCTGGATATTCAATCAACACATCCATCACAGGCACTACAATCTGTGGATCTTCTTCACGTGAAGTTAACGTTAAAGCAGCAGCACCGGCTAATAAAGATATGATTAAAAATAAAATAGATAACTGAGAGGTCGTAAAGATTTCAACAATCTTTGTGGTTAAACCACGATGTGGCTTAGAGTTTTGCTGATCGATCATTATTGTGCCTGCTGTGGATTACTAATAACAACTTCACCTGCAACTAAACCAGAAATCACTTCAACCTGATCACCAAAAACTTTAGCCGTTCTAATATGACGCATAACCTGATGCCCTTCAGCCAAAACTTTAACAACTTCTAATTGGCCAATATGTTCAACAGCACGACTTGGAATTAATAGCGCTTCATGTTGCGCACAACCTTGTTCTAGCCAACCAAAATAACCAGCTTGTAAGCCTGTCGTAGTCGGTAAAGTCACCTTAATTAATTGTGTTCTAGTTTGTGCATCAACATCAGGACTAATCTCATCAATTTGAGCAGTAACCGTTTGACCTAAAGTATCAATGTGAACTGTAGCCGGCATCCCGATAGTAAAGTGGCTAGCACAACTGGTCGGCACATCTGCCTCTAATCTTAACCCTTGGGGTGCTTGTAAAGAAATAACAGGTACACCTGGCAATCCCATATCACCGGGTTCTTTAAAACGTTTAAGCACGACCCCATCAAAAGGAGCTCGCAATACAGTATCCGCATGCAACGATTTAGCTTCAGTCACTACGCTACTGGCCTGATTAACTTTGGCTTGCGCTAATTTATCTTGTGCCACACTAGTATCAAGATGCTCCTTGGTTGCCGCTTCTTTACTATACAAACTCTGAATACGTTCTACATCCGCCTTAGTGCGATTACCCTCCGCAGCAGCACCTGCTAACGCCGCTAAGGCCGCTTGTTCTTGAGCAACAATATCTCTTTCGTCTAAACGTGCGAGTACATCCCCTTGTTTTACTTTATCACCGGTATGTACTTTAATTTCAACAATACGTGCTGTCATTTTAGGCGCTATATTAGCAACGGTTCTAGACTTTACGGTACCAGGCCAACTCATAATATCGGCCACCTGTTTTTTCTCTACCGCACTTGTTTGCAATGCTAAAAGGTTTGAATCAGCAGGAGATTCAATCATACCGGGCGCTACCTTACTAACAAAACTACCTTGCATGTAGAGGAGTAACAAAATTAATGCTAAAACAGCCCCTGCAATGGCCAGTAGTTTATTCATGTTTTTGGGTTTGGTTTGTGTCATGTGCGTTCCTTTATTTCCAAGCACCAATGGCTTTCTTTAATGCGGCTTCTGCGCTCAAGGCATCATAATGAGCGGCGATTGAATTTGATTGTGCAGTATTTCTGGCCACTTCGGCTTCTATATAACGAGTCACTGTCACTACTTCAGCATGTCTTTCTTCTTTAACAAGTCTTAAAGCCTCAACCGCTGATTGCACTGATACATCTGCTACATGTAAACGGGCCAAACTTTCTTGTAGCTTCAAGTAAGCTATTTTAACTTCCTGCTCAACCGCCAATTTTGTTTTACGTTCTGTCTCAACTGCTTCGGTAGCTTTTAATTCAGCGGTTCTTAGCTGTTGCTGAGTATTAAACCCAGAAAAGATATCCATTTCTACAGCAACGCCTGCAGTCACATTTTCTTTACTACTTGAGAAGCCAGGCGTCTGGCTATTTTGCCCATAACTGACATAAGCATCAGCCTTGGGTAAATAAGCACCCTGTGCACTTTTTACTTTATGTTGAGCTATTTCAACCTGCTTTGCAGCCGCTCTAACCTCAGGTCTTTGCCCCATCGCCTGTTCTAGTAACTCATTAAAAGGTATCGTAAGTTTAGGGGGGGCATAAATAGAAGAAGACGCAATATTAAAAACAGCCTGACTAGGTAAGCCCAGCAAATTAACCAAATTAACTTTAGCCGTTTCAATAGCATTAGTTGCTCTAATTTGACTTTCTTGTGCTTCAGCTAATTTAACCTCTAATGACAACACATCAGACTTAAGTACTGTGCCAGCAGCGTGTTTTAACTGCGTTTGTTTTAATTCACTTTCAATAGCTACAATTGCGTTCTGAGCATTTTTTTGGGCTTCTATCGCTGCAAGATGCGCATAAAACGTTGCTGTAACGGCCTGAATTAACGCATTATGAATAGAAGACCGTTCAAATTCAGCCGCTTCAATACCTAACTCTGCGGCTTTGCTGTTTTGATAATCTTGTCCCCCTCGAAAAAGAGATACTTTTCCTATTATTTCAGGACGAAAGTTTTGTCTATAACCCGGGTCATTTATGTTAGCAATCGAATTAGAGTTAAAATCTCTTTGTGCAACAATCATAGAAAAAACTTGCGCAGGATTATTAGATGTTTCATAACCCACTTTCGCTGAAACTTGTGGATAAAATGCTGATAGCGCCACACCCAATTGAGCATCTGCTTGCTCTATACGCTGTATAGCTATTTGTAAATCTGGATTGTTAGCGATGGCATAATCAATAGCTTGATCTAAAGTAAACGACTGAGCCACTAACTTATCAACTGATTCTTTAGTACTGGTGCTGGAGGATACAGAATCAACTGCAATAGCGCTAGTTGATAATAAACACATCGCTAAAAAACTATTAACCCAACACAGTGTATTTTTATTAAGCATAATCTTTCCGTAAAGTCTTAGTGCTAATATTTAAAAAGATATGTACCTCGTCCACAACTAAGCAGAATGAGGTACATTTATCTATTTATAATTTATTTCTATAATCAGAATGCACAACCGGACTTAATTCCAAACTTTTTAAGTATGATTGCCATAGGGCAAAAACCAGTGAATGCAGATTGAAACAAATTAGCACCAACAAATGCTGTAAACCACAACCACATTTCTGAATGATAATGCGCCAACAACAAACTAGTTAAGATAAAACCACCCGCAACGGCAAATACGACTCTATCAATATTCATACTAGTGACCTTTAATACGCACAACACCCATTAATTTAAGCATCATTCTTTCATAGAAAGGTTCGCTAATACCCTTTCTTATTTTACGCATAAAGTATTTTTCAAAACCAATCTTTGCTAAATGCACCCATTTACCATGTGCAGACCAAGTAACGTTGCGCGGTGGAATTTGTGGCATCGCCAAAAATGCTACACCAGAATCACCAAAATCCGCCAAACAAAGCGCATTTAAAGACGCATGGTGAGTAGGTTCTTTGCCTGCTAATTGCTCAGCAATATTGTGGGCAGTAGCAGTCACCATTGATTCAATCATATAGCCTGTTTTTGGTGTACCAACAGGTAACGGTGTTTTTTCAACCGGCGGTAATGCCACACAAACTCCAACAGAGTATATGTTTTTATAGGTAGGATTACGTTGATGCTCATCAACCAAGACAAAACCACGCGGGTTAACTAAGCCTTCAGCAGCCTCTTTACGAACAGCATCAATACCTGTAAAAGCAGGCAACATCATTGAATGTTTGAATGGAAGTTCGTGTTTCTTCTTATCGACACCTTCATCATCCACTTCAGTCACAAACATCATGCCTTCTTCAATCTTATCGACCTTAGCATTGGTAACCCATTTAATGGATTTATCACGTAAAGCACTTTCCAATAAACCTTTAGTATCGCCCACCCCCCCTAATCCAAGATGGCCAATGTAAGGCTCTGCAGTCACAAAAGTCATTGGGACTTTATCGCGAATTTTTCTATTACGTAATTCTGTTTCCAGAATCATTAAATATTCATAGGCAGGTCCGTAACAAGAAGCACCTTGCACCGCACCAATAATAATAGGACCAGGATTTTCCATAAATTTATCCCAATCCTGCGCTGCAACTGCCGCATGATCAACATGACAAACAGACGATGTAAAGCCATCGGGACCTAAGCCTGGAATTTCATCAAATGCTAAGCGAGGACCTGTCGCAATAATCAAAAAGTCATACTCAACCGCAGATCCATCATCTAATAATACTTGATTATTGTTAGGTTCTATTTTTACCGCTGCTTTTTGAATAAACTCGATACCTTTCTTTTTCATGACCGGCGCTAACTCAATTTTTAAGTCTTCCGGTTTACGCCATTTGGGTGGAACCCAAGGATTAGAAGGGACAAAATGAAAAGTGGGGCTATCTGAGATAACAATAACCTCATGATTTTTACCTACCGTCTCTTTCATTTCATAAGCCATTGGTACTCCACCAATGCCTGCACCTAAAACAACTATTCTAGCCATGCTACTCTCCTCTTTATTGATTATTATTCTAATTAAATAGCCCAATTAACACTATATTTATAAGGAATTTTAGTGTTAAATATCTTAAAATCTCTTTGCACAACAACTAGATGATAAATTTCATCAATCTAATAAATTGTCATAAAGACGGTGTACTCACAATTACCATTAGACAATATAGGGGATTAACTTTATCATAAATCTTTTAATTAGATATATATATCTAATTAAAAGATATTTATTAAAATACAGTTGTTACAAATTAAGCTGTTTTATTGACCTTAAGGCATGTGTTTTATTAACACGCGATGCTGTTTAAAGACCGCCCACATTATTAGGGCTTAAACTCCACAAGAGGAACTCATGATTTCAGAATCTATAGTTGATTTATCACGCTGGCAGTTTGCAGCAACATCCTTATATCATTTCTTATTTGTACCACTTACCTTAGGTTTATCCTTTTTACTTGCCATTATGGAATCAACTTACGTAATGACCGGTAAAGAAATTTATAAAGATATGACTCAGTTTTGGGGAAAGCTCTTTGGAATAAACTTTGCGTTAGGCGTCACCACTGGCCTAACCATGGAGTTTCAATTCGGCATGAATTGGTCATACTTCTCCCATTATGTTGGCGATATTTTTGGCGCACCTTTAGCGATCGAAGGCCTAATGGCCTTTTTTCTTGAATCTACTTTTGTAGGCTTGTTTTTCTTTGGCTGGGATAAGCTAGGTAAAGGTCAACATCTACTCGTCACCTGGTTAGTCGCCTTAGGCACCAACCTATCTGCTTTATGGATCTTAGTGGCCAATGGGTGGATGCAAAATCCAGTCGGTGCAGACTTTAATTATGAAACCATGCGTATGGAGCTCACTAGCTTCGGGTCATTACTCTTTAACCCCGCCGCACAAGTTAAATTTGTACACACGGTTGCTGCAGGTTACACCACAGCCTCTGCATTTGTATTAGGTATCAGTGCTTATTATATGTTAAAAGGTCGCGATGCCGCATTTGCTCAACGCTCATATACCATTGCCGCTGGCTTTGGTTTAGCAGCTATCTTATCTGTTATCGTCTTAGGCGATGAAAGTGGTTACACCGATGGCGAAGTACAAAAAGCAAAACTAGCGGCCATCGAAGCTGAATGGCATACTGAACCAGCCCCTGCGGCTTTTACCGCCATTGGTATTCCAGACCAAGAAGCTATGGAAACGCATTATGCAGTACAAATTCCTTGGGTCTTGGGCTTAATTGGTACTCGATCTGTTGATGAGCCCATCACTGGCCTTTCAGAAATATTAGAGAAAAACCGCTTACGTGTTCGTAACGGTATTAAAGCTTATAAAAGTTTACAAACCTTACGATCAGGCCAACGTGATGAGGCAACAGTTGCAGAATTTAACCTGAATAAAGCCGACTTAGGCTATGGCTTGTTATTAAAACGTTATACTGAAAAAGTTACAGATGCTACCGATGAACAAATTGAATTAGCTGCACAATCTTCATTGCCAAGAGTGTTACCCTTATTCTGGACTTTTAGAATCATGGTAGCTTGTGGATTTATTATGTTGCTCATCTTTGTGTTTGCTGTGATTGCCAGCTCAATTCGAAAATGCCGACAAACTTGGTTATTACGCGCTAGTTTCTTTATGATTCCCTTACCCTGGATTGCCTGTGAAACCGGTTGGTTTGTTGCTGAGTTTGGGAGACAACCTTGGACAATTGCCGAAATATTACCCACATTCTTGAGTGTATCTTCCTTAACCGAACTTGACCTTTACTTAAGTTTGGCAGGTTACATCAGTTTATATACGCTATTTCTAGCGATAGAACTTTTCTTAATGCTTAAATTTATTAAACAAGGCCCTAGCAGCCTACACAAAGGTCGCTACCATTTTGAAATTGCTTCAGGAGCTACATTATGATTTTTGACTATGAAACTCTCCGTTTAATCTGGTGGGCATTACTGGGAGCTTTATTAATTGGGTTTGCTATTACGGGCGGCTTTGATTTAGGCGTCGCTATCTTATTACCTTTTTTAGGCAAAAATGATACCGAGCGGCGAATCATCATTAATAGTGTCGGGGCAACCTGGGAAGGCAATCAGGTGTGGCTGGTTACAGCAGGTGGCGCGTTATTCGCCGCTTGGCCAATGGCTTATTCTGTGGCTTTTTCTGGCTTTTACTTTGCTCTACTTCTCACGCTATTTGCCTTATTCTTAAGACCTATAGGATTTGACTATCGTAGTAAGCTTCCCTCACCCACTTGGCGTAAAAACTGGGATATTGCCTTATTTATTGGTGGGTTAGTACCTTCATTAATTTTTGGGGTAGCCTTTGGTAACTTGTTAGAAGGCGTGCCTTTTCATTTTGATAATGATATGCGTATTTTCTATACAGGCTCTTTCTGGGCTTTATTAAATCCTTTTGCTATCGCTGCGGGTCTAGTTAGCTTAGGAATGTTAATTATGCACGGTGCTGTGTATTTACAAATTAAAACTGAAGGCCGTATTAATAAGGCTTGTAAAACAACAGTCACACTATTTGGATTAATAACACTGATCGTTTTTGGTTTAGCAGGTATTTGGATTGCAAATATTGATGGTTATGAAATAACCAGTGCAATCGCTGCCAACACTTACTCCAACCCTTTAGCAAAATCAGTGACTAAAGCTTCAGGCTTATGGTTAGCCAATTATGGTCATTACCCATTATTGTGGAGCATTCCTGCGCTAGCTTTTTTGACTGGCATTGTAACCTTGTTACTTTCTAGATTAAATCGCCCGGGCTTAGCTTTTATTACCAGCTCATTCATGCTAGCGAGTATTATTTTGACAGCGGGCGTATCAATGTTCCCCTTTCTAATACCTTCTAGTTCAGACCTTAGTAGTTCATTAACTGTATGGGATGCCAGCTCTAGCTTAGGGACTTTAAAAATCATGTTTTGGGTCACTTTAATATTTTTACCCATTGTATTGTCTTACACCACTTGGGCATTTAGAGTTCTGCGTGGCAAAGTGACAGCAGAACATATTCACCAAAACGATCATACAGCTTATTAGGAGCAGACTATGTGGTACTTTACTTGGATACTTGGTTTATTACTGGCCTGTTCATTAGGCATTATTAATGTACTTAGATTAGAAGCACAAGAAACTTGGGACAGGGAGCACCTTGCCCTAGATCCCGTTACACATCTAATGACTAAAGAGACAATGCTGGGGCGTTTAAAAGAAAAAGTAGAAAACTCAAAACGAAATGGTTTTCCATTTTCTATTATTTTATTAAATCTGAATGATTTTAAAGCCCGAAATAACATAGCTAACTATGAAATGGATAGCATTTTGCGAGGGGTAACGAATTGCTTTAAAGATGAAATTAGAGCCGGCGTTGATATTGCAGCGAGAATACATGAGGATGAATTTTTAATCGCAATGCCAGGTTCACCCAAAAATCAAGCAGAGGAAATTGCACTACAGATTAAAAATACTATCAGTCAAAGAGTTCAAGCTCCGCATGGGGTTACAGTTGAACTATCTACTGGTGTAGCTGAATTTTCTAATAAAACTAAACTATCAGCGACTTCAATACTAGACGTTGATAATTTAATAAGTGTAGCAAAAGAAAATAGCCGCGCATAACCCCCCCCCTATTTAAGGGACGTTTTTTAAATTGTACTAGTCTCGACTTAATCTGACACTGGGCTTGAAAAAGAGAGCGTTACCGATTTAGATATATGGGTGTCGA
>CAJADF010000118.1 GCA_903938485.1 uncultured Methylococcaceae bacterium
CGAAGAGTTATTTGATAAATTGGGCGTGCTTTCTCCTGTCGAGTTAGCCAGCCGTTTTGAAATCTATGCAGAACAATACATTTTAGCGATTGAAGTTGAAGCTAAATTAGTGGTCAGCATGGTTAAAACCGGCATTTATCCTGCGGCTGTTAAGTATTTAGCCGAATTGTCTTCTACTTTAAGCAGTTTAAAAGACAACGGTATTAGCTTAGACGCGGGGCGTTTAACAACCATCAGCGAAAATTTGAACAGCTTAACCGCTATCATTGAGAAACTTAGTGCAGCGATAGCGCAACATGACTTTGCTACAATTGAAGATCATCTACAATTCTGCGCTAAAACCATTCGCCCATTAATGGACGAAGCGAGAGCATTTGCAGATAGTCTTGAAACTGAAATTTCTGATGAATTATGGCCTTTCCCAACATATCAAGAAATGTTGTTTATTAAATAAGTAACGCCTGTTGATGGTAGACCCTATACTATGCAGGGTCTACCTTTAATAGCATTATAAATCTGATAGCATAAAAAAAATACTTAGTTATTCTCTTGAGTTAAACGCGTCATTTCTGCTCGCTGTTTGTCTAACACTAACCATTCGATTTCTTTGTGCAAGAAATCATCTTTACTCTTTAGCGTTTCAGCACGTAAAGCTAACGCTTTAACCTCTGCATCTAAGTTCATCTTATTAATTTTAAAATCATGCTCTATCTTAAGAGCGGCTAATTTTTCAGCTAATTTTTGCCGCTTAAGTTGCTCAGTTTCTTCTTCTTTAAGCTGTATCTCTAAATTTAAACGTTTTCTTTGTAGGGATTTTTCTTCTTCTAATTGTTCGGCTTTTTGTTGCTGAGCAAGGGCGGCAGCCTCTTCAAAACCACGCTTATTTTTTAAAACCTGCTCATGCGCTAATTGCAAATCTAACTTTTGTAATGCTAACTGCTGCTCTAACAACTGTTTTTCTTTTTCAAACTCAAGTGCACTGGCTAATTCAATCGCCTTTAATTCTTTATCATATTGCGCCTTTTCAGTCTGCAAACGTAACTCTATTTCATGTTGCTGTTGACGCTGTGACTCTTGCTCAGCTAACTTCTGGCGCAATAAATCTGCTTCTAAGGCTTGTTTTTTACGCTCAATTTCGTCTTCTTGCTGAATAATGTCTAATTGTTTTCTAGCGTGCTCTAAACGTAAACGCTCTAATTCTTCAGTTTGTTGATACTGCGCTTGAGCTTGTTTCTCTCGAAACTCATAATCTTTTTGCATGACTTTATGATAAATCACATCTTGAGTGATGCGACCGTCTAAAGTCTCTGTGGTGTGTACCGCAAAAGCCGGAATCACCTCACAACGGGTCCGCCCCTGAATACCGGTTAACAATAAAGTTTCATTAAGGCTTTGTTCAATCTTAGCCTCTGTCGCCGATAAACCCCGCTCTAACCAATCGCCATCTTTTAGTGAATTAAGTTCCGTCCTAACTAAATCATTTATAACACCTTCATAAGTGCTTTTAATGTGCGAATTAATTTGTGCTAATAGCGCACTATTATTTTGCGCATAAGTCACAGTGGCTTGAAAATAAATCTCTAAATTAGCCGTTAATGAGCAAAAGCCGCCATGTAATCGCTGAGTTATTGATAAAGACCAATACTCTATCGGTAGACCGTAGACTTTTTGCAGTAATCCAACTTTAAAATTAACGGGCTTTTCATAGACCCGCTTAACCAAAGCAAAACTTGAAATCACGACACAGCGCTCTGCATCAAATCCTGGATCCCAGGCAAAATGCTCAACGACGCCAGAACTTTGCTCACCTCTTAACCAGGCTTGTATCAATGCTTGATTATCAGCCATTGCCCACCTCTTTCACTTGAGTTTTAGCTAGCGCCGCTTGATCCTTGAGTGCTTGTATTTGAGCACTCATTCTTTCTAACATGAGTGGATAAAGATTAGGTGCAAATTCAACCGATCTCTTATCAATCTTTCTTAGAAAACCACGACTCAATAAAAAGCCCACCGCAAACATTCTGGACCAGTCCGAATAATGCCGCGCTTTTTCTATAGCGGTTTTTTCTATGACAATCTCTAATTCATCATTGTTATTGATTCTAAATTCAGAGAACTCCCTTAAACATTGAAAGGCGAGTTCTTGCTCTTCTTCTGAAAGCGGTCCCGGTGCGGTGGTTTCCAATCGATAAGACAATAAAAAAGTAAAAAAATCGACCATTGCCGCACAGGCAAAAGCAAATAAGGAGAAATCATTCCACATAGCAAATGAGGGCGTAACACCTTGCACAAACTGCACATAAGTCATCAAAATGGGCGGTTCTGGCACCGTATAACCGGCATTAGTTGCCAACTCATTAAACTTTAACTGCACTTCTTGTAACTCAGCAGTAAGCTCTTGAAAGTTCTTTTCGGTATCCACCGACAAATGATTTAAGCTAGTTTGCAAGGCTCTTATATGCTCATCAACCTGATGAAAGTCTTTTTCTAACTGTTCAAAACCTGCCTTTTGCACTTGAAATCGCTCGTTGTAATGCTTCCAAAAGGGGCCTTCGCCAACTATATTTTTATAACCCGCAGGCACTTGTTCATGGGTACCAAAATAGGCCTGTGACACCTCAGAGGTGGCCTTATCTAATTCGGTATGTTTCTGCTTTAAAATGGCACTTTTAACCGTAACCAAATTACTTAAATAGCTGTTAACGTCTTTTCTAAGCGCATTAATCCGGTCGATGCGGATAGTTTCGGCTTGTGAAACCTCATAAAACTTGAAATAAGAAAAGGTAATCGACGCAGTGATAGCGACTAATAAAGACAATACTACGCTTAAATAGCGACCTCGATTAGCCTTCCAATGGATACTAGCAATTTCTAATGAACAGATAACAATAATAGACTGAATTGCAATCGTAATAATTAAGGCAATCCACGGTAAGATAAAGTACGACAAACCATAATAAGTGGTAAAACCTGAGGAAATACTTAACATTAAGACGATGGGGATAGACCAAACCCGTAATAAGCCCACGAATAAGGTCTGAATACTATTCAAAAAACTGCCTAAACCACCAGGGCCTGATTTAGTATAACGGGCTTTTTTCATATCAATTTCTTTAACCGTGTTTCAATTAACTCCTGAGCAGTCTATTTGAATACCCAAAGAAATGCAATCATCAATAAGCTATTCTATTTATTAAGTTTGTTGGATTGATTCTGCCAAACTTAAACCATTCTGACCTTAAGTCATGCCAGGCAAGAATCGCCTATTAAGCCACTCTATTTATAGACTTAATAACAAGGCAATGACAATCGGCACAACGATGAATGCCTGCTGCAAGCCATTTTGTCGTGTTAGCAGAATGCTCCGCTAAGGTAACTGAGCATTTAGTAGGCACAACGCTGGACTTAGTATTTCCTTAAGATGGCTCCATCATCATTAAACAACACTTAATATTGAAACCTTAATGGTTTAAAATACATTTAGAGTGCTCCGGCAACCTAACGGAATGCCCCATGAATTCAACAAAGCACTAGGGCATCATAACGGAACAGTCCGTCATGACAAAAAAGTCATTACAACGACTCTTGATGCCTCCCACTTTATTTTAAAATGCTCCTCTAGATTGCCGCAGCACTTAGTTGGCATTTTGAAGCACTCGGTTATGATGGTGAGGCACATAAAGTAGAGTTTATGACTGCTTAGAATATGCTTAAAGCAATGACCCTACTCTTTAAACTGAGGAAACGAAAATTTTAAATCTTCATTAATCAAATTTAATTCATCCTAAATGATAATCCACTAACAATCCAATAAAAACGACAAGCCCAAACCAATTACTGTTTAAAAAGGCTTTAAAGCACCGAGACTTTTCACGATAAAAAATCAACTTTTGTTGATAAATACAAAGTCCTGTTGCAACAACCAACCCACAGTAGTAAGGCAAACCCAAACCCTGCATCTGCCCAACGATTATCAATAAATTGATAATAATAAGCTGAAGTAAAGCCATGATATGCCGATCATAAGCTCCGAATAGAATAGCTGTTGATTTAACACCAATCTTTAAATCATCCTCTTTATCGACCATTGCGTACATAGTGTCATAAACTAAAGCCCACAACAGCACGGCTAAATACATAACCCAAGCCACCGGTGGAATGCTATCAGTTTGTGCAGAAAACGACATAGGCACCGCCCAACCAAAGGCAATGCCTAAATAGGCTTGTGGTAATTGTGTGTAGCGCTTCATAAAAGGATAACTGGCAGCTAAGAAGGCGCCTACAAATGATAAGGCTATCGTATAGGTGTTTAGTAATAATACCAATCCAAACGCCCATAAACACAAGATTACAAAAAACCATAGTGCTTCTTTAGGTTTTACTTTACCCACAGCAATAGGGCGTTGTTTAGTCCGTTCAACATGTGGATCGAAATCGCGATCCGCATAATCATTAATGACACACCCAGCCGCACGCATTAAAACCACACCAGAGCAAATGACCGTTAATACTAAAGTGTCAGGGTGCCCCGCACTGGCAATCCACAATGCCCATAATGCCGGCCAGAGTAATATTAAAATACCAATGGGACGATTGAATCGCGCTAATATCCAGTATTGATGAGCTCTATCTTTTATAAGGTCGGAAAAGGTTGTCTTTAACACAAAGTGGCCTATTTATGATCAGGTAGCGTTTTTCAGCAAACGGGCTGTTATAAGCTATATAAAGGGTAAAATCACTTAAAAATGCTATTATAGCGTCATTTATTTTATTACGGGGCCATCACCCCGAGAAGGGGTTCATCATGACGGCAAAAATTTATCACAATCCGCGTTGCGGCAAGTCTCGTGACACTTTAAAGTTACTTGAAACGCGAGGCCTCACAGTTGAAATCGTTGAATATCTAAAAAACCCGCCCAGCGCAGAAGAATTAGGCATTATTTTAGAGAAACTAGCAGTTGAGCCACGCGATTTAATGCGAAAAAAAGAAGCTATCTACAAAGAGTTAAACTTGGGCAATACAGAACTAGATAGAACCACTTTAATTGCCACAATGGTTAATAACCCTATTCTTATCGAACGCCCTATTGTGTTGTTTGCAAATAAAGCTGCACTAGGTCGCCCTCCTGAAGCCGTATTAACAATTTTATAAACCAAGCATGCCAAAAATTCTCATTTTATATTACTCGCGCCATGGCTCAACGGCAGAAATGGCTCAATATATTGCCAGAGGCGTTGAAGCTGTTTCAGGTGTTGAAGCCATTATTAGAACCGTGCCAGAACTATCAACCGTCTGTGAAAAGATAGAGGATACCATTCCTGAAAGAGGAGCTATCTATGCCAGTTTAGAAGATCTAAAAACCTGTGATGGCTTAGCTTTGGGCAGCCCAACGCACTTCGGTAATATGGCCGCTTCACTAAAGTATTTTATTGATAATACCACTGAGGTTTGGTTTAGCGGTGCTTTAATCGGTAAACCAGCCAGCGTTTTTACCTCAACTGGCAGTCTGCACGGGGGCCAAGAAAGTACTTTATTATCGATGATGTTGCCACTTTTACATCACGGCATGATGATATTAGGTCTGCCGTATAGCGAACACGCCTTAAGAGAAACTAGTTCGGGTGGGACGCCTTATGGTGCTAGCCATTTAGCCAGCGAACTGAATCGAATCACTGATGAAGAAAAAAAACTTTGCTTGGCCCTTGGTACCCGTTTAGCTAAAACAGCCCTTCTTTTAAAGCAAACCTAACACTATGACCATTAAACCCGTTTATTGTCACACCATAGCCTATTTTGCGTATCTAGGTCTATTTGCCTTATTAATGCTATGGAATACTGTGCTAGCACCTAGCTCGACATTTCCAGTCGCATTGATGTTATTAGTCACGATTACGCCCTTGTTATTACCAATGCGGGGTTTTTTAAATCGCCAACCCAGAAGTTGTTCTTGGATGGCTTATGTGAGCTTAGCCTATTTTGTGCATGGTTCGGTAGAAGCCTATGCCAATGACCTGCAGCGACTCTATCCGTTTATAGAACTGATTTTGAGTTTACTGTTATTTTTTGGCGCCAATTTTTTTGTGCGTTTATCTAGGAATAAAGCCTAGTGTCTGCCAAGCAACTACCGTTAAGTTTCGAATTTAAAGCCAATCAAAGCTTTGATGACTATTATGCTGGCTGCAATTTAGAAACAGTGAGTTTATTACAAGATACCATTGTAAATCAGACAGAAACTCAAATTTTTATCTGGGGTGAATCAGGCTTAGGTAAAAGCCATTTACTGAGAGCCTGTTGTGATAAAGCCCAACAAGTCGACAAAGCTTCGTTTTATTTTGATTTTAATATCAATCAATTACCAGAGCCTGATTTACTTACTGGTTTGGAACAATTTGACGTAGTCTGTCTAGATAATATAGAAAAAATCGCGGGTATAGCCATCTGGGAAATAGCATTTTTTAATTTCTTTAATCAACTCCGCGAACTAGGCAATACCTTGATATCAGCGGCATATTGCCCACCTAATGAGCTGAGTATCAACTTACCCGATCTTAAAACCCGTTTGAATTGGGGGTTAACGCTTAAGCTTAAAACTTTAGGCGATGACGATAAAATTGCGGCTTTAATTTTTAAAGCAGGACAAATGGGTTTTGAGATTTCCGTACAAACCGCTCGATATATATTGAGCCATTATAATCGAGATTTAAATTATTTATGGTCACTCTTAGAAACTTTAGATCATGCTTCATTAGCTGCTAAGCGTAAATTAACCATTCCTTTCTTAAAAGAAATATTGCATCAATGTTAAATCTCACACTGATAAAACCACTTCTACAAAAACATCAATTTATATTATTCATCCGCATGTAGGATTAATGTATTAGAGGTTTAAAAACAACTCTAAATCATCTGCCTTATGAGCAGGGAAAGAATACAATTGCTGTTTAGTTTAAATACTTACTAGATTAAACGTGAATCTAGTCAATTGAAGTGTTGCTAAGTAATTTAACTAGAATGCTTATAAAATAGATAACTTGCGGAGTAGGGGATCTTTTTCTCACTTCCTAAGTGATTAGCATCACAACCGGTTAAAGGCGATAAACCACCCACAGTATTGAATCGGTTAATAAAAGTACCGGCAGAAAAAGGTCCATCCCCACGATTTGAAACAACTTCAACCAATAACCATGATATTGCATTATCAGATGGAGATAATGAGTTAACAACCCTGCCCTGGACACGACTGCCTTTTTTATATTCCCAAATAGGCCCTTTGTAATGCTCGCCTACAATCTCATGTTTTTCATTATAAAGTGTGGCATCAGGCCCTTGAACTTGCCAAGAATATGAACCTTGATTGACTGTGCATTGATAAATTTGCACACCATTAGCGTACACGGTTAAATATGGACTATGAGCCTTTGGCGGCTGGATATCTTTAGGTATTGAAGCTTGCGCAAATACTAACTGAGGCAAACAGCATAACAGTAACAAAATTAATTTATTCATAAATCAATACATTCTGAAGGTTGACCGATAGATATAAGAAATATCATCATTATGGCATTACGTTTAGTGAAGCCAGACAAATAATGTGAGTGAAATGATGAACAAGAATATGAAACACCCTAATAATAAGTATTAAGAGGGTGTATATAACTAATTAAGCGTTATAGTTAGCTGAAGCAAAATCCCAATTAACTAATGCCCAGAAAGCTTCTAAATAAGCAGGACGTGCATTACGGAAGTCGATGTAATAAGCATGTTCCCATACGTCACATGTCAATAATGGTGTTTGGCCAGTTGTTAATGGGCAACCCGCATTACTAGTACTGACTAAAGCTAAACTACCATCAGCATTTTTAACTAACCAAGCCCAACCTGATCCAAAAGTAGTAACTGCACATTTAGTAAACTCTTCTTTGAATTTTTCAAATGACCCAAAAGTAGTATTAATTTTTTCTGCTAATTCACCGGCTGGAGCTCCACCACCGTTTGGAACTAAACTATTCCAATAGAATGTGTGGTTCCATACTTGTGCAGCATTGTTGAAAATGGGACCAGAAGACTTTAAGATAATTTCTTCTAAAGATAAACCTTCAAATTCAGTACCAGGAACTAGATTATTTAAATTAGTAACGTATGTTTGATGATGTTTACCATGATGAAACTCAAGTGTTTCTTCTGAAATATATGGAACCAATCTGTTGCTAGCATAAGGTAAAGCAGGTAATTCAAAAGCCATGTACATGTCCTAATAAAAGTTTAAAGAAATACTCATAAGAGTGGTTATAATTAAAATCAATAATTTGATTATGTATAACTTTAGCATTACTAGGCAATTTAATAAAGCAGGAGTTTTCACTACGGCAAAAAATTAATAAGTGTCGTTAAAACAACAATATATACATGGATTTAATTAAGAATTTAAGAAGACAAAGATATCGGACAAAACAACATAAACTCAATCAGTTACTAACAATTATGAACATAAAAACGAACACTCCCTTAGCAATTAATGTTATCGAAGGAAAACAATATTCATGGTGTACATGCGGATTTAGTCAAAACATGCCGCTATGTGATAATGCACATCGGGAGTTTTCAACTAAAAAATCATTTAAATTTATTGCTCAAGAAACAACTACATTATATTTATGTGGATGCTCTGAAACACAAACACCACCCTTTTGCGATAATTGTAATAACTGTAAATCAATATAATGGCTATAGAAATAGAACATAAATTCTTACTCGCAAATAACGACTGGAGAAAACTAGTTACTAAGTCTCTAATATTTAAACAGGGCTACTTAAATTCACAGCCAACAAGTTCAATAAGAGTGAGAATAAGTGATGAAAATGCATGGTTGAATATAAAGTCAGCTACTATCGGAAATCAGCGACATGAATATGAGTATGAAATTCCTCTAGTAGATGCTAATGAAATTATAGAACTGCTATGTAGAAGACCAATTATCGAAAAAACACGCCACTATGTAAAAGTTGAAGAACATATATGGGAAATTGATGAGTTTCATGGTGAAAATAAAGGACTCATTGTTGCAGAAATCGAATTGGAACATCAAAAAATAATTTTTGAAAAACCAGATTGGATTGGAACTGAGGTTACAAACGACATCAGGTACTATAACAATAATCTAGCACATACTCCTTATACAAAGTGGTAAATAAATACTAGAGAGTATTGAAATACATACAGTTATGATATATATTGTAATGTATGAAAAAAACAACTCTTGTTGCATTATTGGTACTATCATCGCAATGTGTTGCTGGGAATCTAAATACCACCCTGCAAGACATTGAAACTGAGTGGGCAATTATCTATTACAACACACCACAAATAAGACAAGAAATAGCCTACAACAAGCTATTTACTAAAGCTAATAACCTAGCTAAAGAATACCCCCAATACGCTGAACCACTGATCTGGGAAGCAATCATTAAAGCCTGTAATGCAGACAATGTTAATGCCATGAATGCATTGAAAAATATTCATGAGGCACATGATTTACTTCAGTCCGCTATCAAGATTAATCCAACAGCTTTAAGCGGTTCAGCCTATGTAACATTAGGCGCTTTATACCATTTAACACCAGAATGGCCTATTGGATTTGGCGATATAAATACAGCTAAAACACTCTACAAATCAGCAATTAAAATCAGTCCAAACGGATTAGAGAGCAATCATTTTTATGCCGAATTTTTATTGTCACAAGAAGAAATTGATGAGGCAGAAAAATATTTTAATATCGCTTTGTCTGCACCTTCAAGACCAGAACAAAAATTTGCTGATGACCAATTGAAGGTACTAACAAGGGCCGGATTAGAAAAAGCAAAACAAAAAAAACTAGAAAAAACTAATAGTATATTCACTTCATTCATAAAAAAAGATAATATAAATTAAGTTAGTATTTTATACGACCAACCTTTCTGATAAAATATTAAAATTGTAATAAATATTCCTTAACCAATTTCCCGGATAAATTATGGCTTTTGTAGTCACTGAAAACTGTATCAAATGTAAATTTACTGACTGTGTTGATGTATGCCCAGTGGACTGCTTTCATGAAGGTCCTAACTTTTTAGTTATTGACCCAGATGAATGTATTGACTGTACATTATGTGAACCAGAATGCCCCGCAAATGCAATTTTCGCAGAAGACGAATTACCAGAAGGACAAGAAAAATTTGCAGAATTAAATGCAGAATTATCAAAAAACTGGCCTAGCATAACAGAAGTCAAATCACCTTTAGAAGGTGCAGATGAATGGAACGGCAAAGAAGGTAAAATAGATTTATTAGAACAATAAAATAATATTGACATTTATTTAAGCATAAAAAAAGCCGGTAAAACCGGCTTTTTTTATGCTTAATTATTATTCAACTCTATCTACTAATTCAACATAGGCCATTGGAGCATCGTCTCCTGACCTGAATCCACATTTCATAATACGTAAATAGCCGCCTGCTCTATTTTTATAACGAGGACCTAGCTCATTAAATAATTTAGTAACCATGTCTCTATCACGTAAACGCGCGAATGCTAAACGACGCTTAGCTACGTTATCTTCTTTTGATAAAGTTATTAATGGTTCAGCAAAACTTCTTAATTCTTTAGCTTTTGGTAATGTAGTTTTAATTAACTCATGTTTAAAAAGTGAATTAGCCATATTACTAAACATCGCTTTACGATGACTACTAGTAATATTTAATTTTCTACCTGACTTACGATGTCTCATAAATAAAAAGACCTAATGTTAATGTGTTGAGATTGTATGGGTATGATCAGCAAGATTTTCTGGCGGCCAATTCTCAAGGCGCATACCAAGTGACAACCCTTTCAATGCTAATATATCTTTTATTTCGGTTAAAGATTTTTTTCCTAAATTAGGAGTTTTGAGCAACTCTACTTCTGAACGTTGAATTAAATCACCAATATAGAATATATTCTCAGCTTTAAGGCAATTTGCAGAACGAACAGTTAATTCCAAATCATCTACAGGGCGCAATAAAACAGGATCAAATACTTCTATTATCTCCATTTCATCGTCATCAATATGATCATTAACCTTCTCAAAATCTACAAAAACAGAAAGTTGATCATGCAATATTGTTGCTGCCAATTTAATAGTTGATTCAGGATCAACAGTACCATTAGTTTCAAGTTCAATTACTAGTCTATCTAAGTTTGTACGCTGTTCTACACGAGTACTTTCTACTTGATATGCAACCTTAACAATTGGACTATAAGAAGCATCGAGTTGCAAAGCACCAACAACGAGAGTATTTTCACTGTTCAACTTTCGAACACTAACAGGTTCATATCCACGTCCGCGACGAATCCTGATTTTCATATTCAAATTACCAACTTGTGTAAGATTGGCAATAACTAAATCTGGATTAATAATCTCAACATCATGCGGAAGTAAAATATCAGCAGCAGTTACACTACCAGCACCATTCTTAGACAGTGTTAATTCTACTTCATCTTTTGAATGAAGTATTACCGCTAATTTTTTGAGATTCAATAAAATATCAATGACATCTTCTTGAACTCCATCGATAGTTGTGTATTCATGTAGAACACCTTCTATTTCAACATCGGTTACTGCACAACCTGGTATAGTAGAAAGTAGCACTCTACGAAGAGCGTTACCTAATGAATGACCGAAGCCTCTCTCCAAAGGTTCGATAACAATCCTTGAATGATTAGGAGACTTAGTTTCTACTTCAACTAATCTTGGCTTTAGTAAGCCAGAAATAGGATTCTGCATTTATATCCCTCAGTACAGCAATTATTTAGAGTAAAGTTCTACAACTAATTGTTCATTAATGTCACTACCTAAATCTACACGATCAGGTAATGAACTAAAAACACCAGACATTTCTTTTGAATTAACATCAACCCAATTAGGGAAACCGTATTGTTCTGTTACACTCAATGCATCGACTATACGTTGTTGTTTCTTAGATTTTTCTCTAATTGACAAACGATCACCAGGAGCAACTTGATAAGAAGGTACGTTAATTAAATTATCATTAATTAAAATAGACTTATGTGAAACTAGCTGTCTAGCCTCAGCACGAGTACTTGCGAAACCCATACGATAAACAACGTTATCTAGTCTTGATTCTAATAAATTTAATAAATTCTCACCAGTAGCACCTTTTTTCATATCAGCAGTTTTGTAATAATTTCTAAACTGCTTTTCAAGTATGCCATAAATTCTACGCAATCTTTGTTTTGCTCTTAACTGCAATGCGTAATCAGAGTTACGTGTTCTTTTTGCTCCATGCTGACCAGGTCTTTGATCTAATTTACATTTATTTTCTAAGGATTTTCCTCTACTTTTTAAAAATAAATCAGTTCCTTCTCTTCTACTTAATTTACAAGTAGGTCCTAGATATCTTGCCATAATACTACTCCAAATTAAACGCGGCGTTTCTTAGGTGGACGACATCCATTGTGTGGAATTGGCGTCACATCTACGATATTATTAATTTTAAATCCCAAGTTGTTTAATGAGCGGACAGCTGATTCACGTCCTGGACCAGGACCTTTGATCATAACATCAAGGTTTTTCATACCGAATTCTTGTGCAACTATTCCAGCTTTTTCAGCAGCTACTTGTGCAGCGAACGGCGTACTTTTTCTAGAACCACGGAACCCTGAACCACCCGAGGTTGCCCATGAAAGAGCGTTACCTTTTCTATCTGTTATTGTTATAATTGTGTTATTGAATGACGCATGTACATGGACAATGCCGTCTGCAACTTCTTTTTTAATGCGTTTTCTAGCGCGATTTGGACTAGCCATTTTAAACCTCTAAAGGGTAACTATTTTCTAATTGGTTTGCGAGGACCTTTACGAGTACGAGCATTTGTTCTCGTTCTTTGGCCTCTTAAAGGTAAACCACGACGATGTCTGATCCCACGATAGCATCCAAGATCCATCAAACGTTTGATATTCATAGAAACTTCTCGTCGCAAATCACCTTCTACAGTCATTTTTGAAACCACATTACGAATAGCTTCCAATTGTTCTTCGGTCAATTCTTTAATTTTAATTGACGTTAGAATACCAACTTTTTCACAAATTTCACTTGCAGTTTGACGTCCAACACCATAAATTGCAGTTAATGCTATTACTGCATGTTTATGATCTGGTATATTAATCCCGGCAATACGTGCCATCTAGATACTCCCCTTGTAGCAATCTAAAGTTAAGCGCAGAAGTATAACATTTGATGACTTCTGTCGCAACAAATTTAACCTTGTCTTTGTTTGTGTCTTCCATCAACACAAATAACTCTAACAACGCCGTTTCTTTTTACAATTTTGCAATTTCTGCAAATTGCTTTAACAGATGCTCTTACTTTCATTTATAACTCCTACGAATTTATTATTATTTCTTTAAGTTGGATTTTTTCATCAACCCTTCGTACTGTTGAGACATTACATGAGTTTGAACTTGTGAAATAAAATCCATAACAACTACAACAATAATCAGTAATGAAGTACCACCAAAATAAAACGGTACATTCCAATAAACTATTAGAAACTCAGGCAACAAACAAACTAATGTAATATAAAAAGCACCAATTAAAGTTAATCGCGTCATAACTTTATCGATGTAATTAGAAGTCTGTATTCCTGGCCTAATACCAGGCAAGAAAGCACCTGATTTTTTAAGATTTTCAGCCGTTTCTTTTGAATTAAAAACTAATGCTGTATAAAAAAAACAAAAGAATATAATTGCAGCCGCGTAAATTAAAACATAAACAGGTTGACCAGGTGATAGCATAGTAGCAATATCTTGCAACCAAGAAAAACCATCTGTATTCCCAAACCAACCTGCAATAGTAGCGGGAAACAAGATAATACTAGAAGCAAATATAGGAGGAATAACCCCTGCCATATTAATTTTTAATGGTAAGAAACTTGTTTGACCACCATATAATTTTCTTCCTTCTTGACGCTTAGGATAATTAATGGTAATTCTTCTTTGCCCTCTCTCTACAAATACCACTAGAGCAGTTACAGATATAGACAATAAAAATAACATAATTATGAAAGCACCATTCATCTCACCAGTTCTTGCTAATTCGAGAGTACCACCTATAGCTTTAGGCAATCCTGAAACAATACCAGAAAATATGATCATTGATATTCCATTTCCAATACCTCTTTCAGTAACTTGTTCACCTAACCACATCAAAAATATTGTTCCAGTTACTAAAGTTATAGTAGTAATGGCTATAAATGAAAACCCAGGACTAAGTACTACTGATAATCCACCTGCAGTTTGATTTTGCAATGCAATAGAAATACCAATTGCCTGAAAAGTAGCTAAAACAACTGTACCATATCTTGTGAATTGTGATATTTTTCTTCTACCACTTTCACCTTCCTTTTTTAACTGTTCCATTGATGGAAGTACAACTGTCATTAATTGCATAATGATTGATGCTGAAATATAAGGCATTATACCTAAAGCAAACAAACTAAGACGCATTAAGGCTCCACCTGAGAACATATTAAACATGTCTAAAATGGAACCACTTTGTTGTTCAAACATAGCAGCTAAGGCTTTAGGATCTATTCCTGGCACTGGAATATGAGATCCAATTCTATAAACAACAAGAGCGCCAACTACAAAAAGTAACCTAGATTTTAATTCAGATAAACCACTGCTGTTATTTGTTAACTTAGAATTTGAAGTAGCCACTTAAGCCTCAACTTTTCCGCCAGCTGCTTCAATTGAAGTTTTAGCTCCTGAAGTAACTTTGATACCTGAAATTGTAACAGCTCTATTAATTAAACCAGATTGAATGATTTTTACGGTTTTAGTAAAAATTGGAACAATATTTTCACTAATTAAAGTTTTAATATCAATGTCAGTTGCAGTTAATTTATCAATCTCACTTAGCCTGACTTCCGCTGTATATTTACTTTTTAAAGATTTGAAACCAACTTTCGGCAATCTTCTTTGTAGTGGCATTTGACCACCCTCAAAACCAACTTTATGAAATCCACCACTTCGAGCTTTTTGCCCCTTATGACCTCTTCCGCAGGTTTTTCCTAAAGTACAACCAATACCCCTACCGACTCTTGTACGTTTTTTTCGAGAACCATCTGTTGATTGAATAGTATTTAAATACATTAGATTTCCTCGACCTTTAGCATATATGAAACTTTATTTATCATGCCTCTGTTTTCAGGCGTATTTAAAACAACAACAGTCTGATTTATTTTTCTCAAACCTAGCCCTTTTAAACAAGCTTGATGTCTAGGCAAACGACCAAATTTACTTTTGATCATAGTGACGTTTAATCTTACACTCGACATTTCGACTACCCGATAATTTGATCTACAGATAATCCGCGTTTAGCGGCAATCTGATTAGCGTTATGCATTCCAGTTAAACCATTTATTGTTGCTCTAACAACATTAATTGGATTACTTGTTCCGATACACTTAGCAAGCACGTTATGTACTCCGACAACTTCGAAAACCGCACGCATTGCACCACCAGCGATAATTCCAGTCCCTTCTGAAGCAGGTTGCATATATACTTTTGCAGCCCCCGTTGTATTCATAATAGGATATTGTAATGTATCCCCTTTCAGAGATACTTTACGCATATTTTTTCTTGCTTGCTCAAGTGATTTTTGTATAGCAATAGGTACTTCTCTTGCTTTGCTAACACCATAACCTACTCTTCCTTCACCATCACCTACTACAGTTAAAGCAGTGAAACCGAATACACGACCACCTTTAACAACTTTAGCAACACGACGAACATTAACTAATTTCTCTTGTAAACCATCTGTACTTACTTGTGCATTTGCTGTAGACACGATATTCTCCTAAAATTTCAAACCAGCTTCACGTGCAGCATCAGCTAATGCTTTAACACGACCATGATATTTAAAACCAGATCTATCAAATGCAACTTCAGTTACACCAGCAGCAATAGCTTTCTCAGCAATTGACTTTCCAACTAAGGCCGCTGCTTCAACGTTGCCAGTGTACTTAATTGATGATTTTATTGTTTCTTGATTAGTAGAAGCACTTACAATTGTTATGCTACCGTCACCTGATATCACTTGAGCGTAAATATGTAATGGGGTTTTATGAATTGAAAGCCTTGTAGCACTTAAACTTTTTATTTTAGAGCGCAACCTAAGCGCTCTTTTCATTCTAGATTGTTTCTTATCCATTAAAATACCTTACTTTTTCTTAGCTTCTTTTCTTACAACATGCTCGTCAGCATATCTGACGCCCTTCCCTTTGTAAGGCTCTGGTGGACGATAAGCTCTTATCTTAGCTGAAACTTCACCAACTAATTGCTTATCTGTACCTTTTACAATTATTTCTGTTTGAGTAGGGGTTTCGACAGTAATACCTGCAGGCACAACAAAATCCACAGGATGTGAAAATCCCAATGATAGATTCAATATATTATCTTTAGCTGCCGCACGATAACCAACACCTATCAATGTTAATTTTTTTTCAAATCCATCTGAAACACCAACGACCATATTATTTAACAACGCTCTTGCAGTACCTGCTTGTGCCGTTGCTTTTTTATCATCAATATTCCATTCAATATTAGCAACATTATCATTAACATTAATGTTAACTAAAGAATTCAAGGTATGTATTAATACACCTTTACTTCCTTTCACAGTTAAATCATTTCCAACCAATTTAATTTCAACGCCCTTAGGGACGCTAATCGGAGCTTTAGCTATTCTAGACATGGGACACCTGAATTAACAAACAGTACAAATAACTTCACCGCCATGCCCAATTGCACGTGCAGCTCTGTCAGTCATAACGCCATTAGATGTTGATACAATAGCAATCCCTAATCCACCAAGTACTTTTGGTAATTCATCTTTTGATTTATAAATACGTAAACCAGGTCTACTAATTCGTTTAATTGATTCTATTACAGGCGCACCTTTGTAATATTTCAATTCAACCGTCATTACAGTATGATTTCCTGTAGTTTCAGTTGTGAAATCTGTTATATATCCTTCATCCTTCAAAACTTTAGCTATAGAAACTTTTAGTTTTGATGAAGGTTGTGTAATTAATTTTTTACCAGCAGATTGCCCGTTTCTTATACGAGTTAGCATATCTGCTACTGGGTCTGTCATACTCATCTCTTATTCTCCAAACTTGATCAAACAGATCTACCAACTTGCTTTGACAACACCTGGTACATCACCACGCATAGTTGCCTCTCTCAATTTATTACGACTGAGTCCAAATTTGCGATAATAACCATGTGGACGTCCCGTTAAATTACATCGATTACGAATTCTAGTTACACTCGAATCGCGTGGTAATTTTTGGAGTTGTAGATGAGCTTTATCTTTTTCTTCGTAACTTGATCCTGGATCTCTAATAATTTCCTTCAATGCTTTTCTTTTTACATCAAATTTAGAAACTAATTTTTTACGTTTTTCTTCACGAGCTATCATTGATTTTTTTGCCATGATAAATTGCCTCTTAACTCTTAAATGGAAAATTGAATAACTTTAATAAAGCCAAACCTTCTTCATTAGTTTGAGCCGTAGTTGTTATAGTTATATCCATTCCTCGTAGAGCATCAATTTTGTCGTAATCGATTTCTGGAAATATAATTTGTTCTTTAACTCCCATGGAATAGTTACCTCTCCCATCAAAACTCTTAGAACTTAAACCGCGAAAATCTCTAATTCTTGGAATCGATATACTAATTAATCTATCCAAGAACTCAAACATACGATCACTACGTAAAGTAACTTTACACCCAATTGGCATATCGTCACGAATTTTAAAACCAGCAATTGATTTTCTAGCTAATGTTACAACAGGTTTTTGACCTGAAATTTTTTCCATATCAGATAATGCTGATTGCAGTATTTTTTTATCTGCTACTGCACCACCAACACCCATGTTTAGAGTAATTTTTGTAATTCTTGGAGCCTGCATTACTGATTTGTAACCAAATTGCTCTATTAATGCTGGCAATATTTGTTCTTTATATACTATTTCTAATCTAGCCATGTTTATATCTCCAAACTAAACATCAATAACTTCATTAGTTGATTTGAAGATACGTACTTTTTTTCCGTCTTCAAGTATCTTATAACCAACTCTATCTGCTTTCTTTGTTTGAGGATTATACAAACCGATATTAGATATATTTATTGGCATTTCTTTAACAATTATTCCACCAGAAATACCTGCATTAGGATTTGCTTTCTGATTCTTTTTTACTTGGTTTATGCCTTCAACTAAAACTTTATCATCCTTTAAAATCTTAGTTATTTTACCGTTTTTTCCTTTGTCTTTACCGGTACGAACAATTACTTCATCACCTTTTTTAATTTTAGCCATTAGTTTCTACCTTATAATACTTCTGGAGCAAGTGAAATTATTTTCATAAACTTTTCACCTCGAAGCTCACGTGTAACAGGACCAAAAATACGGGTACCTAATGGTTGTAAATTATTGTTTAATATAACGGCAGAATTTCCATCGAAACGAATAACGGAACCATCTTGACGACGAACTCCTTTTCTAGTTCTAACAACAAGTGCATTATAAACTTCACCTTTTTTTACTCGACCTCTGGGTATTGCGTCCTTAATACTGACCTTAATGATATCGCCTATGCCTGCATATCGACGATGCGAACCACCAAGTACTTTGATACACATGACCTTTTTTGCACCGCTATTATCGGCAACGTCAAGGTTAGTTTGCATCTGAATCATGATTTATTCCTAATATATGTGAATAACTATTATTTCTTTACAGCGTCTAAAACTTCAACTAATTTAAACGTTTTATTTTTTGACATCGGCCTGCATGATGTAATTGAAACCACATCACCTTCGTTACAACTGTTTTGCTCATCGTGGGCCATCATTTTAGTTGAACGTTTTATATACTTTCCATATACAGGATGCTTTATAACCCTTTCAACCAAAACTGTGATAGTTTTGTCCATTTTATTGCTGACTACTTTGCCAGTAATTGTTCTTAACTTAGCTTGATTATCAGACATTTTATGAGCTCACTTTTTCATTTAAGAGAGTTTGTATTCTAGCTACATCTCTTCTTACTTTCTTTATTTGATCAGGCTTAGTTAACTGACCAATGCCTTTTTGCATTTTAAGATTAAAACTTTCACGCGATAAATCAACCAAGAGGTTCTCTAACTCAACTGTAGTTTTAGTACGTAATTCACTAACTTTCATCACATTATAGTCCGTGCTGTAAACAATGTTTTTAATGGCAATTTTGCAGCTGCTAATGCAAAAGCTTCTCTTGCCAACTCTTCAGAAACACCTTGTATTTCATACAACATAGTTCCTGGCCTTACTTGTGCAACCCAGTATTCTACACTACCTTTACCTTTACCCATACGTACTTCTAATGGTTTTTTTGTAATTGGCTTATCTGGAAATATTCTTATCCATAACTTTCCACCACGTTTAACGTGACGCGTTATAGTTCTTCTAGCAGCCTCAATTTGACGGGCGGTTATTCTACCACGACCAACTGATTTTAATCCATATTCACCAAAACTAACTGATGAACCTCTTACAGCAGTACCGTTATTTCTGCCTTTATGTTGTTTACGGAATTTTGTTCTTTTAGGTTGAAGCATAATTTAGTTCCTTCAACTACTTCTTAGTATCAGAGTTAATAGATGCAAGATGAGCATCCATGTCAAAAACTTCGCCTTTGAATATCCATACTTTAATACCAATTATTCCATAGGTAGTATGTGCCTCGGCAGTAGCATAATCTATATCAGCACGAAGTGTATGTAATGGCACCCGACCTTCTCTATACCATTCACTTCTTGCAATTTCAGCTCCATTTAAACGCCCACCAACATTTATTTTAATGCCTTCAGCGCCCAATCTCATTGTATTTGTAACCGCACGCTTCATTGCACGTCTGTACATGATACGTTTTTCTAATTGCTGAGCTACACCTTCAGCAACAAGTTGTGCGTCTAATTCTGGCTTTCTTATTTCTTCGACATTTAACTGGACAGGAACTCCAATCATTTTAGAAATTTCCAAACGCAGAACATCAATATCTTCGCCTTTTTTACCTATTACAATACCAGGTCTAGCAGAATGAATAGTTATATGTGCATTATTAGCGGGTCTATTTATCTGAATTTTACTTACAGAAGCGTGAGCAAGTTTTTTCTTTAGAAACTCCCTTACTTTTATATCTTGAAATAGGAATTTTGAATAATCTTGACTACTTGCAAACCATCTTGAATTCCAATCCTTGACTATACCTAGGCGTATGCCTGTAGGATGTACTTTTTGTCCCATTTTATGCCTCTGCTCTTATTCTGCTACTTTGACTGTAATATGACATGTTCTTTTTAGGATATGGTTCGCATTCCCTTTAGCTCTTGCCCTAAACCTCTTCATCGTCGCACCTTCATTTACAAATACAGTAGTTACTTTTAACTCATCTATATCCGCACTTTCATTATGCTCAGCATTTGCAATAGCAGATTCAAGTATCTTAATAAATATACCTGCGGCTTTTTTAGAGCTGAATTTTAATGTATTTAGTGCTTTTTCAACTGATTGACCGCGAATTTGATCACCAACTAATCTTGCTTTTTGAGCTGACAATGGAGCGTTTTTTAATATTGCTTTTGTTTCCATCACTTACCTACCTTGACTTTTTATCAGCCACATGGCCTTTATAAGTACGTGTTGGAGCAAACTCACCTAACTTATGTCCAACCATATTCTCTGAAATTAATACTGGAATATGTATTTTGCCATTATGAATTGCAATAGTTAAGCCTAACATATCAGGTATTATCATCGATCTTCTTGACCAAGTTTTAATTGGTTTCCTATTATTAGAACTCACTGCATCTTCAACTTTTTTCAAAAGATGATGATCAATAAAAGGACCTTTTTTAATTGAACGCGGCACTTTAAAACCTCTCTATTTCTGCTTACGACGTCTAACAATCATATTGTCAGTACGCTTATTTTTTCTGGTTTTGTATCCCTTGGTAGGCATACCCCATGGAGATACAGGATGTCTACCACCTGATGTACGACCTTCACCACCGCCATGCGGATGGTCAACTGGATTCATAACAACACCACGTACAGTTGGCCTAACTCCTTTCCAACGCGAAGCGCCAGCTTTACCAAGCGAGACAAGATTATGCTCAGAATTCGAAACCTCACCAATAACAGCTTTACAATCTGCCATTACTTTACGCATTTCACCTGACCTAAGTCTTATTGTTGCATGCGCTCCGTCTCTAGCAACTAGTTGCACTGAAGTTCCAGCACTTCTTGCAATTTGTGCGCCTTTACCTGGTTTTAACTCAACACAGTGCACGGTCGTACCCATAGGTATATTTCTTAAAGGCATACAGTTACCAGCTTTAACAGGTACTGTTTCAGAAGATAATATCTCCTGACCCACACTAATTCCTTTGGGTGCGATAATATATCTTCTCTCACCGTCTTTGAACAATATCAGAGCGATATTAGCTGTTCTATTTGGATCGTATTCAATACGCTCTACAATAGCAGGTATATCAACCTTATTTCTCTTAAAATCAACAATACGATAGTGCTGTTTATGGCCACCACCTATATGACGCGTTGTTATACGACCTTGATTATTACGACCGCCACTTTTACTTTTTTTAGCAAGTAAAGGTCCAAAAGGTTTACCTTTATGTAATTCATCGTTTTTTATACGAACTACAAACCTTGATCCCGGTGACGTCGGTTTTGACTTTACAATAGCCATGCTTTCTACCGTTTCCTATTTGTGATCTATTACTGTAATTTATTTATGCAGCAGAGAATTCTATATCATGACCAGATTTAAGCTTTACATAAGCTTTTTTCCAATTTGATCTCATTCCCATTGTTTTTCCAGCTCTTTTAATTTTACCTTTAACATTAAGAACTTGAACTGAATCTACTTCTACATTAAACATTAATTCAACTGCACTTTTTACTTGTTTCTTATTAGCAGTTTTCTTTACTTTAAATACAAATTGATTATTATTTTCAGCAGAATTTGTGCTTTTTTCTGAAATAATTGGAGCTTCTAAAACTCCAGCAAGCAAATATGAATTTAAAATCATAACAACCTCTCTTCTAACATATTTAATGCTCCTGGAGTAGCAATTACTTTATCTGCAGAAACTAATAAAACTGGATTTAAATTAATAGCTTCAACTACTTCAACGTATGGAAGATTTCTTGATGCCAGTGCTAAATTAACATTTATTGCATCAACAATAATTAAAATTCGCTTAGCGTCAATATCCTTTAATTTGTTATACAAATCTTTTGTTTTGACAGATGCTAATAAAATATCACTACTTACTACCAATCTATCTTGTCTTAATAATTCAGATAATATCGATTTAATGCCAACTCGAAACATTTTTTTATTTAACTTTTGATCATAAGATCTTGGTCTGGCGGCAAAAGCTACACCACCAGTTCGCCAAACAGGACTTCTTGTAGTTCCTGATCGCGCCCTACCAGTTCCTTTCTGTCTCCAAGGCTTTGAACCACCACCGCTTACATCAGATCGGGTTTTTTGACCTTTTGTACCAGCACGTGAACCGGCCATATAACGTACAACTAGTTGATGTATTAACGTTTCATTATAAGATTGTCCAAATATAGATTCATTAACCTCAATCGAATTTGTACCATCATTTTTATTTAAAGCAGGTATTTGCAATCCCATGACTTAACCTTTATTTCGCAATTTTACGGCAGGTGTAATAATTACATCACCACCCTTAGCTCCAGGCACCGCACCTTTTACTAAAATAATATTTCTTTCACAATCTACAGCATGAATGGTTAAATTTTGTATCGTTCTTTTAACATTACCAAGATGACCTTCCATTTTCTTCCCTTTGAATACTCGACCAGGCGTTTGACACATACCAATAGATCCGAGTACCCTATGCGATCTTGAATTACCGTGCGTCGCATCTTGCATGCTAAAGTGATGTCTTTTAATACCGCCAGCAAAACCTTTACCTATGCTTTTCCCTTGAACATCAACAACTTGACCCGCAGAAAATATATTTACCGATAAAAGGCTACCAGCTGAATAATCAACTCCCTCTCCATCTTCTAATCTAAATTCCCACAAACCTCTTCCAGCTGTTGTATTTGCAGTTGCATAATGACCAGCCATAGCTTTATTTACTTTAGATGCTTTTTTGTCACCCGCTGAAACCTGAATTGAACGGTAACCATCTACATCAAGACTTTTTACTTGAGTAACTCTGTTTGAGTCTATTTGAAGGACCGTAACAGGTACCGAAGTGCCATCCTCACAAAATACTCTGGTCATTCCACATTTACGACCTATAAGACCTATTGACATTTGCCAATTCCTCTACTTTTAATTCAATTTTATTTGGACATCAACACCAGCTGCAAGATCCAACTTCATTAATGCATCGACTGTTTTATCTGTTGGCTCAACGATATCCAGTAATCTTTTATACGTTCTTAATTCATATTGATCTCTTGCATCTTTATCAACGTGCGGTGAAATCAAAATGGTAAAGCGCTCTTTTTTAGTAGGCAATGGGATCGGGCCTTTGACTTGCGCGCCAGTCCTTCTTGCAGTTTCTACTATCTCACCAGCCGATTGATCAATCAATTTATGATCAAATGATTTTAATCGGATTCTGATAGTTTGATTAGACATATTTACTTACTCTATTATTGATGCAACGACACCCGCACCTACAGTACGACCACCTTCACGAATTGCAAATCGTAAACCATCTTCCATAGCAATCGGTGATATTAATTTTACTTTTACTGAAATATTATCACCAGGCATTACCATTTCAACACCTTC
>CAJADF010000119.1 GCA_903938485.1 uncultured Methylococcaceae bacterium
AACATTTGGCAGAACTCCAAAAGGCAGGGCAAGAATTTGAACAGAATATAAAGCAGTCAATATTTGAGGTGTCGCAAGTTTTAAATACATGCCTTAGGTATTTCCCAGAAAAAAATCCACTCAGTTACTACCAAGTAATCAATAATACCCAAGCAACTGAACCATGGTGGAATACTTTATTTAAAACACTTGAAGATGGTATTACACCTTGGCAGCATTTGGAGTTGCAAGTAAATCAATTAGAAGCAGCTGATATTAAACTTGTTATTGATGGGCAAGTTCGAGCAGAAAAACAGGCTCAGCTTAAGAAGTTACGAGATATTTCAGAGCAAGTCACGGTGCTTAAGACTCGACGGCAAACTACCGAAAAAGGTATTGCAGATAATCAAAAATTAATCGATGAATTTGATATAGAAAATGCACAGCTTATTGCGGATGTTGAACTGGAAAAAACTATTGTTCAAAATAATAAATTAATCGTAGATAGTTATAGATCCTTTGTTAGCAATTTGAATGCTTATAGTAATAGTCTGCCGGAAAGACTTGTTGCCGATCTTGGTGAAAGCGTTGTTAAACTTTATAACTCCTTTAATCGAAATGATTTGCCTAGCGAGCTTTTGGCTTTTATTAAATTACCGTTATTACAGAATCAAAGACTTGAGATTGCTTTTCAAGAACAACCAAAGCAATTCTTCGATGCTTTGCATGTGCTGAGTGAGGGGCATATCCGCTGTATTGGTTTGGCTATGTTGTTGGCAAAGAACTTAAAAGAGAATTGCCCCTTATTAATATTCGATGATCCTGTAAACGCTATTGATGATGAGCATCGGAAGTCTATTCGAAAAACACTGTTTGAGGACAATTACTTTTCTGATAAGCAAATTCTGCTTACCTGTCACGGAGAGGAGTTTTTTAAGGATATTCATAATCAGTTGAGCGCGGAAGATGCTAAACAAATAAAGTCATTTACTTTTTTACCTCGACTTGACGTATCACATATTAGGGTTGATTTTAAATGCACCCCTCGCAATTATATAGTGGCTGCTCGTGATCACTTTAATCGCAATCAAATTCGAGATGCACTCACAACGTCACGTAAAGCTTTAGAATCTTTGACTAAAAATAAGCTATGGAAGTATGTAAGTAAACATGGCGATGGTAATTTATGTCTGAAATTGCGTTCATCTACATCACCTATAGAGTTACGTAACTTGACGGACCAGTTGAGAAGTAAAATTGGCAAAGGTGATTTTAGTGATCAAAGCAAAAGTCAAGTTTATGATCCATTAGAAACCTTGTTAGGCTCACTAGAATGGGGGTACTTAAATACAGGAACGCATGAAGAACAAGATATAGCAGAATTTGATAGACACACCGTTCAGACAATTATCGAATCTTTAGAGAAAATTGATGCGGCTTTAAGTACGTAAGTCGTAGGGTGGTTTCGCGACACAGCCTCACACCCGTAAGCTTGAAAACAATCGAACAAAAAAACCTTACGATGGAGCCTCTAAGTGAGGGTTAGTTTATCGCTGCGTATTTGGTGGATTGCTAGCGCGAATACTCCCGCGAATATTGTGTACAGATAAACCGCCGTACGGCCGTAAATGAAAATGGAGTAAACCTACGATTAATCAAATGACCATTAACGGCATTAAGGCTGTAATTAGCAAGTAGCCTCGATAAAACGAAGTGGAATAAAGAGAGTCGGCGCCACCGCCCCGAATCCACTCTAAGGCATTGATCTGCCTTAATGCCCTAATCATGGTACGTCCCCTATTAATTTTTAATGGGCGCTATGTTTAAACTGTATTTACATAACTTCATTAAACTGCCTATAATGCCTTTACGTTAATGGCTCAGAGGTATTGAAAATGAAACACGCAATCAACTTTAGACTTGATGAAGTCGTTTTGAAGACTATTGCTGCACTGGCTCAGGATTTACATACCAGCAAAACGGACATCGTCGAGCAATCCATTTTGCAATTTGCGGCTAAAGTTAATCATAAAAAAAATAACTTACTGCAATTTGCCGGTACCTTGTCAGAAAATGATGCCGATGATTTATTAAAATCCATTCAGCGTGACAAAATTACTAAGGATGTCGAGTTTGGTTTATGAATGTTGTACTTGATAGTGATATTTTGATTTACTTCTTAAAGGGTAAGCCTGAAATTGTAGATAAATTATCTAGTTGTGCCATAGACATGTTGTTTACCACGCGCATAAATTACACTGAGCTTTTATATGGCGCTTTTAATTCAGCCAAAATAGAACAAAATTTAGCCAAAGTAACGGGCTTGTTGTCTGCAATTTCGATTTTAGAGTTTGATGAAAAAGCCAGTCAAATTTTTGCGCAAGACAAGGCAGTACTAAAACGTCAAGGAACCATGATTGCGGATATGGATTTAATGATAGCAAGCATTACCAAGGCTCATCAATTCGCATTGGTTACAAATAATCACAAGCATTTTCAACGTATTGAACACTTAAGTATTGAGTGCTGGATGTAATATGCTCGTTAGTCAGTGCCCGACCATTCAACGATCTGGTGTTTTGGTCAGATTTTGGAAAAAAAGAATTTAATGCGGTGATTGTTAATCGAAATAAGTTTAAAAATTAGCTTTAAGCTAATATTTCAGAAATATGACCTAATCAAGCAAAGGTCTGTATTTATTTTATTGATACCTACTTAAAACTCACCAACATTCTTTAAAATTGAATCAATAATAACTATTCGTGACATAGAGCGCTTAAACTTCTTTTAACCACTGATCTAAAGTATCAACATCTCGACTAACATCCTCTTCGGTTTGACTAATCACCGATAAGCCTAAACGAGATATATGCGCGATAAAACTCGCTAACGGCAAGTCAGCTAACTTAGCAGCACGCACCAAGGATAAATCATTATTAGCCATTCGCAATGCTTCACTAGGGTTGTTTTTTAAGCCACTTACGTTAACGGTTTTCATGGTCTTTCCAGATAGGAATATAAGATAGGCCTATTATATAGGCAGCAATGTCTATCTTAAAGAATTCTTTATTAAACCCAACCATCTTTGCCACATATTCCGCATATGCGGGCGTTTGCAGAAAACTGGCCAGATTTCACTTACGATGTAATTTTCCAACAGGCTGTTGGACAAATTCCTTGGGGGCATAACCTAGTTTTGTTAAGCAAAATAAAAGAAAAACAACAGCGACTAAACTATGCCAAGTTATTAAAACAAAACGGCTGGTCTCAAGTGATGAACCTTTGTGATACCAATATACTGATTGTATTAAAACAATAGGTTATACTTCATTTAATATTTTGATTAACATTAAGCAGACTGAATCGTTAATTTATCGGAGTCTAAATCATGCAACAAACAGTCACTATCGATTGCCCACCAGAAATACTCATAGGACTTCATCTAAACGCAGAAGGATTTGCGGATTATTTAAAAAAACAAGCAGCAATAAATTTATTCAAGGAAGGTAAATTATCCTCAGGAACAGCTGCGTCATGGCTTGGTATGGAAAGAGTTGCTTTCTTACATATTGCCTTTGCAGCTGGCGCTATATTACTAGAAGATACCTCTGATGACTTCGCGCGTGAAACTGCACTGTTATGATTGTATTTTCTAATACTACGCCCATCATAGCCCTGAGTAGTATTGACGGCTTACATTTATTACCGAAAGGGTGTCTTGCTTAAAGCAAAACAACAGGGTTTAATTCCATCATTCGTACAAAATGTTAACGCCATGCAAAATCAAGGTATCTACTTTCATGAAGCTTTAATACAAAAATTAGCAAAAACTGTGGGGGAATAATTAATAACGATGCACAATCCTCCAATTGCGGCTTAATTGGCTTACTTCAAAACTGGGACTGCACTCAATAGTTGTTTTGTGTATTCTTCTTTTGGTTGAGTTAAGACTTGTTCAACCGATCCATATTCGACAATTTTGCCTTTATACATTACGGCTACCTCGTCTGCAATTTCGGCTACTACGCTTAAATCATGGGTTATAAATAAATAGCTAAGACCTTTTTCTTGTTGCAAAGATTTTAGCAATTGAATAATTTGTCTTTGGACTGATACATCTAAGGCGCTAGTGGGTTCATCAAAAATGATGAGTTTTGGATTAACAGCTAAGGCGCGCGCTATACAAATGCGTTGTCTTTGTCCGCCTGAAAATTCATGTGGGTAGCGTAATGCAGAATCTGCAGGCAGATTAACTTGGTGTAGTAATTGTAATATAAGGGTTTTACGCTCTGAACTTGTGATTTCAGGGTGTAATGCTTTGATGCCTTCAGCAATAATATCACCCACCAGCATGCGCGGATTCATTGATGAAAATGGATCCTGAAATACAATTTGTAAATGAGTGCGCTGTTGTCTTAAGGCTTCTTTGTCTAGCTTATTTATTGATAGGCCATCAATACTAATTTCACCACTATGGCTAGGAATTAGGTTGATTAAACTTTTACCTAAGGTGGTTTTGCCACACCCAGATTCACCGACTAGCGCAAGTGTTTTGCCTTTTTGAATAGTAAAACTCACATCATCAACCGCGCGAACGTAATCTACGATGCGTTTAAATAAACCTTTTCTAATTGGATAATAGCAACAAAAATTATCCACTTTTAATAACGGAGCTTGCTCTGTTGTTGTGTGGTTTAAGCAACTTTTTATTGAGGGTAGCGCTTCAATTAATTTACGCGTGTAGGCATGTTGCGGATTGTTAAAAACATCTAGCGTTAAGCCGGTTTCAACAATCTTGCCTTTTTGCATGACAGCAACCCGATCTGCGATAGTTGAAACTAAGGCTAAATCATGGCTAATCAGCCATAAAGCCATGCCTGTTTGTTGCTGTATATTTTTTAGTAAAGCCAGTATTTGCGCTTGTATGGTGACATCAAGTGATGTGGTTGGTTCATCGGCAATTAATAATTCGGGCTGCCCGGCAAGCGCTATAGCAATCATGACTCGCTGTCTTTGACCACCCGATAATTGATGAGGATAGTCATTTAAGCGTGTTTCTGGATTGGGTATTTCTACCTGTTGTAATAGTTTTAGCGCTTGTGCTTTAACGCTTTTTTGAGGCAAGGAAAAGTGGATGTTAATCACTTCTTCAATTTGCTTACCTATAGTCATCACTGGGTTGAGTGATGACATGGGATCCTGAAAGACTAATCCTATGCGTTTACCACGCACTTTGCACAGTTCGTCTTCAGTGGCGTCAAGCAAGTTATCTTCTTGCAGAACAATAGAGGTGGCACTTATCTGTGCGTTATTGGGCAATAACTGTAACACCGAAAGTGCTGTCATTGATTTCCCTGAGCCAGACTCTCCCACTAAAGCGAAAGTCTCACTAGGGTATATTGCAAAGCTTATATCATCAACAACGTGTTGTTCTTGATTAAACGTGACTTGCAGATTCTCAACAGACAGTACAGGTGTTTTCATGTCGAAAGCTAATTAAAATAAACCAGTTATTTTGCCATCATCATCAATGTCAATGCGTTCTGCAGCAGGCACTTTGGGTAGACCAGGCATGGTCATGATGTCACCAGCAATGGCTACAATAAAGCCTGCGCCATTAGCAAGTTTTACATCTCTAATTTCTAAACTATGCCCAGAAGGGGCGCCTTTAGCATTAGGGTTTGTTGAAAATGACATTTGGGTTTTAGCCATACAAATAGGAAATTTTCCATACTCGGCATTCCACTCGGCGAGTTGAGCCTTTACTTTTGCATTTGCGGTGACATGCGATGCGCCATATAACTTGGTGGCAATGGTTTCTATTTTCTCCCATAAGCTAAGGTTTTCATCATAAACATAAGTAAAGTCACCTGTACTTGCGTTTGTAACCTCCATAACAGCATGGGCTAGCTCTTCAGCTCCCGCTCCACCTTGAGCCCAGTGTTTAGATACGATGCATTTTGCGCCTAGCGTTTCACATTTTTGTTGTAACAGGTTTATTTCTGCTTCGGTGTCAAAGGTAAAGTGGTTTATACACACAACACAGGGTAAGCCGTAATGTTGCGTAATATTATGATAATGTCGCTCAAGATTACTAAAGCCTTCTGCAAGTGCGGTTAAGTTTTCAGTATTAAGATTGTCTTTTGTAACGCCACCATGAAATTTAAGCGCTCTAACGGTGGCGACTAATACCACGGTAGCGGGCTTTAAGCCCGACATTCGGCACTTAATATCAATAAATTTTTCTGCGCCTAAGTCAGCACCAAAACCTGCTTCTGTGACTACATAATCAGCCAGCTTAAGTGCTGTTTTAGTGGCTGTTACGGTATTGCAACCGTGGGCGATATTGGCAAACGGGCCACCGTGAATAATGGCAATGTTGTTTTCTAATGTTTGGACGAGATTAGGCTTTATGGCATCTTTTAATAAGGCAGCCATAGCGCCTTGAGCGTTTAAATCACGTGCGTAAACAGGGGTGATTTTATCTGATTTATAACCGATTACGATGCGTCCTAAACGTGCTTTAAGATCGGCTCGGCTAACGGCTAGACATAGAATAGCCATGACTTCTGAAGCGACCACAATATCATAGCCGTCTTCGCGTAAATAACCGTTAGCAGGTCCACCCATGCCCACCACAATGTTACGTAGTGCTCTGTCGTTCATATCCACTACGCGTTTCCATTGAATGCGTCT
>CAJADF010000120.1 GCA_903938485.1 uncultured Methylococcaceae bacterium
ACATACGCTAAGGCATAACGTAAAACAAAGGCTAAACGATCATGGCTTAGTAACGATGTACACAGCCTATTAGTGGGGCTTTCAGGTGACTTATTGGTGATAAATTCTGGGTTGTTTTTGATGACTTCAAGATTATTATCTTTAAGAATGCTGTTCTCTACAGCATCATTTATGGGTCTTAGTATGGCGGCAAGATTAAGTTCCTCTTCTTCTCTAAAGTAATTAAACACCGGCTTGTAATAGGAGGTGCTGGCATAAAAAGCACCCTGAATAGGTTCCGGCGCACCGTCCTCATATTCCATATTATTAGAGAACAACATTAATTGCGTGATATTAACAAAGCGCCGAAACTTTGGATTTTGAAAGCGCGTATTAATCCGCTCGCGCTCTGCTAATATGCCATCTTGATTATTAGGCTTCTTTACTTCGATAAAAACCAGAGGCAAGCCATTAATCAACAGCGTAATATCAGGTCTAAACTCGTCTTCCCCATTTTTATACGTTAATTCAGTAACAACATGAAAGCGGTTGTTATTAAAATTGCTAAAGTCAATGAGCTTAATACCGGAAGGATCTAAGAGCTTTTCATAAAAAGCTTTACCTAGATCTTCGTTATCTAGGGTAAGTTTGATGTCTTCAAATCGACGCGCAATATCACTTTGATCCACATGCGGATTAATGGCTGCGACGGCCTCTTTAAATAGCTCGGGGAAAATATTAGTGTCTTCATCCCACAACGCATTTTTTAATGATAAATATTCATAACCTAAACTGACTAAGTGCAATATGCAGGGGATTTTTACCCGCGAGTCTTCGTTAAATTTCATCTTTATTTACATTTGAAGAGGGTCAGCTACTAAATAATGTCTATCTTAGGCTAAGACAACTTTAAAATACAATAATACTTACTTCTCTAACGGATCAGATGAAGATTGGGAGCTAATATAATCAAGGGTAACGACAAGTTATGACGCTTATTTAATGATTTGCGGAGTGTAACTTTGCCATGAAACTAGCGCAAACACTGCACCTGCAGGTGCAATGCTTCGACCTCGTGGTACAGACTCTAGACCACCTTGCACGATACCTGTGCATGCTTGTACAGACACCCGACGCCCTCGCACGATACCTGTGCATGCTTGCACAGACACCCGACGTCCACGCACAGCACCTATGCATGCTTGCACAGACACCCGACCTCCTCGCACAATACCTATGCGTGCACGCACAGACATTCGACCATCTTGCGCAGTACCTGTGATTGCACGCACAGACATTCGAGCATCTTACACAGTACCCGTGCAAGCACGCACAGACACTCGACCTCCTCGCACAGTACCTGTGCTAGCTTGCACAGACATTCGACCATCTCACACAATATCTGTGCGTGCTTGCAGGAGAGTCAAACACATAATTTTAATCATCCCCTAGCGTTAGAGCCCTCTCAATTTAAGTCATATTTTGTGTTATCCTACTCGGCTAAATTTTATTCAATAAATTCTCATATCACTTTATGCGAACTCGCGTTAAAATCTGCGGTTTTACCCGCCCTGAAGAAGCTGTTGTTGCCGCTCGATTAGGTGTGGATGCTATCGGCTTGGTGTTTTATCCACCTAGCCCAAGAAATATTGATATTGAGCAAGCGATTACGATTGTCAATGCTTTACCCGCATTTACTTCGGTAGTGGCTTTATTTGTTGATGAAGAAGAAGCTCGGATTCGAGAGGTTTTAGCTAGAGTACCGATTGACTGTCTGCAGTTTCATGGCAATGAGCCTCCCGAAGCTTGCCGAATTTATGGGAAACGCTACATTAAAGCAGTACCAATGCAAGATGAAACAGATGTCAATGCCTTAGCACTTGCCTATCATGACGCAGACGGTTTATTACTCGATGCGTATGATGCTAAAGCTAAAGGTGGCACTGGTAATCAATTCAATTGGAATTTAATTCCAAAAGATTGCGCTCTACCTATTATATTGGCAGGCGGGTTAGATGAAACAAATGCCAAGCAAGCCATATTAAGTGTAAAACCTTATGCGCTTGATATCAGTAGCGGTGTGGAAATTGCCAAAGGTATTAAAGACACAATAAAAATAACAGCATTTATAGAACAAGTTAATGAGGGTGACCAGGTAACACTATGAATAATAAATATAATATGCCCGATGATCGGGGGCACTTTGGCCCCTATGGTGGGATTTTTGTTGCAGAAACATTAATGCCGCCCATTCAAGAACTTAATGAAGCGTATCAACGTTACATTAATGACCCAGAATTTATAGCTGAGCTGGATAAAGACTTAAAATATTACGTAGGCCGACCTTCACCGCTTTATCATGCAGAACGCTGGAGTCGTGAACTGGGTGGGGCACAAATTTATTTAAAGCGTGAAGACCTTAACCACACCGGCTCTCATAAAATCAACAATACGGTAGGCCAAGCGTTATTGGCTAAACGCATGGGTAAAACCCGTATTATTGCCGAAACAGGAGCAGGACAACATGGCGTTGCCACTGCAACCATTGCAGCCAGATTAGGC
>CAJADF010000121.1 GCA_903938485.1 uncultured Methylococcaceae bacterium
ACACGATTCCACACTCTGTTGACACATCTCGCAACCTTTGCCAGACGTGTTGAGCATATCGCCACACGCCACAAGAATATGTCGGCTCAGATTGTATGATGGCGAGACGTGTCGCAAGGCTTGCTAAGCCTGTCTCAGACTGCTCGACACGTGTCACCAACTGCTCAAATCCTGTCAACAGGTGCTCGAGACATGTCGCAAGAGGGCTGAGCAGTGTTATGAGAGTCGAGACACGCTGTAAAAGAGTAATACTTCGTACAGAGGTGGGGTCATCTATTACCCTAAAGTCTTAACTTGTTTTACCTGAAATATCACAATATAAAAGCCCCGCTCAATAACTAGCGCTGGAGTTATTAGGGCTAGACTATCCTAATAATAGTTATCAATTTAGTTCTGAAGAAATAAAACAGTATAAGAAGCAATTGGTTATAAAGGTTAGTTTGATGCGCCTCTTTACGTCGGTACATCCTATATTGTTATTCTATTTTGGCTTTCTAGATGCTTTGAAAATATAATCAAATATTAAACACTCAATCCTTAATCAGTGGCAGTTGGTTAAGCAGGGCCACAAATTCAGTTTGTCGATGCGTGTCTGTTTTGTTTAAAAGGTTTTTAATGTGCGTTCGCACCGTATTCATAGATACCCCCGCTTCTTGGGCGTAATCATCTGGCGATTTACCCAATAAAATAGCTGAGGCTACTTTTATTTCCGCCGCCGAAAAATTATAAAACTTAGCGAATAAGTCTAAGCGAGTTTGGCTGTGTGTTTTCTCCGGTTTTAAGATAAGTACCATGGCTAAATTTGATTCTAGTTCTGGTATGTTTAAAGCTTGTGCGGGTAAGGGGGTGACATAAACTTGCCAGGCATCAAGCGTATTTAACGTCATTGCACCACTGGCTTTATCCGCGCTAGTGGCGGCTAAAAGCAATTCATCTAAATTTTTTTTATCATTATGATCAGTCGTGGATAAAAAAACTCCAAGGTTACTTAAACAACTATCAATAAGCTGCAATGTTTGAGTGGCTTCATTATTTAAATGCACTATTTTGCCTTGCCAATCAACAATCAAAATGGGGAATTTGAGCGCATCAATGGCCAAGGTATTAATCTTAACCTGTGTAGATAAGGTGTAATGGGTCTTTTGTATGTCTAAAACCCGTTTTAAATGATTCTTTAATAGGTCCATATGCAGATTAAGTTTAGAATCCTGCCATGTTTTTAAGAGTAAAGGCGTGCCATGATTAATAAAAAAAGCTTGATAAAACTTATTATGATCTATGCCATGAGGTGATTGATGAAAAGCATAACAAAAATCATTTACTCTTGTATCAGCATAGATTTGATCATAATTGATATAAAAATTTGTGTATTCTTTAATTATCTGATCAGAAAACTCCATATCCGCAACCACACTATTTATTAAAGTGTGGTTTATGTTGTCAATCATAAAGGTTGAAGATTCAATATTCTCGGCAACATACCCGCAAATCTGCACCGCCTCGCGCCAACGATGGGGCTGTAATATCGCGTCATAAAGCACAATAATTAAATAATCCAGCAATTCGTCATCAGTCATAGTTTTAACATCTGCAGACTAAAAAATCATGATTATAGCTTAGTCATTAAGATATTGAAAATATTACAAAAATTTGAAATATTGAGAGCTAATAAAAGTTTATTTGTCGTTTTCTTAAAAAATTTTATCCGAAAACCACCTTACTTTTCAGCGATACCAGGATTTATAAAATTAATATTATTGCCTCACCTATATGGGTGATTACAAGTTAAATTGAAATATGTACATTACGCGAAAATACAAAGTATATAAACCCTTATTAATATCAGGGTTAAATGCATTTAATTATTAAGCGAGATTTACACATGGCAATCTATTCATTTAAAACTCAAGTCAACACGTCCATCAATTTTGTACTGAATGTCGATTCATTAAATTTTGATGCCAGTTATAGCGCAGCATATTTAACCTTGAGTCAATCGGGTACTGATGTTCGAGTTCAATATGGAGCAGACATATTGATATTGTTGGGTATTAATCTGAGTCAATTAAATGGTAATAGTTTCGTTTTTGCAAATGGGTCCAAAGTTTTATTGGGCACGACCGGTTCAGATACACTAACGGGTACAGCAAATAATGATTATATAGACATACGCTCAGGCGGAGCCGATACCGTAAGCGCTGGTGCAGGGGATGACACCCTCTATCTATCAGTAAGCAATCTAACAACCGATAACATCAATGGTGACACAGGTTACGATACCGTTCACCTGTCAGGCAGCAGCGCAATGCCTGTAGTACTGAGCGCAACCAACCTAAGCAACATAGAAAATCTGGTGCTGGACACCACGGGCTCGTTAAGTTTGCAACTAAATCAAGCGAATGTAAGCAATATTGACATCAATTACCGCCTGACGATTGACGGTACCCAGTTGGCCGTTGGTAATAATCTGACTGTTGATGGCGCCACCCAAAACGTAACGAGCGGTTTTAGCGTTAATGCCGGTGCCGGTGATGACAGCCTGCTTGGCGGTGCCGGTAATGATGTGTTTTTCGGTGGTGATGGTAACGACACACTAATCGGTAATGCAGGTGATGATACTTTATCGGGTGGCGCAGGTAACGATACACTGACCGGTGGCACAGGTGATGACAATCTGGAGGGCGGCAATGGCGCAGACCTGTTAACAGGCGGCGACGGTAACGATACCTTAAGTGGCGGTAATGATGCTGATACTTTAGTGGGTGGTTTGGGTGACGACATACTCATCGGCGGCTTGGATGCCGACATCCTGACCGGTGGCGCCGGTAATGATCGCTTTGTCTTTGGTTTGGGCAGTCCACGTACAGACTCTTCGCCAACCACTATTGATACCATCACCGACTTTACCACGGGCGACTTAATTGATTTGCCCGGTACCAATAGCATCAATGGCAAGGCACTGATCTTTAATGAAAATACCTTGGCGTTTAATTATCAAGGTGGTAGTTCAGGTGTACAGGATTTATTACACGCCAATGATGGCTTGATTGATGTGTTTTGGAAACAAAATCTTGATGGGGGTTTTGAAATCTGGGTAGATGGTAATGATGACGGTATGTTTAGTGAAACCGACTTACTGATCCATTTAAATAACACCGGTAAAACCGGTTTAACTGTCGCAGACTTTGCCGATAATTTTATTGCGTGGCGAGGTACCAATGCAGATGAAATCAAGATTGGTAATGCGGCAGATAACCTGTTTTATGCGGCTGGCGGTAATGACACACTCAATGGCCTGGATGGCAACGACACCCTTAACGGCGACAGTGGTAACGATACTTTAAACGGTGGTCTGGGTTCTGATTATTTGTATGGAGGCACAGGCAACGATACGCTAAACGGTGATGCCGGTTATGACGTGCTTTACGGCGGAACAGGTGCCGATGTTCTCAATGGCGGTGATGATGGTGATCAGCTTTATGCTGAAGGGCCGCAGGACTCTACTTATTATGGCAATCAGCCGGTTGATTTGGCCGGCACCATTAATATCCTGAATGGCGGGGCAGGCAATGATTATCTTGTTGGAGGTAATGGGGATGATCAATTAAATGGTGAAGCCGATAATGATTATCTAACTGGCGGTAACGGCACTGATATCCTCAATGGTGGCGACGGCAATGACAATCTTGATGGTGGCTCTGGCAGTGATAGCCTGTTCGGCGGTGCCGGTGATGATACCTTAAGAGTTGGCTATGCTAATTATGATTCTGTAAACGGTGGTTATTTAACAGG
>CAJADF010000122.1 GCA_903938485.1 uncultured Methylococcaceae bacterium
CACCATCTTAAATATTTTTGTGATGCTGGTATCCTTTAATTTTTCTGAGGATATGACATGGCATTAAACGAACGGCAGTTAGAACACATTAAAATATGGCAAGCGAGCGGTTTTTCGCAAACGGATTATTGCAAAAAAAATGGGCTGAATAACAAAACGTTTTCAAGGTGGGTTTGCAATGACCAAGAGCTTTCCCAAGCGACAATACCTTCATTGATTGCAATTGATGTTACACCACCTGTTACCCTTCCGTTAGAGCACAGTGAGGATTTGAGACTGCGGTTAGTTAATGGGTTGTTATTGGAACTCCCTACTACCACGTCACCGCGCTGGCTAGCGGAGCTATTACAGTGCCTGAGTTAATAAGAGATCCCTGCGCTATTTGGTTGGCGGTAGAGCCTGTGGATATGCGGCGCGGCATTGATGGCTTGTCAATGATTGCCCAGCAAGCTTTGGGTAAAGCACCTAGTTCTGGTGCGGCTATCGTATTCCGTAACCGTCGTGGTAATCGCATCAAAGTGTTGCTCTGGGATGGCACGGGGGTGTGGCTGTGTCAGCGTCGATTACATGAAGGTCATTTTGTTTGGCCTAAATCTACAGACACGTGTTTTTCAGTAACCTTTGAGCAATGGCAGTGGTTAATTACAGGCGTAAACTGGCAGCGATTATCGGCCATTTTGCCTGCAGATTTACAGCTGTAAAAAATAGATTTTCACACTAATATTTTACGCTTAAAGCCAGTAAATACCTGGCCTTCAGGGTTTTATTTGTTATAATAGCAATATGAATTCACTTAGCCAATTTGAACAGATTGACCTTGAAACTGCCTCTAAAAATCAGATGGCAGACATGGTTCGAGCGCTACTCAAACAGACTAATAAAGATGCGCAAGAACTTCAACGTAAAGAAGTTAAAATTCAAGCACTGACTTACGAACTGTCATACCTTCGCAGAATAAGATACGGCGCCAAAACCGAAGCCTTTAGCCAATTACAAAAGGATCTGTTTGAAGAGTCTTTGGACGAAGACCTGGCAGCCACTGTGGCTGCACTAGACGCGCTAAACGATAGTGAACCTGCCACTGAGCGCAAACCTAAACGACCTCGTGCTGGACGCCAGCCATTACCTGAACATTTGCCTCGTATTGAGTTTCGACACGAACCCGAGTCTTGTCAGTGTGGGCGCTGTGGTAGTAACTTAAGCAAGATTCGTGAAGATATCACCGAACAATTGGATGTCGTGCCCGCTGTATTTACCGTTCATCGCCATATCAGACCCCAATATGCTTGTAAGACCTGTGAAACCATCATCGCCGCACCGATTCCGGCGGCTGTTATTGATGGCGGCATGGCCACAGTGGGGCTATTAACTTGGGTGCTGATTAACAAATACGTTGATCATTTACCGCTGTATCGTATTGAGCAAATCGCAGCTCGGCAAAAAGTCATTTTATCACGTTCAACCTTGGCCGATTGGGTTGGTAAGCTCGGTGTGACTCTACAGCCCTTGGTCGACCGGTTGGCTTGGTATTTATTGCAAGGTAATACCTTGCATGCCGATGAGACACCGGTGTCACAACTTGATCCTGGGCGAGGCAAAACAAAAAAAGCGTATCTGTGGGCTTACCGCAGCAATGACTTACAGTCGGGGCCACGCATCATCGTCTTTGATTACCGGGATGGCCGAGGTGGCATACATTGTCGGCGCTTTTTAGGTGACTGGAATGGCCATCTGATGGTGGATGATTACAGCGGCTATAAGGCTTCGTTCAATATCAAGCAAACGGTAGTGCCCTGTATTGAATTGGGGTGTTGGGCGCACGCGCGTCG
>CAJADF010000123.1 GCA_903938485.1 uncultured Methylococcaceae bacterium
CCTTTGAGAGTCATTTATGTTGTGCGTATTATCTCATTTATAGCTGACTTTGACTGGATTCGTGCAAAGGTCTCTAAATATTTATTGGTTTTATTATTAATTAATTCGAGTAAGTTTAAGTTTGTAATTGCTAAAAATAATGTCAGTAATAGTAGCAATGGCAATAAATCAAGTTCGTCTGGTAATTCTCTAAATAGTACCTTAGTCAGTCTATTACAAAATTGGGGTTTTACTAGACAAATTCAAATTATATTGACGACAACATTGGTTTCCCCCATTTTTACTCAGTTTGCTGATCTGGGAAGTTCATTGTTTTTTTAATAGTTTATTGAGTGTGGGAATTGTAAGAGTTGTTCGGGTTGTGACTCCTATTGATAGGGTTTAGTATCAGTTTATAAATTTATTATTAACATAGCCTTGAATCAATTAAATTTCAAGGCTATTTATGTAGTGCGGTTTTTAAAGTTTAGTTTTAATGGATATGCACTTCACGCGTTTTTGCGCTGTCACTACGATGTAATGTATATTCTTCTGACTTGCCTTTAGACATGGGTGACCCGTCACTGTTTAGCAATATTAATGTGCCTTCATCTTTAATTTCATATTGACGTTTATTGCTTGTATCTTTAGAAGTTAATACAACTTTGTGTGTTTCTTCATTCCATTCATATTTACCTTTTTCGTAAGTTTCTCTTGAAGATTCTTTCGCGGGTTGTGTCACTAACAAGTAATTATTTTTTTGTTTTAATGATAGTGTTGATTTAATACCGTTACAGTCGGTGCAGGGTAAATAACCATAGAACACGCCATGGAAGTCTAAGCTTTTCTCAATAGGCTCAAGATGTTTTGAGTGATCCATGTTTTTTTCAAGACTTTTAACGCGTGCTTTAAGGTAGTTCTCTTGGGCAGTTAAGTCTGTTGCAGCCATTATTTGGCTACTAGAAAACAATATTCCGAATGAAATTAAGGTAAGTTTTTGTTGTAATTGTTTGTTTATCACTAGCATGTTGAAATCCTCTATTATTATTTTGGCTTTTTTATAATAAAAGCTCTTAATGTTATTACATTAACTAATATAACTCGAATATTACAAGGGTCAAATTAAGTCGAGCAGCGCTAATGCTTCAATACCATAACTAAGACGTCAATTGCTGTAAACCCCTTTAATAGTGTGGTAAAACCAAGAGGGTCTGCTTAAAATAATGACAAAGGCGATAACAGGTGTTACAGGAACAGGGGCTATATCAATAATAAATAAGCATAATAAATAAAGAAAACATTTTTTGCGTATTTGTTTGTTTTCAGTAATCGAAGAATTATTAATCAATTTATTGTTATAAACATTATCGGTAAGTTCTAAAAACCATTGAGGTCGTTTTTTAATGACAAACATACCAATTAAACAGCCTGGTGAAACGGGCCCAAACCCAATAATGGCAAAGACGCTAAAAAATAAAAGACATTTTAATTGTGCAGTATTAATAGGCATACAAGAATTGAAGTTTAGAGTATTTATTTGGACATTATTATAAAGCGCTATAAGCAAATTGGGCTATGTGGATAGTTTAAAAAGTGCGATATTATTTTTATTGTCATTAAATTTTAACTTGAAAAAAGATTCTAGCAGTGATAAAAAATATCCCGTCGATTTTGATTGAGGTCGGCTGTAAAGACATGATTATTATCGACAATATTAATATTTAATTATAATAATGAGGAGAGAATAATGAAAAAAACATCAGGTATTATCTTAGGGTTATTGGTTACTGCAAGTGCAGGCGTTTTTGCTGAGCCAAGTTTAGATGAGGCTTTAAAGCACGCTGAAGCAGCGCTTGCAGAAGGTCATAAAAATAACGCTGCAAAATTGGCAGTCCATGCAAAAGGCGCTTTAGATAGTGCTTTAACTGCATCGATAGTTGCTAAAAGCATATCTAAAAATCATATTAATGCAGCATCTGAAGTGCTTCAAAAAGCGATTGATGATGCCAGCTTAAACCAAGATGCGGCTGCCACTAAAGCGGTAGAAGAAGCGGTTGCGCATTTAAAACAAGCTAAAAAATAATCTGTAGCTAGAAAATTAGGTGGGTTTTATTGATCCACCTAGTTTTACTATTATAAATCAAGTCCCCTGCTGTTAATTATTACAAAGCCACAGGCCGTTATTTTTTTGTTTTAGTGTCTAATCATATTATCTTTGTTTTTGTATTTAATATTTCTTGTACTTAAGTAAAAAATCAGTAAACTGACTTTATTGATAAAGAAGATATGAGGTGCTTCTATGTCAATATCCCGTTGATTATAAACGGATTAATAAAAATAAAATATTAAATAACGAGGAGGTATTATGTCTGTTGAAAATAAAGGTGCACCAACAGTAGAGTGTATATTAAATTGGTTAAAGGTAACCGATGCTTGGGTTATTCGTGGGTATGAAAATAAGTTTCCTAGAATGTATTATGCAATTTTAGGATTGGTTTTGATGCTCGTTATATTGTAGTTTACTAGTTCATACCATAAAGCTTCTGTAGTCTCTTAGTAGGTTTCAGAAGCTTTTTTCGGGCATAAAAAAGCCTACATAAAGTAGGCTTCGGTGTGTTTAAATGATCACACATCGACATACACTATGTTAAGTGCAGTTTTAATTTAGCGCGATTATTATTATTATTATTCAGTTAAACTGATCGCTGTTCTCCCCCTCATATTCACTTAACAATCCATCAACCCATACATTGTTAAGTGAAAGTAAATTTTATATCAAATAATCTAGATTGTCTATAAAAAGTGCGTCAATTTGTCGCATGGGCTATATTTAGCCACATAGATTTTGCGGTCTTAAATAAGAATAAGTGTTGAGTGTGTTCGTTATTAAAGGATGATAAGTCCTTAATGGTATTAAGTGTGCTGCTATGAATAGGGGGGGGCGCTTGTGAGAGTGCTTATTTAAATTAAAAGTTAATAAGTTATTTTGGTTTATACTGAAGTACAAAATTTTTTATACGATAGTTTTATTTAATTACAATCTACGGGAAGATGTTATGTTGGGTGAAAAGCATGATTTAGTACACGAATTACCAGAATATAAAGAACGTATTCATGAATTGAAAATGAATAATCATCATTTTTCTAAATTATTTAATGAATATGATGAGTTAGATCATTTAGTCCGTCGTTGTGAAACTGAAGTGGAAGTGCATGCTGATGATTATGTTAACGACTTAAAAAAGCAACGTTTAGCGCTTAAAGACGAGTTACTTAAAATGATACAAGAATAGTTGTTTCATAAATTTATGCTACCATTTTTTTTTAAAGTTAAATAAAGGTAGGAGTTAATGTCCTGCCTTCTGATTTTGGTCGTTGGGGCAACTAAATAGCTAGATAAATGCCCATTCCTCAAAACAAGCGGCTTGTCCTGTATAAACATTATCAGCAATTATATTCCACACAATTGCCTTTTTAATCCTAAAGCGTTTGCCAGTTTTAGATATGCGCACGCCTGAATAATGGTCGATATAGCCATTATTGGTGACTAACGCCAATAGCCTATCTCGTTCTGCTTGGTTGATAGGTTCTGCAGATAATCTTGAAGGAGTTTGGGTAAATTCTTCCCAGCTTAATTCAAATATCTCCAGCGCTTTTAAATTAGCGTAATTAAAAATGGGATCGCTGTCGGTGTTATGGCTGACTAAGGCAAAAGGGGCATGAAATAATTGCCTTGCAATGTCATAATCGTTTTTGTAATTCTTTATCAGATCGCGTGCTAATAAATGTTTGAAGCTACTAAAAAGTCGCATTGCATGTTCTTGTTGAAAGTTATTTGATGCGTTAGGGTAGTTCATTACAGTTCTATTCTAATGCCCAGTTCCATAATTTGGTCTACGGGTATCTTAAAAAACTCAATGGCGCTGGATGAGTTGTGAAACAAATACCTAAATAAAGGTCTGCGCCATTTGGGCAGGGGGCTTTTATTTCTAAAAGATATTTTTTCGCTACCGATAAAGAATGAAGTGTCTTTAGTGTCAATATTTAAGCCTTCTTGGATGCATAATTCTATAGCGCGACGGACATCTGCGCTTTCTTTAAAGCCGTAATAAAGTTTGACTCGATAAAAACCATTGTTTTCGCCGAATACTCTTATTTTAAGTCTTTTTTCTTCTTCAACAAACGGCTCGTTAGTGGTCATAATTGATAATACTATGATGCGTTCATGTATCACATGATTATGAGAAAGATTTTGCATCATCACTTGCGGCACGCCGTGTAAGCTACGCGTTAAATAAATCGCAGTACCGGGCACTTTTACTAGTTTATCTTTTTGTTGTTCTTCAAACTCCTCAAAGAGCATGCGTCTTTCATTCATGTAATCAGAAAGTAAGCTGCGACCTTTAATCCATGTGGTTAGTATTAAAAACAATACTATACCTATTAATAGAGGTAGCCAGCCGCCTTTATGAATCTTAAAGCTATTGGCAAACATAAAGGTAGCGTCTATGGTTAAAAATACCGATAGGAAGGTAACGCTTTTGTACGTATTCCATTTCCATGATTCCTGAATCACAATAAAGGCTAACAGAGTGGTGCTTATCATCGTGATGGTTACTGCAAGTCCATAAGCGGAAGCGAGTGCGGTTGAAGAGCCAAAGCTAACAACTAAAATAAACACGGCCACCATTAATAACCAATTTATGGCGGGTACATAAACTTGGCCGATTTCTTCACCGGAAGTATGTAGTACCGTCATGCGAGGGCAATAGCCTAGTTGTATGGCTTGGCGGGTCATAGAAAATGCGCCTGAGATAACGGCTTGTGAGGCTATAACAGTGGCTAATGTTGATAATATCAGAAGAGGGTAGAGTGCCCAAGTGGGCGCTAATAGATAAAATGGATTTTGAATGGCTTCTGGGTTGCTAATGAGTAATGCGCCCTGACCAAAATAATTAAGCAATAGCGCCGGAAAAACCAAGCCAAACCATGCGTAACGGATGGGTTTGAGGCCAAAATGCCCCATATCAGCATAGAGAGCTTCGGCACCCGTGATTGTCAAAACAACGGCGCCCATAATTAAAAAACCATGCAAGCCAGTTTCTGCTAAGAGTTGAGCGCCATAGTACGGGTTGATGGCTAATAAAACATTGGGCTCTTTTAAGATGTTAACTATGCCTAAGGCTGCGAGTAAAACAAACCAGATGCACATGATAGGTGCAAATAATTTGCCCATTTTTCCCGAACCTTTTGCCTGAATCATAAATAGTCCGCCTAGCACTGCAATGGTAATAGGTAACACATAGCGATTCAATGAGGGTGCGATAGTTTCTAAGCCTTCCACAGCGCTTAAAACTGAGATTGCCGGTGTAATAATGCTGTCGCCGTAGAATAATACTGCCCCAATTAAGCCGGTAGTCACAATAAAACGCATTTGGCTGGGGTTGTCCTTTGAGCCTTGTATAGCTAAGGCAATAAGTGCCATGATGCCGCCTTCACCTTTATTATCAGCTCGCATAATAAAAATAGCATATTTGATAGTCACTACCAGGGTGATGGTCCAAAAAATTAATGATAAAGCGCCCAAGACATGCGGGTTGTCAATGCTGAGTCCTGTCAGAAATATTTCTTTAAGTGCGTATAAGGGGCTTGTGCCAATATCACCAAATACAACGCCAATTGCACCTAAGGCGAGTTTGTTTAATTGGTCTTTAGATGGATTTTTTGCATTTGATGACATGATTGACTTATTTTTGAGGTTAATGAAAAGCCTGGGCGGGTTGTTGATGCTTAAAAATATTTAAGCGCTCATTTTACGCTTTTTAATAAGAAAATCCTGCTTGAATTAATGGGGTACTCAAGATAATGGGGTTGTTGTTGATATTAATGGTTTGGGTTTTGATTTTTTCTAGGATGAGGTGTCATGGTTACTTTTAATTGTCTAAGTCTATTAATGTTATTAAACTTTTATTGAATAATTTTATTTATATTAAATTACTTTATTTGTATTTATGGTGTTTTGTCAGCTTATTTTGTTGGTCTAAGGGGTTTTTGCTGATGTGAATGTTATATTATTTATTTTTATTTTAAATATTTTATTGCAATGACTGTTATAAATGTTGTATTATTTTAGTAAGTTAAAAAAACTTGCGTGTTATATTATTTATTTGTATATTTAAGTCGTATATTTTTATTAAAAGTGATAGTAAGTATTTTAAAGTAACAAGAGGTTTTTATGAATAAAAGTATTTTATTGTTTTATGGTTTGATGGTTTTTAGTTCTTTAATTAGGGCTGAAGGTTTTTCTGGTTCAGAGGGTCCGGGTTTCATCGAGATGTATCAAATAGCTGAGACGATCTCTGTAGATAATGGTTTAGATGTGGGGTATTCAGATGCAAAGCAAATAGAGACTGTTGTGGCGAATGTGCAAGCATCGGGTGTCATTAATTCTGTTGCTGCTGAAGTTGCTGGTTCCGCAACCGAACGTCATCATGCCGTTAAAGAGATGGTGGTTGTTCATCATGTCCCAGAGGCAGTTAATCATAATGCCAGTAATGCCAGTAATGCCAGTAATGCCAGTAATGCTGTAGTTGTATCCGACGGCGTGAGTACATCGGGTCAGGTTCACCATAATGCTACAACCCCTGCAGAAGGAGTGGTTACAAGTGCTACGCAGGCCTTACAAAATAATGTAGCTACTGTGGTTGTTGTAACTGAGAATACGGGTACAGAGGTTAGGTTACGCTAAGACGCTAATTACTTCCGCATCATATCAATTTAAAAGTATCCCTATAATGGAAATCGGTTTTTAAAAAGGCTCCAGTAAAATTGGGGTCTTTTGTCGCTGATTTTTTGTTTTTTTTATACTCGCCTTGTTTCTCTCCGGTCATCTGACATGATCTAGCATTTAACTTAAAAAAAGTTTGATCCTAGCTTTTTTGTTACGTCGTTTTCTTATAATGCTGTTTCTCCTATCGTTTCATATTCGTGTCATACAGTCGTTATGATTGCTTGTGTCCTTAACTTGTATTAACAGCGTTATAATAAAATACGCACGTATTCCTGGTATATTGGCAGGCGATACTTATAAAGTTACTGGTGACATTGTTCTATGTCGGTAGTGCAGTCTTTAATTGTTGTTGGCGCTGTTTGTTGAGGTGCGCGAGCCAAAAGAATTAATTTACAAGCGAAATTAAAAAATATAATGGCATTTTTAGCTAATATGAATGCGATTTAAGCTGTTGTGTCGTTGCTCTATATAGGCTGCGCTCCTGCAATTAACTTTCTTCGCTAGTGTGATATAGGAATGTTGCTGGCTCAATTTAGACCTGTCGATAGTCTATTTAGGCGTATTGAGGACGTGTTTTTGTAAAGTTGCTCAGTTGATATTGCTTTGCTTTGGTACACATTAATTACCTTCTATATGAATAATTAGATTAAGTTTCGTTATTATTAGGTTTCTTTTATGCGCCAGGGATGTGATATGCAAGCTAAATTAATAGTCAATTTTAACCGATTAAGTGAGGTCGATTATCTGGCGAGGTCGGGTAGTATCGTCGCGGCTTTAACGGGGAACATAAGTTTTGCGCCTCCGTGGATTGCGCAGGTTCCCTCTTTGGTGGAAATTACGGCGGCATTTAATGCGTATCAAAGTGCCTATCATGCGTCTTTGAGTAAAGATATTTTTAAAATTGCCGTACGAGAGAGTAAGCGTTTAATCTTAACAAATTTCCTTAAACAGTTAGCGCCTTATTTGGAGTTGGTTGTATTAGGGGATGTTAGTAAGCTTATCTCCACAGGATATGCTTTAAGGCATGATGCAATGCATACTCAAGGAAATGAGCCCTTATCTGCACCTAAAGCATTTAGGGTGTTACATGGAGCTTACTCTGGTACTTTGGATATTCGTGTGGCTAAGTTACTAGGTGCTGCAAGTTATGAAGTGCAAATTGCTCAATGTGATCCGTGTATTGAAAGTAATTGGCGGCATGCCATTTTAGCCAGCAACTGCTTGCGAATTTCTATAGTAGGATTGATTCCAGCTCAGATTTATTGGTTACGCGTCAGGGGGTTGGGTAGTAATGGAATGGGGGCTTGGAGTAACGAGCTAAGTATTATAGTGTTATAACGCTAAACCCAGTCTCACCTTAAATGATTGAGTGGCATTTAAGGTGAGGCTAGGTTTAATAGGTATTAAGCTTATCTCTTTTGTAAGTGATATTGAGTCAAGTCGATTATTTATTCTTCGTTATCATTATCATTAACGTTATCGAAATCATTTGATGGGTTAAAATAACCTAATGATTTTGACCAGGCGATCTTAGCTATTTTTCGGCCAAGTTTTCGGCTGTTTAAATCGCCATTTTTAAAATGAATGCCGCCATAACGTCTCGAAATTCCTGCTTGATCTGCGGCATCGCTATACGTTTCCCAAGAAAGTGTAATAGGTTCATGTGGGACTATTCCTGGTTCCACCATTGATGAGCCTGCTGGTATGATAACTTCATTATTAAAATCATCACTGCCAGTAAATAGTTTTAGCGTTTCAGCTGCTGAAGCGCTAAATGCACTGTGTCCGGAAACATATTCTGCGAAGGGCGGGGTAATTGAGTTGCTTTGTTGATAAGGCGTCCAGTCTTTCCCGTTTATTAAGCCGTTCCATGATTGAATGGTTTGTCCTTTGTATAGAAAGCGAATGGCTGATATAGGTCGTATATAGTCGAAATATCTTTTTGCATCCCATACAGAAATGCTGGCATCAAACATAGCATTTGTGAGTGCAAAAAACATTTTTACGTCTTTATTCAAATCATGCTCATATTTATCGGATACATTTTTAGCAAATAAAACCCAATGTCCGGGTGGGGTTTCGGATTTTGGGCCATTTGCCCAATATTCAGCAATTGCTTTTTGTTTGTCTGATAGATTGGCGGTAATATTGTAAGCGTCTAACCCGACCACATTCAATTTAACATTTCAATCTGGCATCCTTTATTTTTTTATAAAGGAGAACGTAAATGGCTTCAGCATCCCCTTGGCAAGAGTTGATTGATAAGTGGCAACTCAGTGGTTTAACGCAATCTGAGTTTTGTC
>CAJADF010000124.1 GCA_903938485.1 uncultured Methylococcaceae bacterium
TCGTTTATGAGACGATTGCTCTGTCAAAGGGTTGAGCTACGGGCCCTAAATTGTTATTAGTTCTCTTAAAGGTGATACAGCATTCGCCTTAATTCTTGCCCACAACTCAGGACATTGTAAGGCAAAAACCATCTGTTGTAACTTCCAAAGTGTTTCATCTTGCTCTTTAATCACTCTATTCGCTTCGTCCAAGGACTGCCTCAGTCCATGACTTCTTTCCATTTCACAGAGCAATAATTCGTCAGATGTTTGTAAAATCATAAAAATTTGGTGTTGTAATATCTGAGTCGAACAGATTAAAGACTTGTGCACAGTCCGCTCCGTGCTTACAACAAATGGCCCTACGCTCTGTTAGGAAATATGCCACCATTCCTAAGCCAAGCGTCTTTGCGCGGCTGCGGAAGTTCAATCCGCGTTTACAGAGTTACGGGCAAAATGGTACAAGAGGCGGGACTCGAACCCGCAACCAGCGGTTTAGAAAACCGCTGCTCTATCCAATTGAGCTACTCCTGCGTCATTCAATAAATACTATCACAAATTATTTTTTAGTCAAGCGTTGAACTTGTTTGTAGGTCATAAGATACCATAATGTTTTCCAAAAGCCAAACTGACGTTCAGGGTCAGGAGATTGCACCCACCCGTCTTTCGTACATCGGTTACAAATGTTTGGCTGGTCTGCTTCATTTGCTGGATGATGACACACCCAGCAACTTTTGAAATAGTATTTTGCCATGTGGAATAAATACTATATCAGATATTCATTCCCGACACAAATCTAAAAGCGGGTCCATTAGGAACCAAATCACCATCGTTTAGGATGTCTAAATGGCCCCGTTTACCGTTGAAGTTATGAGCGACATTAGTTTCAATTGTTCCATCGGCTAAAACCAAATTGGTCAGACAATCTGATTTTGCATAAGCTCTGTCATGTCGGCCAATTGACTGTAATACCGCGATGGCTCTATAAGACGGATTAATCAATGACGCCCTTGGATATTTACCCGTTATGTCATGCAAATCAATTGATTCACCCCCAGCGGCAAGATTAGCAACGGTTATCCTTTTCTGGTCGGCCTGAAAGGATGCGATGTCATCCAGTCGTTGACGTGTCGTTACACCACCATGAATTTGTGCTATTTTATCTACACCAAACTTTTTCGATAGTCTGGTTACCAGAGCTTCAATCGAATCAGCATAGTTGACAAAGATTAGAACCGATTTACCTTCATCATATAAATCCTCTGTCAACTCACAAAGAGACGGAACCTTTAACAGTTCAGCCATTCGCCGAGCCCTTGTAATGATGGCCAAAACGTGTAAGGCGTAATCTTTACACCTATCTTCAAGACGAGCAATCTCAGCTGCCATATCAGCATAGACGTAACCAATTTTCTTTCCATTCTCACCCATGTCATAAGCCGTAGCTTCAATCTGATTTTTCGGAAAGATGTCACCAAAGTCAGCCCGATTCATTCGTGAAGCAATTTTCTGAACATTAAACAAATTGTTTCGGACATCTTGCAGTTTACTGACAGACTCCGCATCTTCCGAATCAAAATACATCGCACCCCAATGTCCAACGTATTTCGCTCCAGCACCTTCACAGAATTGTTTGAACAAATTCATTCCGTTGTTTTGTCCCCGGCCACCAATGAAGTGCATCCCTTTGTGAAGATTGGTTGCAAA
>CAJADF010000125.1 GCA_903938485.1 uncultured Methylococcaceae bacterium
CTTACGATCATCGGTAAAGTCTGAATGGTGCGCCTCATTACGACCGCCGACTGATAAACTACCAATCACCTTGCCATATTTAGCAGACTTAGGGTTAACATCAACCGTTACAAGTTTATCTTGTTCGTCACCTACACCTTCCGCACCCAAGGTCCAGATGTACACAAAATCTTCTTGTCCGGTAATTTTTGCCATATAAGGCGAAGCACAAGTTTCATCAGCATTTGCAGACAAGCTGGCCATGCTTAATAACAAAGCAGCACTCAGTGTTGTTAGTTTAAAGTTCATTTATCCCCTCAAATATAGTGTCATGATTATGTTGTTGTCATACCGCTAAAATCCAACGCAAGTATATAGAATAATTTTTATTTTTCATACTTACTGCTTTAACTCTGCAAAATATTCAACCATAAAATTAACAAAGGTTGTTAACTTAGCCGGTAAAAAACGTCTCTGTAGATAGGTGGCGTAAATGCTTAAGGGCGGAATTTTAAAGTCTTGCAAAACTTCTATAAGTTGGCCTTGTTGCACATAATTCACTGCAGATATTTCAGGCACTTGAGTTATGCCCATCCCTAAGACAGCCGCTTGACACAATACTCGACCGTTATTAGAAGAAAAATACCAATTAGGTTTAATCTTGACTTCTTGGGCAGCTTGATTAAATAACCAGTAATCATGATGAGGTGTATCTGTATAAAGCAAACACCGATGAACGGCTAATTGATCAATGTGCTCCGGCTTACCGAACTTATCAAGATACGCTGGAGAGGCATAGGTACATAAGCTAGTTTCTGCGAGTTTTCTAGCCACCACACCTAATTCTAGGTTGACTGTGACTAATAAAGATAAATCAAAACTCCCTTTAATAAGATCCACACGATTATTGTGCAAGGTCATCAATACTCTGACATCTGGATATTTTTGCTGATAAGCCTCAATAGCGCTCACCATATAGAGACCACCAAAATCTATAGGAGCACTAATTTTTAAAGTACCTTTAACATGTTGACCTAATTGCGAGGTATATTCATCAAGCTCGGAAAAATCATCCATGAGCTGTTTACTTCTATGAAAATAAATCTCTCCCGCTTCGGTTAAGCTAATTTGACGTGTGGTTCTATTTAATAAAGCAACGCCCAATGACTCTTCTAATTGAGTCATATATTTACTAATCATCATTGCGGAAAGATTCATTTCCCGGGCTACCGCAGCAAATGTACCTAATTCCACAATACGACAAAAAACGCGCATGTTATTTAATTTATCCATGCCCACATTATAAACTTTAAGTTTATATTTTATAAATTTATAGCGCTATTACTCGATTCTTTTTATTAATGTATACTTTGAATCGGAGATAGTTATACGCCGTTTTAATTTGTTATGCTTTTAACCAATTAAAACGGTTTTTTATTACCTAATAAAAACAATAAGAGAGACTTATGAGCAAAATATTAAACGAAGTTTTATCTGCAAACAGAGATTATGTAAATAACTTTGGTGACAAAGGTGAGTTAGCACTTCCACCTGCAAGACAATTTGCTATATTAACTTGTATGGATGCACGTTTAGATCCTGCTAAATACGCTGGTTTATCAGAAGGCGATGCACACGTTATTCGTAATGCGGGTGGTCGTGCGAGTGATGACGCCATTCGTTCTTTGGTTATTTCTTACAAATTATTAGGTACCCGCGAATGGTTTGTTATTCACCACACTAACTGCGGTATGGAATTATTTAACAACGAAATCATGAGTGATTTGTTGGCAAGCAGTTTAAAAACGGCATCTATCGACGAAAATGGTTGGCACGATTGCTGTGAAGGTCATGGCTCTGCTGAAGGACGTTATATCAACTGGTTAACCATTAAAGAACAATCTGCTAGTGTGTTAGAAGATGTCTTACGCATTAAAAACCACCCATTAGTTCCCTCTGATATCCCCGTTTATGGCTATATCTATGAGTGCACTACAGGCAGATTAATTGAAGTACCTGCGGCAACTGAAGCGGGTAAAGTAAGCTAATAAAGATTAAATCTGAATATCTGAACACGCACAGGGATTTATTAAACGCTGTGCGTGCTCAATCCTTACCTAAAGCCACATCTTCGGCCCATCAAACAATTATCGGCTTTAAGGCTTTATTAATTCCGGTATCATCTACAAGCTAAATTGAGATCTTTGCACGAATCCAGTCAAAGTGAGCTATGTGCCATGGTTTTATTGGCGCATTTATAAACAACTGACAACTACAGTGCTACAGCTGTAATAAAATGTTTTTTTATGATAATAATATGTCATTTCTAGCGCGGACTTTACGTAGGCTAGGTTTGCGTATCCTATCAGCAGCACTCTGTTAAGCTGTTACAGTGTTCTATCACGCTGGCTTACTTAAGGCTAAGCCAGCGTGGCTGAAGGCTTATCCACTGCGCTTTGCTTCGGCTTGTTAGGCGTAAATAAGTTTAAGCGTTCATTTAAGATGGACAAGAGTTGGAAATTAAGTCCGGGCGATGTTTGGGCTAATTTAATTTGTAAAATGGCCTCTTGGGTTTGCCCCATGGTAAAGTAATATTCAGCAAGATATAAGAGTTAATTGACTGGACTTGTGTAGAAAACATATTTTCTGGAATAGTAAGTGCACTAAAAAGACCTTAATCAAATTTGCCAATTAATTTCTTTAAGATACATTGATGCCGTTAGACAAACCTAATAACAATAATGAGGAATTAAAAATGGATAAAGTATTTATGTTAGTCAAAGTAGCTGGCGCTTTCTTTGTATTTTATTGCATCACTGTATTTATGCCGATGGCATTTACTTACTTCTCTAATGGTGATGTTAGACCGTAATAATTAAATTAGGTAACCTTATGTTATCTATTAAGAAAACGACTAAGGTGGGTGTCACTGTAAGGTCATACCCACCCTTAGATTTAAAGAATATATATCACACTAAAATAAATTTGATTAAATTAGATGATACTTTTAGCTTGAAGATCCGCATGGTAAGAAGATCTGACCATAGGTGCACTAGCAACTTGCTTAAACCCAAGCTCTAAAGCGAAGGCACCGTATTCATCAAATTGTTGTGGCGTAATATATTCTATTACAGGTAAATGTGACTTAGTGGGTTGCAAATACTGGCCTAAAGTGAGCATAGAGCAACCGTGTGCCAACAAATCTTTCATAACCTGATACACTTCTTCTTTAGTTTCACCTAAACCTAACATTAAGCCTGATTTAGTAGGTGTTTGTGGGTGAGCATCTGTGTATTTAGCTAGTAATTCTAAAGACCCTTGGTAATCAGCTCCTGGGCGAACTTGTTTATAGAGTCTGGGTACTGTTTCTAAATTATGATTGAATACATCACAAGGTTGTGACACTAAAAGTGAGACTGCTTTATCGATACGGCCTCTAAAATCTGGCACTAAAATTTCTATTTTAGTATGAGGTGTTTGTTGACGAATTTTCTTAATGCATTCTGCAAAATGTCCAGCTCCACCATCTCTTAAATCATCACGATCCACTGAAGTAATCACGACATATTTAAGAGTCATTGCTTTAATAGCATCCGCCAAATGCTGCGGTTCATTTACATCTAAAGGTAAAGGCTTGCCATGTGCGACATCACAAAATGGGCAACGACGTGTACATAAATCACCCATAATCATGAATGTTGCAGTGCCATGCTGAAAACATTCTGACAAATTTGGGCATGCCGCTTCTTCACAAACCGTGTGTAATTTACTCTCACGCAATAAATTCTTAATACGCGTAATCTCATCACTGGCAGACAGTTTTACACGTATCCAATCGGGTTTACGTAATACAGTCTCTACGGGTTCAACCTTTATAGGGATTCGTGCTAGTTTTTTTTCACTACGCTCATGAGAGTCTGGGGTTGATCTTGATGGAGCTTGATTTGTCATATTTACAGAGATGATGTAATAGCTTTAATAACCAATCCTGAAAGAACTTGTGTACTGACTGTTACACCTAAATCAGCCAATTGAGTGACTTTAAGACCAGAATAACCACAAGGATTAATATTGTTAAAAGGGCTTAAATCCATTGCGTTATTTAAACTGAGTCCATGATAACAACCCTGCTTTTTAATTCTTAACCCAATAGAACCAATTTTCCGTCCTTCAACATAAACACCTGGGGCATCAGTTTTAGCGATCGCCTCAATATCAAATTGAGACAAAACTTTAATCATTGCATGCTCTAAAAGTGTGACTATTGAACGGGCATTTAAATTTAAACGCTGTACGTTTAATAAAGTATAAATAACCACTTGTCCCGGCCCATGATAAGTGACTTGCCCACCGCGATCACAATAAACAACTGGAATATCTCCAATATTTAAAAGATGCTCAGCTTTACCATTTAATCCTAAAGTGTAAACAGGCGAGTGTTCAACAATCCACAATTCATCCGTCGTATTTTCAGTACGTTCCTCATTAAAAACTTTCATAGCATGCCATGTAGTTTCATAATCTTGTATACCTAAATCAACTATTTTCATTATCAATGAATGGTCAATTTAGATTAAATAACAATATAGCAAACGACTCAATTATATTTAAAGTGCTACTAAAACATGTGGATGATCAGTTAAGTCTTGATAAATAGCGTCCAGTTGCTGCTTACTAGACGCCTCTATAGTAATGGTTATTGCCATAAACTTACCATCTTTGCTTGGCCTAGCTTTTACTGAACCTTCACTTATATCTGACACATGACGGCGAACAATTTCAACCACTATTAAATCGAGTTCAATATCAGCCTTGCCCATCGCCTTAATAGGAAATTGACAAGGAAATTCAAAAAGTGTTTCTTCGGTCATAGTAAAGATTGCTTATAAGCTTGCAGAATAGTGTGCATAGTATGCCAAACGGGACCTGGCTTTCCGTCACCGACGATAACACCATCCAATTCTACAATAGGCACGATCTCTCTTGTTGAACTAGTCACCCAAATTTCAGTTGCTGATTGAATGTTTGCAAACGGAATTTTGTCTTCACTACAAATAATATTATTTTTTCTAGCCAATTCCAAAATCACGTCACGAGTAATACCCGGTAAAATCTCGTTAGTTTTAGGTGGTGTACATAACACCCCGTCAAGCACTGCAAAAACATTACTAGCGGCTCCTTCAACTAAGTAACCTGCTTTGACTAATAAAGCTTCTGCACAACCCTTATCTACAGCGGCTTGTCTGTGAAGAATATTACCTAATAAAGTAATCGCTTTAATGTTACAGAACTGCCAACGTGTATCATCCATTGAAATAGCCTTAACACCCTGACTCAAACCTGCAAAAGGCACAATATTAGAACACATTGCAAACACAGTAGCCGGTACATCTTCTGGAAAAGCATGGTCTCTTTTAGAAGCAGTACCGCGAGTAATTTGCAAATAAATATATTGATCAAAGTTAGCGTCTAACAGTGGCGATAAAATAGCTTGCCATTCTAATCGGCTATGCGGATTTGCTAAACGAATACCCTCTAAACTATTTTCTAAGCGTAACAAATGATCATCTAAATGAAATAAATGTCCAGAATAAGACGGAATAACCTCATAAATACCATCACCAAACAAAAAACCCCTATCTAAAACAGATACTTTCGCTTCAGACAATGGCAAATAATCACCATTTAAATAAACTAATTTATTTTCCATCTTCAGACTTCTCTAACATCATCATTGCACTTTCAGACAAGCGTTGAAATATATTGCCTTGCTCAACCGATTGCAATGCAACCAAGTCTTTCTCTTCAAGCACTTCATTATTAAGCGTTACTTTTACTGAGCCTAATTTCGATCCTTCTACAACAGGCGCCGTAATCTTTTTATCAACCGTGATTACCGCTTTTAAATCTTTATATAATCGACGAGGCACCATAACGTACATACTCTCAGACAAACCTAATGAAACTAATTTACTGGCGCCCTTCCAAACTCTAGCTTCACTTAATGATTTCTTAGCTTCATATAACTGATGAGATTCGAAAAACCTAAAGCCATAATTTATTAATGTTTGATTTTCGTTAGCTCTTGCATTAGCATCTTTAGCGCCCATTACGACTGATATGATTCGCATATCCTCACGCAATGCAGACGCAACTAAACAATAACCCGCATCATCAGTAAAACCAGTTTTTACACCATCTACAGACTCATCTCGCGACAGTAATTTATTTCTATTTTGTTGAGTGATCTTATTAAACGTAAATTCTTTTTGGGAAAACCAGCGATAATATTCAGGAAACTCTTTTATTAATGCACTAGTTAACAAAGCCAAATCTCGAGCAGTCGTATAATGATCTGGCCCCGGTAGCCCATCACTATTTTTAAAATGGGTATTTATCATGCCTAATCTTAAAGCATGTTGATTCATCATCTCAGCAAACGTTTCTTCATTACCGCCCACATGCTCAGCTAGAGCAACACTCGCATCATTACCCGACTGAATAATCACACCCTTAAGTAAATCCTCTATTTTGACTTGGTTGCCCAATTCAACAAACATACGTGAGCCAGCAGTCTTCCATGCTTTTTCACTGATAGTAACATTATCATTTAAATGTAAATGGCCATTCGCTAATTCATTAAAAATAACATAAACCGTCATTATTTTAGTCAGACTTGCTGGCGCCAATTTAATATCAGCATTACTTTCTGCTAACACCTTACCGGTATTAAAGTCTTTAAGGATATAAGCTGATGCGGCAATAGTTGGGGCGGGAGGAGTTGATATATCAACATTTTCTGCTTGAACCTGTTTGTGGAATACTAACAGGCTAAAAAGTAATACTACTAAGGTACATTTTCTCAACGGGGTCACACTCTTTGATGTCAACAGTAAAAGAATATTCTCTTACATTGTAACACGCGAGCGCTCAGTTTGTTTTGCTTCAGTAACAAATTGTGTATCTGTTATACCCAATTCTGATAGTTGCTGATTAAGCTCATCAACTTGTCTTGCGGTATTAATTGGACCAATTTGTACTTTATATAAAGTCGATTTTTTATATGTAGAAGAACGAATATTAGCCTCTGGTAAGTTAAAAGCAGTCAACTTGCTCTTAAGTTTTAAAGCATTTCTTTGATGCCCAAAACTACCTACCTGTAAATACACATGTTTTTCTTCTTTCTCTGCTATTTGCTGTATCTGAGGCAAAGCTTGACTAGGGGAAATTGTATTAATTTCTATAGCCCCTAAACCTTCTTGATCTAAATCTAAATTTTTTGCCGCCGCATAAGATAAATCTAGCTCTCTATTACCGATATAAGGGCCTCTATCATTTATTCTTACAATAATACTTCTGTGATTCTCTAGATTTGTGACTCGTGCGTAAGAAGGTATTGGTAATGTTTTATGAGCAGCCGTCATAGCATTCATATCAAAAATCTCACCCGTTGCAGTTTTTTTACCGTGAAACCCAGGCCCATACCATGAAGCAACCCCATGTTTTACTTTGTTAACAATACTTGGAAAGAGCCCATCCTGTTGAACAAGATCACTTAGCTTATTATTTTCGCCAAGGTGCAATATAGAATTTTGTTTAACTGAAAAACTAGTAGAGTTACTAAGAGAAGAATAACTAAATAAAGGAGGTTGCTGCAAAGCAAGATCAGAACTTTTAATATGGGCTTGTGAACAGCCAGTTAATGCGATAATAGTTGTTGTTATTACAATTTTTTTCATGGGAATCCGCCTTTCTTATTTAAAATAGCCTGGCTTAATTGATAAACAGCCATAGCATACAAAGGACTGTGGTTGTATCGAGTAATGACGTAGAAATTTTCTAAGCCCACCCAAAGTTCCTCACGACTCCCTTGCTCAGTTGGTGTCTTTTCAAAGGACAACAACTTTACTTTTGTATTTAAAGGTAACGACCTCAATGTTTTTAAGTTAACTAAGTCTAACTCTTCAACCCTTAAGTTTGGCTTAAGGCCTTCTGATAAAACTTTTTTGTACTTTTCCCCCACCGCTGAAACAGGTATGACAACCTCTTGACCAGTCTGCCACTGATGTTTTTTAAAATAATTTGCGACACTAGCAATGGCATCAGCGTTGTTATGCCAAATATCCCTAAACCCATCCCCATCAAAATCAATAGCATAAGACAAATAACTACTCGGCATAAACTGTGGTGCACCCATCGCTCCCGCATAAGACCCTAATGGGCTTAATGGGTTTATATGCTCATCACGACACAACAATAAAAACTTTTCTAATTCAGTAGAAAAAAACTGACTACGAGGCGGATAAGCAAAAGCTAAGGTCACTAAGGCATCAAGGACACGATAATTACCCATATGCTGTCCATAAAGTGTTTCAACTCCAATAATAGCAATAATGATTTCTGCCGGCACGCCAGTCTGTTGCTGAACTAAAGCCAAAGTATTCGCATTTTCTTGCCAAAACTTTACGCCCGCATTTATACGAGCATCGGTGATAAATATTTGTCTATATTTATACCAAGACAATCCTTCGGCTGGCTTTGAAACTTTCTTGATGACATCTTGTTTTATTTCAGCAGATTTTAATAAAAGACTTAATGACTCTTGATCAAATTGATGAGTCAATACCATCTTATTGATAAACGCATTAACAATTTGTGGATCTCTATCGCTTTCTTTAAGAAAACTAGAGCAAGCTGCAAGATAAAGCGACAGAAGAACAATAAAGCTTTTTGAACAACAGGAACACCAAAACGGTGAAATGAACAAATTAAATCCGGAAAACGGCAGGATCTTCATACAAAGTTATCTAAATTTTTTATGTGTATGAATAGACATTAAAATACCAAAACCTGCTAATAATGTAACTATAGAAGTCCCACCGTAACTAATTAAGGGTAGAGGCACACCCACTACCGGCAATACACCTATTACCATCCCGATATTAACAAAAACATACACAAAAAAAGTGAACGCTAAACTACTCGCTAAAAGCCTACTAAATGCATCTTGTGTTTGTGAAGCGATATAAAGACATCGAGCAATAATTAACAAATATAAAGTCAACAAACCTAAACAACCTAAAAGCCCAAACTCCTCGGCAAATACTGCAAATATAAAATCTGTTGAACTCTCGGGCAAAAACTCTAACTCCGATTGAGTACTACCTAACCAACCTTTTCCATAGATACCACCTGAACCGATGGCAATTTTTGACTGTATAATATGGTAACCCCTACCTAAAGGATCTGCTTCTGGATTCAAAAACGTTAGAACCCTATCTCGCTGATATCCATGCATAAAATGCCATATAATAGGCGTTAGAGCCCCCAAAAACACTACAATCCCCGCCATTATCCACCAAGATAATCCCGCAAAAAATAATACACCAGCGCCAGAACTAGCAACGAGTAATGCTGTCCCTAAATCAGGTTGTTTAGCAATCAATAAAGTAGGAAGTAAAATAAGAATAGAGGCTATTAATATCTGTTTAGCCTTAGGCGGCATCGAATACTCTGCTAAATACCAAGCAACCATCATAGGGGTAGTAATTTTTATCATCTCCGAAGGTTGAAAGCGAAACACGCCCAAATCTAGCCAGCGTTGCGCCCCCATACTTATCTGTCCCATAATAAGAACCGCTAATAATAAAATGATGCCGATACCAAATAATATAGTTGCGTAACGTTTAAACTGATAGGGATCCACATGAGCCAACACAATCATTAATACAAAAGCTAATCCTACTCGACTAACTTGCCGCATTAATACATCCATATCTTGACTGCCTGCGCTGTATAAAATAATTAAACTCAGCATCGACGTCAGTAATAACCCAATAAACAAAGGTATATCAATATGCAATCTTCTAAGAAAATTTCCTAATACAGAGGGCGCTTCAAATTGCTCATGACGTGTTTCAGTTTTCATGATTTTCCTCTAAATATTTCTTAATCACTTCTCCCGCAATTGGGGCCGCAACTGATCCCCCATGCCCGCCATTTTCTGCAATAACAACCACCGCAATTTTAGGATCATCTACAGGTGCAAAAGACATAAATAAAGCATGATCCCTATACTTAAAATCGATGCTATTTTCATTGTATTTAGCGTTTTGCTTAATACCTAAAACCTGAGCTGTACCCGTTTTACCAGCAATTTGATAATTTATATTTCTATTAATACCTTTAGCAGTTCCTCGAGCACTATGCACCACATTAATCATGCCTGCGATAACCGCATTAACATTTTCTGTTTTAACCGATACATTATAGTAATTTGAATTAGTCCCTGAATGAGAGCCTTGTGCACCTACCACTTTATCAACCAGGAATGGTGTAATTACTTTTCCCTGATTAGCTAATGCCGCCGTTGCCTTCACTAATTGTATCGGCGTTACTTGCAAATAACCCTGACCAATACCCGTTATAAGAGTCTCCCCAGGATACCAAGCTTGATTTTTTTTCTCACGCTTCCATTCTCGAGTAGGCAACAAACCTGATTTCTCGCCCACTAAATCAATACCCGTCTTTTCTCCAAAGCCAAATTTCTGCATAAAACTGACCATATTATCTATACCCAGACTCGCTGCGAGTCTATAAAAATAGACATCACAAGACTCTGTAATCGCTTGATTCATGTCAACAGAACCATGACCACCTTTTTTCCAATCTCGATACTTATGAGTTACTCCCGGAAGTTGATAATACCCAGGACAGAATAATTTTTGCTCCGGTGTAATAGCCTCATATTCAAGACCGGCCAATGCCACAAAAGGCTTAAGAGTTGATCCTGGGGGATATAATCCTCTTAATGCTCGATTATAAAGCGGCTGGTTTTCATTAGACTGAAGCGCCTCATAATCATCATTGCTGATACCAACTACAAAAGGGTTCGGATCAAAACCTGGACGACTAACAAAAACTAATACACCTCCCGTTTTAATATCAATTGCGACCACCGAACCGTTATATCCCCCCAATGCATCATAAGCAATTTTTTGTAAATCGATATCTAACGTCAAATAAAGATTTGAACCCGGCTCTGGGTTAACCTCATTCAAAGTATTTAATAATCGAGCTTGAACATTTGTTTCAATTTCAGCATACCCAGTCTTACCATGCAAATCATGCTCATAAGAGAGCTCAATACCCAATTTACCAATATGAGAAGACCCTCTATATTCTGCAATGGGTAACTCCTTCATTTCGGCCTCATTAATTCTCCCCACATAACCTACGACATGAGCCGCTAAATCACCATAAGGATAATGACGTACCAATTGACGATGAATATCAACACCCGGAAAATAAGGTCTTGCCACTGCAAATTTAGCTAACTGCTCATCGTTCATACTTAACAATAGAGCCGAACTAACAAAACGCTTTTGACGCTTACGCAACTTCTGATATTGCTCTAATTCTTCATCTGAAACATCAAGCAATATTTGTAAACGATGCAATGTATCATCCATATTGGAGACTTGTTCAGGAATAATTTCTAGACTATAGGAGGTTGTATTCTCAGCTAAAACCTTACCATGCCGATCATAAATCATCCCTCGCGTTGGCACTAAAGGGACAATCTTTATACTGTTATCTTTAGCTAAAGAAGAATAGTGCTCGTGCCCAACAATCTGTAAATAAACCAACCTAACAATCAAACCTGTCGTTAAAAGGCTAATAACTATAAAAGCCGCGACAATTCGATTAATAAATATATTTTTCTCTACGGAATGGTCTTTAATGGCATACATGTTAGGCATAAATGTATATACGTATTATTTAATACGTCGAAACATACTAACAAAACTCAATAAGCCATACACTAAAGGCCAACTTAAAGTCCCTGTAAAAACAGGCAACCAAAATGAGGCGTGTAATTGCGCGGGATGCTGCAAATTTTTAATGAAAAACAGCAAAAGCTGTGATAACAATAAACAAAAGAAGATAAATAAGCCTTGCTGTAACAAAGGAAATTGTCGTAAACGTTTATGAAACTTTAGACAAATATAGATAATAAGCGAATAAGCCAATGCATATTGCCCCAGCATTCGCCCCAACAACACATCAGTTAATAACCCAAACGTCCATGCATTAAAAATACCTACTCGTTCCGGTATATAAAGAGACCAATAAATAAGTACTATTAAAACCCAATCAGGATTTAAAACAGCTAATTCACTCGATAACGGCACAATTCTTAAACACATAGCAAAAATAAGTGTCAATAGAATGCGAAAAAAACCTATGTAGTTATTTAATGGCATCTAAGCCCCCTTCTTCAATTCCTGCTGGCTTTGCTATTAAAGGTACTGGCACAGACTTACTCCAAACAATCATTAACTCTCTATTTCTATCAAGTAAAGCTTTGGGCGTTGCAGTGATTGTTGCAAATGCTTTATTTGGCTGAGCAGTAAACTCGTCTACCACGGCTACAGGATAACCTTGGGGAAAAGTACCCCCTAATCCAGAAGTAATTAATAAATCCCCAGGACGAATATCAGCATTACTAGGTAAGAAAGGCAATATAAGTCGGTTAAGTTGACCACTTCCCACAGCTATCGTCAATAAACCATTCCTATTAACTTGCACTGGAATAGCATGATTAGGGTCTGTGATTAGCATAATTTCTGAAGTAAACGGCAAAGCACGAAATACTTGCCCAACTACGCCATTAGCATCTAACACAGGTTGTTGAGGGTGTACGCCAAATCGCGTACCTTTATTAACGACCAAAATATGTTCATATGGCGCCATGTTTACAGATAATAATTCAGCAACTAAGACTTGTTCACCTAATTTGAACGAATTTTCTAATAAGGCCCTTAAGCGAATATTTTCTTTTTCTAACGCTTCAAATTTAAGCAATCGAGTTTGGTGTATGAGTTGATCTTCTTTAAGAATTTCATTTTCTGCTTTTAATGCACTATAGGTAGAAGCAGAATCAGAAATTTGTTCAACAATAGTGATTGGTAATGAAACAAGATATTTTAACGGATCAACAAAAATAGATATTGTCGTACGTATGCCGCCCAACTTTGAATTTGTGTGTTCGGTAATCAATAAAGTTATCGATAACACAACAGCCACAAGTAAGCGTGTATTGATTGATGGGCCGGTTGCAAATAAAAGTTTAATAACGATGCCTCACATCAGTGCAAAGGTACTTTAATCCCGACCCAAATAATAACTATTTAATAGCAATAATTTACTTTTTAAAATATTACTCTAAAGAGAAAGTAGTCAGACCTTTTTTATCAAGCATTTCCAGAACCATACCGCCACCTCTTGCAACACAAGTTAATGGGTCATCCGCTATATGCACCGGTAAACCTATCTCTTCAGATAATAACAAATCAATATCTTTTAATAATGATCCACCACCTGTTAAGAAAATACCGTTATTTGCAACATCAGATCCTAATTCAGGTGGCGTTTGCTCTAAAGCAACTTTTACCGCACCAACAATACCCATCAAGGGCTCTTGAAGCGCTTCAAGAATTTCGTTACTATTTAAAGAGAAACTTCTCGGCACACCTTCTGCCAAATTACGCCCTTTAACTTCAATTGTTCTAACTTCCTTACCGGGGTATGCAGAACCAATTTCAAGCTTAATTCTTTCTGCAGTCACTTCACCAATTAAAGTACCAAAATTTCTACGAACATAGTTAATAATTGCCTCATCAAACCGATCACCACCAATACGCACTGAACTTGAATAAACAATACCATTTAATGAAATAACGGCTACCTCTGAAGTACCTGCACCAATATCTAAAACCATAGAACCACAAGGCTCATCGACTGGCAACCCAGCACCAATCGCGGCTGAAATTGGTTCTTCAATCAAATAAACCTCACGAGCACCAGCCATTGCAGCTGACTCACGAATAGCACGCCTTTCAACTTGTGTAGAACCGCAAGGTACGCAAATTAGAATACGTGGACTTGGTCGTAACCAACGGTTTTTCTTATGTACCTTTTCAATGAAAAATCGTAACATACGCTCAGTTACGGCAAAATCAGCAATAACACCATCTTTTAGTGGACGAATAGCCGTAATATTTCCAGGCGTTCGGCCTAACATCAACTTTGCGTCCGCGCCGACTGCGGCAATTGCTTTAGAGCCACGAATCTTATCTTCTTTAATAGCTACAACTGAAGGCTCATTAAGTACAATACCTTGGCCAGGAATATAAATCAGAGTATTAGCGGTTCCGAGGTCTATTGAAAGGTCGTTAGAAAATACCCCGCGAATTCTTTTGAACATTTTTAACTGTTTCCTTTAAGGAATAAAAATAGGCATACTTTATCAATCAAGCAGGCATTTGGGCAAGATATAAGTACTATATTTGTAGTAATATACCCAGCAATTGCATACGGTACAAGGTTAAAAATAAAGACCATGATTAACAGAAGCCGAGGCTTTTAATATTTAGGTCGTCTTAACCCGCCTAACAGATTAATTATAAAAGACTCTTTAGCCAGTTACACCGATTTTAATTACGGAGAACAACATGTCGTTAACGACAAATGATGTAAACAAAATTGCGCATTTAGCACGACTGGGAATTGATTCCCAAGACACAGAATCTTATGCGAAGGATTTATCAGGCATATTAGATTTAATGACTCAAATGAGTGAACTTAATACAGATAAAGTCGAACCTATGGCTCACCCCATGGATCAGGCCCAACGTTTAAGACACGATAATATCACTGAAAAAAACAATCGCGACAAATTTATGTCTATAGCCCCACAAACTGAAGACGGTCTATTTCTAGTTCCAAAAGTAATTGAGTAAGGGAATACCCAGTATGTATAACAAATCATTAAAAGAATTAAGTCATGGCTTGAAAAATGGAGATTTTTCTAGTGTAGAACTAACACATGAATATCTAAATAGAATAAAGCAACATCAAGATCTAAACGCCTATATCACAGTTACGGAAGAGATTGCCTTACAAAATGCCAAAGATGCGGACATCAGAATTGCTAGCAAAAAAGCTGATCCGCTAACTGGCATTCCAGTTGCACAAAAAGATATTTTCTGCACATTGGATGTCAAAACTAGCTGCGGGTCCATGATGCTTGATAACTTTTACGCACCTTATAACGCTACCGTCATTGAGAAATTCAATCAAACTGGCGCTGTAATGCTAGGCAAACTTAATATGGATGAGTTTGCGATGGGCTCATCAAATGAAACTAGTTTTTATGGTGCCGTTAAAAATCCATGGAATATCAATAGGGTACCCGGTGGATCCTCAGGGGGATCAGCCGTCGCGGTAGCCGCAAAATTGGCTGCGTATTCTACTGGCACGGACACTGGAGGCTCAATACGCCAACCAGCTGCGTTATGTGGCATTACAGGATTAAAACCTACTTATGGGCGGGTCTCGCGTTTTGGCATGATTGCTTATGCCTCTAGTTTAGATCAAGGCGGCCCAATGACACACAGCGCAGAAGACGCCGCTCTAGTATTACAAACCATGGCTGGTTTTGATCCGAAAGATTCTACTAGCGTTGATTTACCGGTGCCTGATTATAGTGCAAACCTAAATCATCCATTAACAGGCTTGAAAATAGGCTTACCAAAAGAGTTTTTTAGTGATGATTTAAATATAGATATGGCCAAAAAACTGGCTGAGGCTATAGAAGAATATCGTAAACTTGGCGCAGAAATTAAAGAAGTTTCTATGCCTAACCTTAAACTAGCCATCCCAGCATATTACGTTATCGCTCCCGCGGAATGCTCAGCCAATTTATCTCGTTTTGATGGGGTACGCTTTGGTCACCGCTGTAATAACCCAGTTGATTTAACGGATTTATATACCCGCTCACGTGGTGAAGGTTTTGGCAAAGAAGTCAAACGCCGTATTCTAATGGGAACTTATGCATTATCAACAGGATATTACGACGCTTATTATGTAAAAGCTCAAAAAATCAGACGATTAATTAGTGACGATTTCAAAAAGACGCTCACAGAAGTAGATGTCATTATGGGGCCTGTTACACCGACACCAGCCTTTGGCATTGGTGAAAAAATGTCTGATCCCGTTGAAATGTATTTATCAGATATCTATACGATTGCCATTAATCTTGCTGGCTTACCTGCCATCTCTATTCCAGCAGGGTTTATCAACGAAATGCCCATAGGACTACAAATAATTGGTAACTACTTTACCGAAGCAAAAATACTCAATATAGCCCATCAGTATCAACAAACCACTGATTGGCATAAACAAACACCTAAAGGCTTTGCATAAGGAGATAATCATGGAATGGGAAACAGTTATAGGTCTAGAGATTCATACTCAACTCGCCACGCAAACAAAAATATTCTCAGGCGCATCTACCGCTTACGGCGCAGAACCCAATACGCAAGCCTGTGCAGTTGACTTAGGCTTACCCGGCGTATTACCCGTGCTTAATGAAGATGCAGTGCGTAAAGCAGTCATCTTTGGTATGGCTATCGATGCACACATTGCACCTTACTCGATCTTTGCCAGAAAAAATTACTTTTACCCCGACTTACCTAAAGGTTATCAAATCAGCCAAATGGATCACCCCATTGTGGGAAAAGGCCATTTAGACATTGAAGTAGATGGAGTTACTAAACGTATAGGTATCACTCGAGCACATTTAGAAGAAGATGCGGGTAAATCGTTACACGAAAACTTTCATGGCTTAACTGGCATAGATCTTAATCGTGCTGGCACGCCTTTATTAGAAATTGTATCTGAACCTGAGATGAGTTCTGCGAAAGAAGCCGTTGCCTATATGCGAAAATTGCACGAATTAGTACGTTATTTAGGTATCTGTGATGGCAATATGCAGGAGGGTTCTTTCCGTTGTGATGCCAATGTATCTGTGCGCCCCAAAGGTCAAATTGAATTTGGCACTCGCGCCGAAATCAAGAATATCAACTCGTTCAAATTTGTTGAAAAAGCCATCAATCATGAAATACAGCGCCAGATTGAGTTAATTGAAAGTGGTGGCAAAGTTGTACAAGAAACGCGTCTTTACGATTCCGTAAAAGATGAAACGCGTTCTATGCGTAGCAAAGAAGAAGCAAACGATTACCGCTACTTCCCAGATCCAGATTTACTACCCGTTATTATTGACGAAGAATTTAAAGCCCACATCAAAGCTAATTTACCTGAGTTACCTCATGCTAAAAAGCTAAGATTTAAAACTGACTATCAATTAGATGATGAAAGCGCCTCGATTTTAACCACTTCGCGTGCCTTAAGTGATTATTTTGAAGCCGTGGTTAAAGCCTCAGGTTCCGAAGCCAAACTCTGTGCTAATTGGATTACCGGTGATCTTTCGGCTGCGCTCAATAAAGGTGACCTAGAAATTACCGACTCACCGATTAGCTATGAACGTCTAGCAGGTTTATTAGCCCGAATTACTGACAACACCATTTCTGGAAAAATCGCGAAACAAGTGTTTGAAGAACTTTGGCAATCATCAGCATCTGCGGATGAAGTTATCTCAGAAAAAGGCTTAAAACAAATCACGGATACTGGAGCAATAGAAGCAATTATCGACAAAATTATTGATGACAATCAAGATCAGGTTGATCAATATCGTAGCGGTAAAGATAAAGTTTTTGCCTTCTTTGTCGGACAAGTGATGAAAGAGATGAAAGGTAAAGCTAATCCTGCGGAAGTAAACAAGATTCTTAAGGAAAAATTGCAAGGCTAATTAAAAAGACTAACTGCAAAACTAATTGTAGATACCATTAAAAGACAAAAAACGGGAGCCTAGGCTCCCGTTTTTATTTTAAGCTAAGATTCAACTTATGAATGGTAAGCTGACTCACCATGCTCAGATATATCTAAACCTTCACGCTCAACTTCTTCACTAACTCTTAAGCCCATCACCACATCAATCAACTTAAAAGCAACAAATGAAACGATACCAGACCAAACGATACAAGTACCTACACCCCATGCTTGGCTAATAAGCTGAGTAGACATACTGTATTCAGCAACCGCGTTAGCAACATAATCATAAACACCAGTACCACCTAAGGCAGGATCAGCAACTACCGCAGTACCTAAAGCACCGATAATTCCACCAATACCGTGCACACCAAAAGCATCTAATGAGTCATCGTAACCTAATAACGTTTTCAAACTAGTCACTGCAACAAAACAAGCAACACCCGCAACAAGGCCTAATACGATTGAGCCCATTGGTCCTGCCCAACCACAAGCTGGCGTAATTGCAACTAAGCCTGCGATTGCGCCAGAAGCACCACCTAACATGCTCGGTTTACCACGAATAATCCACTCAGCAGCAGTCCAAGCTAAAGTAGCCGCCGCACTGGCTAATAAAGTGTTAACAAATACTAATGCCGCTAAACCATTCGCTTCTAAATTAGAACCTACATTAAAGCCAAACCAACCTACCCATAATAATGATGCACCGATCATTGTCATAGTAACGCTATGGGGAGCTAAAGATTCTTTTTTATAACCGATACGTTTACCGACGATTAAACAACCAATCAAACCAGCAATACCCGCATTAATATGCACAACCGTACCGCCCGCAAAATCCAATGCACCTTTTTGGAATAAGAAGCCCGCCGTTGCGCCTGCAGTTGCACCCGTATCAGCATTAGTATAAGCATCAGGACCTGCCCAATACCAAACCATATGCGCCATAGGTAAATAGGCAAAAGTAAACCAAATTAACATAAATACTAAGATCGCAGAAAACTTAACACGCTCTGCAAAGGCACCAATAATCAATGCGGGAGTAATACCGGCGAATGTTAATTGAAATGCAACATAGATATATTCAGGAACGTAGGCACCTTTAGAGAAAGTAGCCGCCATAGAATCTGGCGTAATACCCGCCAAGAATAACTTACTAAATCCACCTATAAATGGCGTACCTTCAGTAAAGGCAACACTGTATCCATATAATGCCCATAAAACGGCCATCATTGAGAAGATAACAAATACTTGCATCAAAATAGATAACATATTTTTAGCACGCACCATACCGCCGTAAAACAATGCTAAACCAGGAATAACCATTAGGATAACCAGCACTGTTGCTACAATCATCCAAGCTGTGTCGCCTTTGTTCACAGTCATCGCTGCATCTGCAAAAGCAAAGCTAGCGAATCCCATCAAAGCCACAAAAATAGAACTTTTTAATAAATATTTCATATCTCACCTATATCAATACTAAAGTGCTTCATCACCGGTTTCACCGGTGCGAATGCGAACAACTTGTTCTAAATCAGTTACAAAAATCTTACCGTCACCAATCTTCCCAGTGTTTGCCGCTTTTGTAATGGCTTCAACAGCCTGACTTAAAAGTTGATCAGCAACCGCCACTTCAACTTTGGCTTTAGGTAAAAAATCTACAACATACTCAGCACCACGATACAACTCAGTATGACCTTTTTGACGACCAAAGCCTTTGACTTCGGTTACCGTTACACCAGAAACCCCTATTTCTGAAAGCGCCTCGCGGACATCATCCAGTTTGAAGGGTTTAACAATCGCAGTTATCAGTTTCATTTGATCCTCTCTTAGTTAAAGTAACAATTCAAATTACTTAAAGCAGAGACTATGCCAAGTATGACATTTCACGCCAAGATAGATTATAAAAGCCCTATTATTCCCAGTGTAAATAACTTAAATAGACCTAAAATAATAATAAGACTTAGGAAACCTTAGAAAACGTACAACACAAATGAAAAGTAACGCACCAAATTGAAGCAAAGTACTTTAGGTTAGGCATCAAGGTGATGCACCAGGAAAGAACAAAGGGATCTGTCTAAAAAGAAAAGCAGTTATCAGTAGCCAGTAAAATCATAAATACCTACACCAAATAACTGCCAAGGGGATAAATCTAGATGGAAAGTAAAAAACTACAACGACAATACTACTCTTCTTCTATACCTAACTCTTTTACTTTACGGGTAAGAGTATTACGACCATAACCCAATAGAATAGCTGCTTCATGGCGACGCCCATTGGTATGCTCCAATGCGGCTTTAATTAAAATAGCCTCTACCGCAGGAATAATATGCTTTGCAATTTCAGGTTCTTTCGCAAGCAGTTGTTTATCAACCCAAGTCCTTAATAAAAACTCCCAATCAGTATCGATAATTTCTTTCTCTACGGGGATACTTAATAATTCAGAAGGCAAATCATGAAGGTGTATTTCTCTACTAGAAGCCATGACAGTAAGCCAGCGACAACTGTTTTCTAACTGTCTAACATTACCAGGCCAATCAAGTGTACTTAAATAAGCCTCGGCATCAGGCTTTAAAACTTTATTTTCTACGCCCAATTCTGTAGCAGCCTGCTGAAGAAAATGCTTCAATAATAATGGAATATCTTGCTTTCTTTCACGTAATGCCGGAATTTGAATACGGATAACATTTAGACGATGAAATAAATCTTCCCTAAAACGCCCCTGCTCAACTAAAAATTCAAGATTCTGATGAGTAGCCGCAATAATACGCACATCAACTTTAATAGGTAAATGAGCACCGACCGGATAAAACTCACCATCAGCCAACACCCTTAATAAACGAGTTTGCAGTTCCGCAGGCATATCACCAATTTCATCTAAAAATAATGTGCCACCGTTCGCTTGCTCAAAACGCCCTGAGCGCCGAGCCTGGGCGCCAGTAAAAGCACCTTTCTCATGCCCAAATAACTCAGACTCCATTAAGTCTTTAGGAATAGCCGCCATATTTAAAGCGATAAAAGGGTTCTTAGTTCGAGGACTATGACGATGCAAGGCTTTAGCAACCAATTCTTTACCCGTCCCTGACTCCCCATTTATCAACACAGTAATGTGTGAACGAGCTAAACGACCAATAGCTCGAAATACTTCTTGCATAGATGGAGCTTCACCAATAATTTCTGGTGTGGGCTGTATAGCAGGACTACCAGAGACTGACGCATCCTCTAGCAATTGACGCCCATGTAAACAAGCACGTTGAGCCAAACTTACTACTTCTTTGATATCAAAAGGTTTAGGCAGATACTCAAACGCACCCCCATGAAACGCAGAAACAGCGCTTTCTAAATCAGAATGAGCTGTCATAACAATAACCGGCAAATGAGGATGAGAGAACTGAACCTTGTCCAACAACTCCAACCCATCCATACCAGGCATACGAATATCAGTTATTAATGCATCTGGCAACTCACAATCTAAGGCACTTAATAAATCATTTCCAGATGAAAAACAACGCGTAATAATACCGGCTTTTTGCAAGGCTTTTTCAACAACCCAACGTATCGATTTATCATCATCAATAACCCAGACCACATCAGGCTTAGTCATTCGCACCCCCCATAGGTAAAAAAACTGAAAACACGGTTCGTCCTGGTTGGCTATTACATTCAATCAATCCGTTATGCTGTGTAATTAAAGCTTGCGCTATCGACAAACCTAAACCCGTACCTTCTGCTCGACCTGTAATCATTGGATAAAAAATTTGTGTCATCATATTGGCATCTATGCCCGGCCCACTATCAATAATGTCGCATTTAACCGCTAATTTAAAACGCTTACGCCCAATATTCATATGCCGATATATTCGAGTTTTAAACATAATACTGCCCTTACCTTCCATTGCTTGAACAGCATTTCTAGCAATATTTAAAATAGCTTGAATCAATTGATCCTTATCAGCATAGATATCAGGAATACTAGGATCATAATCCGATTTAAACTGTAAACTTTTACTAGACTCAACTTGCACTAATTGCCTAACACGTTCTAATACCTCATGAATATTAATAATCCTTTTTTCTGGCAATTTATTTGGGCCCAGCATTTTATCTAGCAAGCCTTGCAACCGATCAGATTCATTAATAATAATTTGGGTATACTCCTTCAACTCTGGATCATGCAGTTCCAAATCCAATAATTGTGCCGCTCCTCTTAAACCGCCCAAAGGATTTTTAATTTCGTGAGCTAAGCCTCTTACTAACAACCTCGCAGTATTTTGCTGTGTTAACAACTGTTCTTCTTTAGAAATACGTATATGCGTATCTACCTGTTGAAACTCCACCAAAATCTCATGTACTTTATCTTTCAAGATCATTGGCGTTGCACTAAAATTGGTCGTCACATTATGTGGCAACCTAGATAATGTTAAAGCCCTATCGACTAGAGGCTCAGCCATCTCTAGGGATTGCTTCAAATTATTAAGTAAAGCGGGATCAGAAGTCCTGAATAATTCATCAGCACTTTGACCTACCAAATGATGAGCACTATCGGCAAATAATATTTCGCCACTGGTGTTTATATAGGTCAGAACCAAATGCCTATTGAATAGTAAAATGGCAGTGTTTAGATGATCCAACAGTCTTTTAAACATAGTATTGCTTATCAATCCCTTTGTGAGCTTAAGTTTTTTAATAATTAAAGCAATTTGTAGACCAAGCCTTAAAAATTAACCTTTAATTACCGCAGCGTAAATTATACAATGATTAATGCACCAAAATGGATCAATGTAGCACTTCTAGGTGTCTCGACCAACTGACTAACAACTCTCCCGAGTCAACCAATCTTATCAGACTTATTACCATATATTTTAAGAACCAAATGGTAAAACCACATAGGCCTAAACAGCACGACAGTCAATAAAACTAAGGGACTGATTGGAATTGGACCAATCTCAATAACAGAAATTAACAAAAGAACTACTAAACAAAAAAAACGTGTCACATTAACACCTACTATATATAGAAACCACGCACATAACATACTACATACCAATAACTTTAATTACTTCGTTTTTTATAGTTTCTCTACTATAAATTATCCCCCCCCCTTGCCTAAGTAAATAGTCTCACTATTAATTTCATAATATACTTTTTACATTTCAGATTTGTGTCATAAACTTATTTTTTATTAATGACTTCTGTTTTTTGCCGTTTTCTCCCGCAATCTCTGCCTTATTTTTCTCTCATTTACGTTACCTTATTTATTTATTTTAACTTTTATTTTTGGGTAGCTTTATTTATTTTTATTAGTAAAATACATGCGCTTATAATAATAAATATAACTAAACGACGTCATTGCACATTAGTTTTTGTTAATAAATATTTAAATTTTACTTGAAGTGATTGCTCGGTGTGATATCCTGTAATCATCTGTAATAATGTTAA
>CAJADF010000126.1 GCA_903938485.1 uncultured Methylococcaceae bacterium
CTTAACGAACAAAAAACAGGTATTATTAAGACTTGGAGCAAAATACGTCATATCCAATAATAACTGTGATAATCACGTTCAATCACCTTATCAAATTAGACATACTTTACGTTTAAAATTACGGCAACGATATACGATTAATACTAAATAGATAACCTAATTACAAAAAAATTAATACAAGCATAGACTTAACGGAAATCGTGAACATAGCCCCCGCAATTTTTATACACCACCTAGCAGATGTAAATACTACATCTATAGGCAATAAAACTCGTATTTGGCAGTTTGTTGTGATTTTAGACGGCGCGCAAATCGGAACTGATTGTAATATTTGCTCACACGTATTAATTGAAAGCGATGTCATTATTGGCGATAGGGTCACCATTAAAAGTGGTGTGCAATTATGGGATGGTCTACGTGTTAGTGATGATGTATTTATAGGGCCAAATGCTACATTTACTAATGATAAATTTCCTCGCAGCAAACACTTTCCTTATAGTTTTTTAAATACAAACATACATAATGGTGCGTCAATAGGTGCCGGAGCAGTTATTTTACCGGGAATTACTATAGGTAAGAATGCCATGATAGGCGCAGGAGCAGTGGTTACAAAAGATGTACCGCCCTTTGCCTTGGTAATTGGAAATCCTGCGCGAATTATTAAAATACTTGATGATAAAGGTAAAATAAATGAACATTAATCTTTGTAATATTGTTGATTTACCAAAAATCCAAGATCCTCGAGGTAACTTAACTTTCGTTGAATCAGGCAATCAAATACCTTTTGATATACAACGCGTATATTATCTTTATGATGTTCCAGGTGGTTCAGAAAGAGGCGGTCATGCACATAAAGAACTACACCAACTAATCATCGCAATGTCGGGTAGTTTTGATGTGGTATTGGATGATGGAAAAGAAAAAAAACGCGTACATCTTAACCGCTCATATAATGGTCTATATGTTTGCCCAATGATATGGCGAGAACTAGATAACTTTTCTTCAGGTTCAGTTTGTATGGTCCTTGCTTCTAATAAATATGATGAAAATGATTATTATCGTGATTATGCAGAGTTTATGAGAGCCCGCTGGAGTAAAGACTAGTTAAGTTAAGCTAATCTTTTTATAAGGAATAAATATGCAAGTTCAAGCTGTAAAACTAGATAAAGGTTGGTTTATAAAAGAACTGCCCGGTTATGAAGAAGTAAAAGCAGAAGTCATTGATATCGAAATTGAACTTTCTCCCCGTCAAACTACTAATCTTGACTATAAAGAGTTAAGAGGCATTAGTATTATGGAAAGATATTTTGAGAAAAGACAGCGCGAAACAGTATCAAGGAAAGACATAACAGAACTGCAACAACAATTCCAAAAAAAATTTGGCATATCAACTTCCAAATCATTTAAGAACACGCTTAGGGAGTTATGAGTGTATCTATTTGATAATAACTTTGTAATTGACATTGTCACTAGTAGAACTGACTTAAGCGAAAAATACTCTGATATCGTTATTTACTGTTTGAAATACAATCAGGCATATTTGTCCACGTCACAACTACATAATCTAAGATTTGTATTTAAAAAACATTACAAAGATTACTATCAAGATTACTTAATCTTTGAAAGCAAATGTAAACTGGTTAAAACTCCATCTTATGTTGATTTCTCAATGCCTTTAGCTGAAGTTGATATGGATGATTACCTTATAGAATTGTCTGCTAAATCAATTAATGCAAAGGTCATAACATTTGATAAAAAATTTATTGTCATGTCTGACCTTGCTATTCATCCAGATGACTTTTATAAATCCGTATTAACTGAATCAGAAAATGAATCGATTCCTTTTCTAGATCTTAAAGCCACCCAACAAGAACTCAGTTCAAAACTTGAACAAAGCTTTGATAGAGTGATTAACTCAGGTTGGTACATCTTAGGTCCCGAAGTAGAGTCTTTTGAAACTGAGTTTGCCAGTATTGCGAAGCAAATTATTGTGTAAGCGTTGCTAATGGCTTAGATGCTCTACATTTAGCCCTACTAGTCCTTAATGTAAAACCGGGCGACGAAGTCATAGTTCCATCTAACACCTACATTGCAACTTGGTTAGCCGTTAGTCAATGCGGCGCCATACCCATTCCTGTTGAACCCGATGCAACAACCTATAACATTGACCCTGCCAAAATAGAAGCCGCAATCACATCTCGCACCAAAGTCATACTACCCGTACATTTATATGGCCAGCCGGCCGATATGGACCCTATCTTAGCTATTGCAAAAAAACATGGACTACGTGTACTGGAAGATGCCGCCCAAGCACACGGTGCTTGTTATAAAGGCAAAAAACTTGGTGGCCATGGCGATGTAGTCGCTTGGAGCTTTTACCCCGGCAAAAACCTCGGCGCTTATGGTGACGGCGGCGCCATTACCACCAATGATCCAGAAATTGCAGAACGCATCAATATACTGCGCAACTACGGCTCACGGGTTAAGTATGTTAATGAAGTACAAGGGTTCAACAGCCGTCTTGATCCACTCCAGGCAGCCGCTCTTAGGGTTAAGCTTAAAGTTCTGGATGAATGGAATGCCCGAAGAGTCACTATTGCTGCCCGCTACAACAAAGAACTGGTAAATACCGGCTTGATATTGCCTGCCGCACCTGAATGGGCAGAACCGGTCTGGCATCTTTATGTCGTGCAACATCCACAGCGGAATAACTTACAAAAAACGCTACAAGAAGCAGGTATAGGCACATTAATCCACTACCCTATTCCTCCGCATCTTCAGGCCGCTTATGCAGAACTTGGCTTTAGTAAAGGTGATTTCCCTATTACCGAACAAATTCACAATAATGTGTTAAGTTTGCCTATTGGGCCGCATCTTGGTAAAGCTAGCGTTGACGCTAATATTAAAGCATTGCAGGCCGCTTCAAATCTATAATACTAAAGCTCTAAGGTAAGAAGCAATAATAAACCTCCATTTTTATTTATTGCGAGTTATCTAAAATCTAGACAGTAATGATGATAAAAAAGCTTCCCCACCAAGGTTGCTTGAATGGGCAAGGTGGTAGGTTTAATTATGGTAAAAATATACTCAAAAATTGAGAAATGTGTCGATGAGTGATAGTGATAGTCCAAAAATAAGCATAGTGATCCCAGTTTATAACGGGGAAAAATATTTGGCTCAAACTTTAGAATCAATACTAAAGCAAACTTTTGCATACTATGAAGTTATCTGTGTAAATGATTCTTCAACAGATGACAGTCTTTTGATATTAAAAGAATATGAATTTAAAGATCCTAGAATTCGCATTTTTTCAACAGAATCCAATTTAGGAATAGTTCCAAAAGTTATTAATTATTCTATACCTCATATACGGGGGGACTATTATGTATATTCTTCACAAGACGACCTGTTTTCTGAAGATTGGCTGGAAAACATGTACAGAGAAGCTGTTAATACAGGTTCTGATGCAGTTATCCCTGATTTAGTTCTTTTCTATGAAACAGAAATAGCGAAAAACAGGTCTCTCATTGGTGTAAATGGAAATCGAGATATTGTGCTAACCAATAGAGAGGCTGTTCTACTGTCACTTGACTGGACTATTCCTGGAAATGCTTTATGGAAAACGGCATTGATAAGGAAAATTGGTTACTATGATTTTGGGATGTATGCAGACGAATACTCAGCTAGAATTTTTTTCTTTAATTGTAATAAAATCGTTTTCAGCACTGGAACATTTTATTATAGACAAGACAATCCTAACGCAATCACAAAAAAATTAAGTGTTAAAAGTTTTGATTTACCTTATACAGATTTTATGATTTGGCAATTTTTAAAAAATAATAATTTTGAAAATGAAATACAAGAACAAATATTGCTAAGAGCTATTACAAATCTGGTTGATATGAAAATTACTCTTATCAAACAAAATTTCAAATTGCCATTTTCTAAATATAAGTTAATAGGTGCAGAAGAACGGATAAAAAAATGTTTTCTATGCTTTAAAGGCAATGCTATACACAATGTATTTTTAAAACAAAAGGGATTTAAAAAGTTTATTATGGCATTTGCTTTTATAGGGAACTACAGCCTGTTTACTTTGGTATGTTTTGGATATGCCTTGTTAAAAGCCATTAGTTATAAATTAAAATTTTGGCAGTCAATTAAGCAATGAAAAGGCTTAATAAAAAACATGAATGATAAAATCAATTCCTATCGACGAATCTTAAAAACCTCCTCGATCATAGGTGGGTCATCAGTAATCAACATTTTGATTGGCTTGGTGCGTACCAAAATACTCGCTATCTTACTGGGACCTTCTGGTATTGGCCTAATCAGTTTATACACGGGGCTTATGTCAACGGCTACATCAATTGCCTGCATGGGAATAAATACAGTAGGTACGAGACAAATTGCCGAAGCGCATTCCAAGGAAGATAACCATGCAATCGCAGTGGCACGACGCGCTATATTTTGGGGTACGCTTTTCCTTGCAAGCACAGCTGCAATCATCGTATGGGGGTTAAGAGACCTGCTTGCTGTAAGGGTTTTAGGCAGCATTGATCACGCGTTTGTTATCGGATGGTTAGCATTGGGAGTTGCACTTTCAGTAGCTAGCGCATCACAAGGTGCATTAATACAAGGCATGCGTCAAATTGGCGACATCGCACGCATCAGTATCTACGGCTCAATCATTAACACAATTTTAGGTATTGGTCTGTTATGGCAATGGGGCGATGACGCAATATGGGCTTTTATTTTGATTGGGCCTTTGTTTAATTTTCTATTCGGCCATCTATACATATCAAGATTACCTAAATTACAACCCGATAAAATCACTATACAAGAGCTGACCAAACAATGGAAAATTTTATTGCAATTAGGCTTGCCATTTATGGGAGCAATCTTAATAAATACTTTGGTGCAACTATGGATTCGAGTATCTGTCAGTGATCAATTAGGTCTGGATGCTGTAGGTTATTTTCAGGCTGCATGGGCTATTTCCATGCAATATATCGGCTTCGTGCTAGGTGCAATGGGTGCTGATTATTACCCCAGACTAACCAGTATTATTAAGGACAAAAAGGCCGCTTGTCAGTTAGTTAATGAACAAACTGAAATCGCCTTATTACTGAGCGCCCCAGTATTTATTGCCATGATTGAGATCGGAAGAGACACGTCTGAAC
>CAJADF010000127.1 GCA_903938485.1 uncultured Methylococcaceae bacterium
ACAACAACAACAACAACAACAACAACAACAACAACAACAACAACAACAACAACAACAAAGAGATTATTTTGAAACGGCTGAATAATCAAATTTCATCTCATTTATATTTCATTTACATATCATTTATATTTCTTTTACATATCAATTTAATTACAAAATCAGTCAATATTTAATCACCGATAAAGTGTTTATTTGCACCAATACAGGCAACGCCAAACAAAAAAACGCTTTATCTATAAAAAACATAAACATTTTTATCAATCAGTTGTAGATAAAAAAAATTTGTGACAGCTTTATTATTTTTATAATTTTAAATCTGACGCAACTCATCAAAAATAAAGATATAAACTATCATAATAAGCACAAAAAATAACACATTATGTTATTAAACATATATTATATTTGACACATATTGCATAACTAGTAAAATATCATCAAACCTTACAACATATTGTAATATTAACTAACCAAATCTAAGAGTGGAACAATAAATATATGAAAACTGTTACCCCTAAAAAGAGCAAAACTGCTGAATATGTAAGAACACATATTGATAAAAGCAGCATGAGTCAAAAACAAATATCTGAAGTTTTAGGCTTTAAAACGCCTAATTTAATCACTATGATTAAACAAGGATCCATTAAAATCCCTGTTTATTTAATACCTAAATTAGCTGAAACTCTAAAGGTTGATCCTGCTAAATTATTAGCCATGGCTCTTAAAGAATATAACCCTGATACTTACGCCGCTATTAAACAAGTGTTTGGTTATCCAATTACAGAAACTGAAGCTAAAATATTAGAGAAACTTCAATCAGTTGCACCCTATAGCGAAATAGAATCAACTGAAGAATTAGAAAGCTATCTAGCAAAGATTGACGTTAAAAATTAATTTTTTAACACCATAAAAAGCCCTATTTAAGAAATAAAACAGGGCTTTTACTGTTTTACGACCTCGAAAACTAAGCAATAAATTGCTTACGCCCCCCCTTTTAAATCAACATTTCACTAATTAAATCCTATTTAATCAATATTTACTGATTTAACCATTGATAATTAATTAATAAACATATATTATTAACAATAAATTGTAACTTAGTTTTCTTATCAAGCATTTTGAAAAAGATTCAAAATAACAACGCATTAATTTTATGCATTGGCTTCAATTCATTACTAGAGAGCCGTTTTAATACTTATTTTACACATAAGAATTACACGATCAAGTTCGTATCCTACACTCAAAATATAGATCAAAATTTAATTGATCAATTTGATGTTTGTCTTATTTACTCAGTAGATGACTTCGACACCATCAGAAATCTAATCGAACTAAAAGATAAAGAAATTATTTGCTTAATGGGCAAAATTAAATTTGATTGCTCCTTTATGTTACTAACTGATAACGTCATTTATTGCCTAGATAGCGAAACGCATCCTAAAGATATAGAACTATTCATCATTAAATTACAAGCAAAGAAAGATAGTTCCAGCAATCTTAATAATTGGCTTTTAAATACAGAAAAAGGTGAGCTTATAGCCTCTGATAATTCTTGTCTCTCTTTAACTAAAATGGAAACAACCATAGTTAAATCCATCATTAAATCGGGAAGCAATTACATCAACAGAAATGAATTAATTTTGGCCTTAAAAATACATTCTAACCCCAGAGCAGAACTCATTTTAAATACCACCATCAGTCGCTTGAGAAAGAAATTAACAGATTTTGATTCCGCAATTAGAATCAAAACTTGGCGCAGAAACGGCTACTCGCTGGAAGGTGTCAATATTTCAATCAAACCTACACATGATGAATTTCCTGATGGCCAATAAGCAAAACGACAGCCATCTGGGGATAGTAATGTGACCACCCCGTAGCAAAATTACTCCACTGTTACCGATTTAGCTAAATTTCTAGGCTGATCAACATCTGTACCTTTCAGGATTGCCACATGATAAGACAATAACTGCAATGGAATTGTATAGACAATGGGAGCCACCTCATTATCGACTTGGGGGATTTTTATGATTTGGACATTGGCATCAGGCGCACTCACTAAGGTTTCATCCATAAATACAATTAACTGCCCGCCCCTAGCACTCACTTCCTGAATATTTGATTTAAGTTTCTCTAACAAACTATTATTGGGCGCAACCGTAATGACCGGCATATCCGCATCTATTAAAGCTAATGGCCCATGCTTTAACTCACCTGCGGGATAAGCTTCTGCATGAATATAAGAAATTTCTTTTAGCTTTAATGCACCTTCCATCGCGATGGGATATTGACTACCTCGCCCTAAAAACAATGCATTTTGTTTTTCGGCAAATTGCTCAGCCAATACTTTTATAGTTTCGTCTAACTTTAATACGTTTTCAATTTTGCCTGGCAAACTAAATAATTCAGACGTAATTTTAGCTTCCAAAGCATTTGTTAATTGAAAGCGTCTACCTAATGCAATGACTAACAACATTAAAGCTGTTAATTGAGTAGTGAAAGCTTTTGTAGATGCTACGCCAATTTCTGGACCCGCTCGAGTCATTAATACTAAGTCCGACTCTCTTACTAGAGAGCTTTCTGGGCCATTACATACGGCTATAGAATACTTAGCGCCTAATTTTTTAGCTTCTTGCAAAGCAGCGAGAGTATCAGCAGTTTCACCCGATTGCGAAATAGTCACAATCAAAGTATCGGGTGCTAACACAGGACTTCTATACCTAAACTCACTCGCAACCTCAATACTACAGGGTACTCTTGCAAGTTCTTCAAACCAATAGCGAGCAACTAAACCCGCATGATAACTAGTGCCGCAAGCCAAAATCTGTACTGATTTAATCTTATCAAATACCTCAGTAGCATTATGTCCGAAAGCAGACTCTTGAAGTCGATTATTAATAAATCGCCCCTCTAAAGTTTGCGATATAGCAAAAGGCTGTTCGTAAATCTCTTTTAGCATGTAATGACGATACTCCCCCTTATTAACCGAATCAGCCGTGAGCTGACTTTCCTTAATGGGGCGACTAACAATCTGATCATCCTGATCATAAATTACAATTTTATCGATCGTTAAGGTGGCAATATCACCATCTTCTAAAAAAATAAACCGTTGCGTAACTGGCAATAAAGCGGCTACATCAGACGCAATAAAATATTCACCAATACCAACGCCTATGACTAAAGGACTCCCTTTACGACAAGCAATTAAGGTCTCTGGACATGCCGCATTAATAATACCTAGGGAGTATGCACCTTCAAGTTTTGCTACAGTTAACTTAACAGCTTTTAATAAATCTGCAGTATTAGTCAATTCTTGTGCTATTTGATGCACAATAACTTCGGTATCGGTTTCTGAGGTAAATACATAACCACCCTCTTTTAGAGAGTCTCGTAAATGGTCATGATTTTCAATAATCCCGTTATGGACAACCGCTAACTTATCTTGGCTAACATGTGGGTGAGCATTAGTCGTACTTGGCTTTCCATGCGTTGCCCACCGAGTGTGAGCGATACCTATTGTTCCGGCAATCGGCTCTGCCTGAATTAAATCTTCAAGACCTTTAACCTTACCCAGCTCTCTCTTTCTATAAATCTCTTGGTTATGTATAACAGCTAAACCTGCAGAATCGTATCCACGATACTCTAGGCGCTTAAGACCCTCAATAAGAATAGGCACTATATTTCGCTGCGCTATACCACCAACTATTCCACACATATTAATTTTCCTTTTTAACAGGCCTTTGCCAACTTGCAATTGAAATCTGTTTAGAACGACTTAAGGTTAACTGGTTTTCTGGACTATCTTTTGTGATAGTTGACCCTGCGCCTATTGTGGCATTTTTACCAATGGTTACTGGGGCAACTAATTGAGTATCAGAACCTATAAATGCTCCATCTTCTATAATAGTTCTAAATTTATTAACGCCATCATAATTACAAGTAATCGTGCCAGCACCAATATTAACTTTACTGCCTACCGTCGTATCACCGATATAACTTAAATGATTCACTTTACTGCCAGTTGCAATAGTAGATTTCTTAATCTCTACAAAATTACCAATGTGTACATGCTCGGCTAATACTGCTTCTGGGCGTAATCTAGCATAAGGACCGACACGACTTCCTTGACCTACAATTGCATTTTCTATTATACAATTAGCCAGAATTTCAACATCATCCGCAATAATTGAATCTTTAATAATAGTATTAGCACCAATTTTGACATTATTTCCAATACTATTATTGCCTTCAAATATAACATTAACATCAATGATTATATCTGTGCCCAATTGCACAACCTCACCTCTCATATCAAACCGTGAGGGATCCATTAAAGTTACACCTTGTTCCATTAAGTGCTCGGATTGCGCTTTTTGATAAACTCGCTCTAAATGACTTAATTGCAGACGATTATTAACGCCGAGGACTTCATCTTCAGATTCAGCTACCCTAGTGTTAACATTAAAGCCATCTTTAACAGCCATCTCTATGACATCAGTTAAGTAATACTCACCTTGGGCATTATTATTACCCAATTGGCTCAACCATCTTTTTAAATCAGATCCTTGTAAAGCTAAAATTCCAGTATTACCTTCTGTAATCAACTTTTCATCCGCAGTCGCATCCTTTTCTTCTACTATTTTAAGGACATTTCCTTCAATATCTCTAACTATTCGACCATAACCCGTTGGATTTTCGAGACGAACTGTTAGCAAAGCAATTGATTGAGGCCCAACAAGATTAATTAATTGATTAATAGTCGTTAATTTTAATAAAGGTACATCACCATATAAAATCAATACAACATCTTGCGCTTCAATTTGATCAGCAACTTGTTGGACAGCATGTCCTGTGCCTAGTTGCTGCTTCTGTTCTACCCAATTTGCATTGAAATCACTCAGCGTATTCTTAACTAACTCACCACCATGTCCGTAAACTATTTTAATACTGTTATTAGGTAATTGACTACTCAATTCGTAGACATGCTGAAGCAATGATTTGTTTGCAATTTTATGGAGTACTTTTGGAAGTTCAGAACGCATGCGAGTCCCCTTTCCGGCAGCAAGTATGACTGTAGTGATTTTCATGTTTTATCCTATTGAACAAAAAAAACCCGATAGTGAAAACACTATCGGGTTTTTTAAATATGATGTTAGCAAATTAACATTTAAATTAATCTAATTTATCCGCCACGCTTTCTTAATCTATCAAGAGTTCTTAATTGCATAACAGCTTGTTGCAATTGAGACTGCGCTGTTGCGTAATCAATTTTACCAGATGTATCAGATAACGCCTCTTCGGCTCTAGCTTTAGCTTCTAGCACAGCCGCCTCATCAATATCAGCCGCTCTAACTGCTGTATCAGCCAGAATTGTCACTAAATGAGGTTGAACTTCTAAAAGACCCCCTGAAATATAAAAAGGATAACTTTCACTCTCACTTACTTTAACTCGAACTTCACCCGGGTTAAGTTTTGTTATTAATGGAGCATGACGAGGTGAAATACCTAATTCACCCATTTCAGCAGGCGCAAAAATCATTTCAGCAAGTCCTGAAAATATCTCTTTCTCTGCACTTACTATATCTACATGTACGGTCATGGTCATTTATTCACCTGTTACAAGCTTCCCTCTACCCTAAAGCAGAGGGAGTCAAATTAGCTTTTTAATGTTTTCGCTTTTTCAAGCGCTTCATCTATGGTACCAACCATATAGAACGCTTGCTCAGGAATCGCATCATACTCACCCGCAATAATACCCTTAAAGCCAGCAATAGTGTCTTTTAACGATACATATTTACCTGGTGAACCCGTAAATACTTCAGCAACGAAGAAAGGTTGAGATAAGAAACGTTGCATTTTACGTGCTCTAGATACCGTTAATTTATCTTCTTCAGACAACTCATCCATGCCTAAAATAGCAATAATGTCACGTAATTCTTTATATCGCTGCAATATACCTTGTACACTTCGTGCAACATCATAATGCTCTTGACCAATAACTAACGGATCAAGTTGACGACTTGTAGAATCTAATGGATCAATCGCAGGATAAATACCCAACTCTGCAATTTGACGCGAAAGCACCACTGTCGCATCTAAGTGAGCAAATGTAGTTGCAGGTGATGGATCTGTTAAATCGTCAGCTGGTACATAAACCGCTTGGATAGAAGTAATAGAACCGGTTTTAGTTGATGTAATACGTTCTTGTAATACACCCATCTCTTCAGCTAACGTTGGCTGATAGCCTACCGCAGATGGCATACGACCTAATAAAGCAGATACTTCAGTACCCGCTAAGGTATAACGATAAATATTATCAACAAAGAATAATACGTCACGACCTTCATCACGGAAATATTCTGCCATGGTTAAACCAGTTAAGGCAACGCGTAGTCTGTTTCCAGGAGGCTCATTCATCTGGCCGTAAACCAATGATACTTTATCGATTACGTTTGAATCTGTCATTTCGTGGTAGAAATCGTTACCTTCACGAGTACGTTCACCAACACCCGCAAACACAGAGTAACCACTGTGCTCAATCGCGATGTTACGAATTAACTCCATCATATTAACGGTTTTACCTACACCCGCACCACCAAACAAACCCACTTTACCACCTTTTGTAAAGGGACATACTAAGTCGATAACTTTGATACCGGTCTCAAGTAGTTCGCTGGCAGACGCTTGTTCAGCATAACTTGGAGCTTCACGATGAATACCCCATTTAACTTGTTCACCAATAGGGCCTTTTTCATCAATAGGCTGACCTAACACATTCATGATTCGGCCTAAGGTTTCTTTACCAACTGGCACAGAAATAGGAGCATTAGTATTATTAACCACTAACCCTCTACTCAAGCCATCAGTACTGCCCATAGCAATAGTTCTGACAACGCCATCACCTAATTGCTGCTGAACTTCTAAAACTAAATTGACGCTTTCTACGGTTAAAGCATCATATACTTTTGGCAGGTCTGTACGTGAAAATTCTACGTCAACGACCGCGCCGATAATTTGAACGATTTTACCCGAACTCATTGAGTTGTCCTCTAAGTGTTATGTCATTTTGCATGGGGCTTTCAACTAGCTCGCAAGAGCCTATACAGCGGCGGCTCCGGCAACAATTTCTGAAATTTCTTGAGTAATAGCAGCTTGTCTAGCCTTATTGTAAATCAATTGCAATTCACCAATTAGGTTACCAGCGTTATCAGACGCACTCTTCATGGCAACCATTCTGGCTGCTTGTTCACAGGCGTTATTTTCTACCAATCCTTGATAAACTTTTGACTCTATAAAACGAGTTAACAAATGATCCAATACTTCCTTAGCATCGGGCTCATAGATATAATCCCAATGGCCACTCAAATTTTCATCGAGCTCATGTGCAACAACCGGCAATAATTGTTCAATTATAGGGCGTTGAGTCATAGTATTTACAAACTCATTACTCACTACAAATAGTTGATCAATTGTTCCAGTTTCATAGGCATCAAGCATTATTTTAATAATGCCGACAATATCATGAAGATGCGGAGCATCACCTAATTTAGAAACTTGACCCACTAAATTTACTTTCAAATTTCCAAAAAAACTAAAAGCTTTACTACCAATAGTACAAACATCAACTTCAATATTTGCATTTTCCCATTGCATAAACTCAGCTAACGTTTTTCTGAATAGATTTGAATTTAAACCACCACACAAACCCCTATCTGAACTTACTACAATTACTCCGACACGTTTAACTTCACGAGGGAGTAAAAATGTATGTTTATATTCAGGATTTGCTTGAGCTAAGTGTTTAATAATTTGGCCAATCTTTACAGAATAAGGTCTTGTTGCCTGCATTCTATCTTTTGTTTTACGCATTTTACTCGCCGCAACCATTTCCATTGCTCGAGTGATCTTCTGAGTATTCTTAATACTCGCGATCTTGGTACGTATTTCTTTGCCAACAGCCATTAGAAGACCCTTTTACCAGCTATGCGTGTTAATGAAAGTTTCAATGGCAGACTTCAAACCACTGCTTATATCATTATTGTAATCGCCAGTTGAATTAATAGTGTTAATTAAATCAGCGTGTTCAGACTTTAAATAAGACTGCAATGCGGCTTCAAAATCAAGCACCTTGTTAACTTCAATTTTATCAAGATAACCTTCATTCGCTGCAAATAAAGAGACTGCCATTTGTGCTACTGACATTGGTGAATATTGATTTTGCTTCATCAATTCAGTTACACGTTGACCACGTTCAATTTGCTTACGTGTACTTTCATCTAAATCTGATGCAAACTGAGCGAACGCTGCCAACTCACGGTATTGAGCTAAGTCAAGACGCGTACCGCCACCTAATTTTTTAATGATCTTAGTTTGTGCTGCACCACCCACTCGAGATACTGATAGACCGGCGTTTACTGCTGGACGAATACCTGAATTGAATAAGTTACTTTCTAAGAAAATCTGACCATCTGTAATAGAAATTACGTTGGTAGGTACGAAAGCCGATACGTCACCCCCTTGAGTTTCGATAATAGGTAACGCAGTTAATGAACCCGTTTTGCCTTTTACTTTACCACCGGTTAATCGTTCAACTTCTGCTGCATTAATTCTAGCCGCTCTTTCTAATAAACGAGAGTGCAAATAGAAAACGTCACCAGGATAAGCCTCACGGCCTGGAGGACGACGTAATAATAAAGAAACTTGACGGTAAGCCCAGGCTTGTTTGGTTAAATCATCATAAATGATTAAAGCATCTTCACCGCGGTCTCTGAAAAACTCACCCATTGAACAACCCGTATAAGGTGCAATGAATTGTAAAGCCGCTGATTCAGATGCTGATGCAGCAACAATGATTGTATGCGCCATTGCGCCATGCTCTTCTAATTTGCGCACTACGTTTGCAATAGATGAACGTTTTTGGCCAATAGCTACATAGATACACTTAATCCCTGTACCTTTTTGATTGATGATCGCATCAATAGCAATTGCAGTTTTACCTGTTTGTCTATCACCAATAATCAACTCACGTTGACCACGTCCTACAGGAATCATCGCATCAATTGATTTCAAACCTAATTGCACAGGTTGATCAACAGATTGACGAGCAATAACACCCGGGGCAATTTTTTCAATCGGAGCAGTTTCAGTCGTATCAATTGCACCTTTTCCATCGATTGGATTACCTAAGGCATCAACAACACGACCTAATAACGCTTCACCAACGGGAACTTCTAAAATTTTACCCGTACATTTAACTGTATCGCCTTCAGTGATGTGTTGATAGTTACCTAAAACTACGACACCAACAGAGTCTCTTTCTAAGTTAAGCGCCATACCGTAAGTATTGCCAGGAAACTCTAGCATCTCACCTTGCATTGCTTCAGAAAGACCATGTACTCTCACAATACCATCAGTCACACTGACTACGGTACCTTCTGTATGCGCTTCGGCACTTAGGTCGAAGTTTTCGATCTTCTTTTTAATCAGATCACTTATTTCAGATGGGTTTAATTGCATGTTCTTTATCTCACTCTCACTGTAGTGCTTTGTGCATATGTTGAAGTCGACCTTTAATTGTTCCGTCAATTACTCTGTCGCCTGCTCGAACCAGAACGCCGCCAATCAATGATTTATCAACAGCGACATTCATATGAATTTTTTTACCTAAAGCCTTTTCCAATGTTTCAGTAAAGCTTTGTTTTGCTTCTTTTGTTAAAGCATATGCTGACAATACTTCTACTTCGACATACCCTTCATCTTCCGCTTTATAAGACTCATAAAGCTTGGTAATTTGAGGTAACAATACTAAACGATTGTTGTGAACTAATAATTTTAGAAAATTACTATTTTCTGCAGTTATCTGTTCTTGGCAAATATCCAGCATCAATTCTGCTAACTTTTGTTTATTGACTTTAGGATTATCAATAACAACAGAAATGTCTTCATTTTCAAGCACTGCTGACATAAAAGATAAACTTTGCGACCAGGCTTCAGTCGCATTAGTTTCTTTAGCTCTTTTAAAAACTGCAGCTGCGTAAGGTCTTGCTAATGTTGCCAATTCGCTCATTATGCTTAACTCAGTTGTTTAGAGACTTTAGTTATAATGTCTTGATGCTTAGTTTTATCAATTTCAGCATTCAATATTTGTTCTGCAGCATTTAATGCTAAGTCGGCCACTTGTTGACGTAAGCCTTCTTTCGCTTGCTGCATTTCTTGTTCTATTTGCGCTTTTGCTGCAAGTAACAAACGCTCACCTTCTTTTTTAGCGGTGTCTTTTGATTCTTCAACAATTTCATTTGCACGCTTCTGGGCCAAAGTTACAATCTCTGAAGATTGCTCTTTTGCTTCTTTTATAACGCCTATTGCTTTCTTTTCAGCCAAGATTATTTGTTCTTGACCTTTTTCAGCAGCCGCTAAACCATCAGCAATTTTCTTTTTACGTTCTTCTAAAGAGTCAAATAACGGTGGCCAAATGTACTTCATGGTAAACCATACCAGAAGTGCAAAGGTTATCATTTGCCCAATCAGAGTAGCATTGATACTCACGATGCGTTCCTCTTGTTGCTATTAAATACGAAAGTACTATTAACCAGCTGCCGCAGCTGTAACAGCTGACAGGAACGGATTTGCGAATGTGAAGAATAATGCTAAACCAACACCGATCATAGTTACCGCGTCCAAAAGACCCGCAACAACGAACATTTTTACTTGTAACATAGGAACCATTTCAGGTTGACGAGCAGCACCTTCTAAAAATTTACCACCTAATAGACCAAATCCAATAGCTGTTCCTAAAGCGCCCATACCAAGAACCAGACCTACTGCGATAGCAGTCATGCCTTGTACGTCAGCAATCAATTTTGCAATTTCCATGAAACCTCCAAACGGTTATTTTAATAGTTAAAAGTGTAAAACAATAATTAATGATCTTCGTGCGCCATACTCAGGTAAACAATTGTAAGTACCATGAATATAAATGCCTGAAGGGTAATAATTAAAATGTGAAAAATTGCCCATGGAAAACTTAGTACAGGTTGTAAGTACCAAGGTAATAAAGCAATTAAAATAAATATCAACTCACCTGCGTATAGGTTTCCGAATAAACGCAGTGCTAGTGAAATTGGCTTAGCGATTTCCTCAACCAATTTTAAAAGCAAGTTAAAAGGTAAAAGCCAAGGCCCAAAGGGCTGAAACATTAATTCTTTTGCAAAGCCCCATGGACCTTTAATCTTAATACTGTAAAAGATAATCAAGAAGAATACAGAAATCGACATCGCAAAGGTAGCGTTTAAATCAGTACTCGGTACCACGCGTAAATAATCAAGCCCCATTAATGAACCAATCAATGGAAAAATATCTACTGGGAATAAATCCATAAAATTCCACAAGAATACCCAGCAAAATATTGTTAATGCCAGTGGAGCAATTAACTTACTGTGACCATGAAAACTATCTTTAACTTGCGTATCTACAAACTCAATAAGCATTTCAGCGAAGTTTTGCACCAATCCAGGCACACCCGCCGTCGCTTTATCTGCTGCTGTTTTAAAGAACCAAACGAACAATCCGCCTAATACCGCTGAAAAAAACAAGGTATCAAGGTGCAATGTCCAAAAGCCTTCGCCAAAATGCAAGGGCGTTAAATGGTGAATAATATATCCAGTAGCACCTTCGGCAGCGTGAGCTTCGGTAGACATTCTTCCTCTCTATTAATAATTAGTAAAGTTAGCGCATTAATAGCGCAAACCAAAAAACTGATAATGCTGTTATATATCCAACTAACAGCGCTAATATTTCTGTATTGGGCATTTTAAAAATTATTATAAACAACACCCCTGTTAATAATAATTTGCCTGCTTCACCTAAATAAAAGGAATTAAGCACTTTTCTTGCCGGACGCCCCGCCGGCTTATTTACAATTAATGCAAAAAAGAGATTCGGTAAAAATGCCGCCATGCCACCTAATGCACTTGATAAACCGAAGTTATACCCCTCAAAAATGGCAAAGCCAGATGAGATTATGACGCTTATCAATAACTGATAACGCAGAATCTTACTGACAGCAGATGTTTTTCTACTGTTCACTCTGTCTCCCAAACATAATAGCTTGAGGATTATATATATCGAACCTGATTAAATCAAGGTCGATTAAAGTCTATTCAATAAATTTGTTAGTTTCATAAACCTATACTAACAGCGCAAATTATACCTTAATATTTTTAAGGTTATTGACTTTATCCACAGCATATTGTCTATTAATTCAACCATTCTAAGCAGTAATACACCCAATTAACTCTCTTCAGTTAACTTAATTTCTGCTTCAGCGTATTTTTTTGCACAAAAACCCGTTACTTCTGCTGGCAATGATGGACCCGGCGCTGTTTTATCCCAGTCTAAGGTTTCCAAATAATCTCTAATGTATTGTTTATCAAAACTTGGCGGACTGATGCCTACTTGATATTCATCTGCAGGCCAAAACCTCGATGAATCAGGTGTTAACACCTCATCTATCAAATACAAAATCCCCGCATCATCTACACCAAATTCAAATTTAGTATCAGCAATGATAATGCCTCGCTCTTTAGCAAAAGTAGCTGCCTCTCTATATATCGTTAAACTTGCATCTCTAACTTGCTCTGCTAAATCTTGACCCATCAAATCAACTGTTTTTTGAAAATCCACATTTTCATCATGCTGATCTACCGCTGCCTTTGTAGAAGGCGTATAAATTGGCTCGGGCAATTGCTCTGCTTGTTGCAATCCAGTCGGTAATTTAATTCCACATACTTCGCCAGTACTTTGATAATCTTTCCAACCTGAACCGATTAAATAACCACGGACAATCGCTTCTACAGGCAATGGTTTTAGTTTTTTTACGACTACCGCCCTGCCTTCTACTTGAGCTCGCTCCACTTCATCTGGCAAAACATCTGCCAAGCTTAAATCAGAGATATGATTAGGCATAAGATGACCTAATTTTCTAAACCAAAAATTTGATATGTGAGTTAACACACGACCTTTCCCTGGAATAGGGTCAGGTAATATTACATCAAAGGCTGATAACCTATCCGTAGCAACAATCAACATGAACTTATCATTTATATCGTAGATATCGCGAACTTTTCCGCGCGCAAGAAGCTTTAAAGATGATAAAGATGATTCGTATAAAGCAACGGGGTTAGTCATAAGACCTCACTATAAATTAATACTATTCTGCTGATTTGGAACTATCGCCCATTGAACCACTCTTATTTTCGGTATCATTAAAAGCAGTCAAAGCGTATATCAACACTAAAAAGGCAGAATATTAACATTATTTAGTCGTAATCTGCAGGCTATTCATTAACAATAATTGAGGCACAATTGCTTAGTTTGAATAATCCTCTAAAATGATTTCATGCAAAACAACGTCCCCTCTGAAAAAATTCTCTTTAGCGATTTTTCTGCTGACCAAGCAAGTCTTATTTCGCGCGCACTTACTATTATTAAAGATATCCCTGCAGAAGTGAGATCTCACCTCCCTTGCAGCATTGAGGTTGCTAAGTTCTTAGACTCGTTTAATGTTGATATTAATACGGTTATAGCAACATTACTAACTGATCCAAGACTATCGCATTCAGATAATACAATTAATGTCACAGCTGAATTTGGTGAAACTGTCGCCATCTTAGTTAAAGATATTAACTGGCTCAATAGCCTGAGCCTATACAACCTATCGATAACAGATTCACCTCATGAGACTGAAACATTAAGGCGTATGTTGTTATCAATGACACACGATGTCCGGTCTATCTTAATTAAACTAGCTTATCGCATCCTTAGATTAAGACATTTAACTAATGAATCAGCTGAATTACGCTTTTACATAGCCAAGGAAACTCTAGACATCTATGCTCCGATCGCCAACCGCTTAGGTATTCATCAAATTAAGTGGGAGCTAGAAGATATGGCTTTTAGATACATCAATCCACAAGACTATAAGCACATTGCTAAATCTCTTGCCGCAAAAAGAGTGTATCGAGAAAGTTGTATCAATAATTTCGTTGCAACATTACAAGCACATTTACATGCAGAAAACATCTTAAGCCATTGTTACGGACGCCCTAAACATATCTATAGCATTTGGAAAAAAATGCAAAAAAAGCAATTAGATATCACCCAGCTCTACGATCTATTGGCCGTCCGAGTCATTGTGGATAATTTAATCCAGTGCTATACCGTCCTGGGTATTGTGCATAGTTTATGGGAATTTATACCCAAAGAATTTGACGACTACATTGCCAATCCTAAAGAAAACGGCTATCAATCTTTGCATACGGTCATCCATGATGAAGCAGGTAACCGCATAGAAGTACAAATCCGCACTCAAGCCATGCATGATTATGCTGAATTGGGTGTTGCCGCACATTGGTCTTATAAAGAAGGTGGCAAACAATCTGCGGCTTTAGAAAAAAGCGTCGCAACACTTCGTCAATTACTCCACGAAAAACAAAATGACGAATCTTTATCACGGGACTTTCATAGTGAACTCTTTAACGACAAAGTGTATGTTTTGAGTCCTGCTAATAAAGTGATTGAACTGCCCAAAGGCTCAACGCCTTTAGACTTTGCTTATGCTATTCATACCGATGTGGGCCATCGTTGTCGAGGAGCTAAAGTTAACGGCAAAATAATCCCCTTAACTTACCCGCTTAAGTCTGGCGAACAAATTGAGATATTAACCACCAAAATTTGTGCACCCAATCGTAATTGGATAAACCCTAATCTAGGCTACTTAAAAACGAGTCGTGCTATCCATCGAGTTAAAAGCTGGTTTCGTAATCACCAAAAAGTTGAAACCATCAATCGTGGCAAAACCATCTTAGAGAAAGAGTGCAAGCATCTCGGCATTAAAAATATCGACATGGTAGACCTGCTTAGTTTCTTTAAACACGCTAAATCAGATGATTTTTTCGAAGCCTTAGGCAGAAATGATATTAATGAACGCCAACTCGCAGGCTATTTAAAAATACCTGTCAGTAAGCCACTTTCTATATCCATTAGACGTAAAACAACTTCCAGCGCAACGCCGTTAACACTATCAGTTGCCGGCATTAATAATATTGCCACCTCTTTTGCACATTGCTGCTCACCTAATGTTGATGACACCATTATTGGCTTTATCTCTTATCATCATGGCATTACGATTCACCGAGCAGATTGCAAAAACATCACTCAACTGGACAATGAAAAACAATCTCAATTAATTTCAGTCAACTGGGACACTCATCATTCTGAGCCAAGCTCAGAAACTTAAAATTACGCCAAACTCAGTTGACGCGGTACTATACATCTATAATTTTCTATCGAACTCTCAGCTTCTATGCAAAACAGTTTAATTCTTATCGACGGCTCATCTTTTTTGTTTCGCGCTTATCATGCAGTTCCGCCTTTATCTAATCTCAAAGGTGAACCCACCAACGCCATCTATGGCGTATCTAATATGTTACGCAAGCTCATCAACGACTATCCGACTGACTACTTCACGGTGGTATTTGACGCACCCGGTAAAACTTTTCGTAATGAACTATATGATCAATACAAAGCACATAGACCCCCCATGCCAGATGATCTGCGTGTACAAATCGAACCCTTACATCAACTGATTAAAGCCATGGGCTTACCTTTAATCATGGAATCAGGCGTTGAAGCCGATGATGTATTAGGCGCACTTGCCCAACATGCTGCGGCACAGGGTTTTAAGGTGATTATTTCCACCGGTGACAAAGACATGGCGCAATTAGTCACCGACCAAATTATCTTAGAAAACACCATGTCTAATACGCGCATGGACAGACAAGGCGTTATTGATAAATTTGGCGTTACCCCAGAACAGATTATTGATTATTTAGCCCTCATGGGCGATACCAGTGACAACATACCCGGGGTACCTAAAGTAGGCCCTAAGACTGCAGCTAAATGGTTAGAACAATATCAAACGCTGGACAACCTAATGGCAAATGCCGACAAGATTACCGGCAAAATTGGTGAAAATCTTCGAGCCAGTTTAGATCAATTGCCTTTAGCTAAACAATTGACCACTATTAAATGTGATCTTAACTTGCCTTATGGCATGGAAGATTTAAAGAAACAAGCTATTAATAAAGCTGAGCTAACAGATATTCTTAATCAATTAGGCTTTTCGTCATGGGTTAAAACATTAGACAACCCAGTTACTCCAACACTTAGTCAAGCTCCCACGGTAACCGCTGACCACATTGCAGAAGCAAAGCCCGTCGCTAGCACAGGCAACTATGAAACCATCCTTACCCAAGCACAATTTGAGCACTGGTTAGCACAACTTAATAATGCCGATATATTTGCTTTTGACACCGAAACCACCAGTCTTGATTATTGCAAAGCCGAAATAGTCGGAGTTTCTTTTGCCGTAAATCCTGGCAATGCCGCTTACCTACCCTTAGCTCATCAATATCCTGACGTACCCTTACAACTCGATCGCACTGAAATATTAGCGCAATTAAAACCCTTATTAGAAAACCCAAACAAAGCTAAACTCGGCCAAAATCTTAAATATGATGCCCATGTTTTAGCCAATCATGGTATCTGTCTGCAAGGCATAGCGCATGACACTATGCTGGAATCCTATGTACTAAACAGCACAGCGACTCGTCATAATATGGATGATCTGGCCAAAGTCTATTTAGGTATTACCACTATTCACTACGAAGACATCACGGGCAAGGGTGTTAAACAAATACCATTTGAAGAAGTGCCCATTGAACTAGCGACACCTTATGCAGCAGAAGACGCTGATATTACCCTGCAACTGCATCAAACTCTCAACGCTAAATTGCAAGAACAACCCAGCTTATTAAGCTTATACGCCGATGTTGAAATACCCTTGTTGTCGGTACTATCCCGCATAGAAAGCAATGGCGTACTCATTGATACAGACATGTTATCCCAGCAAAGTTTAGAACTTGCCAGTCAGATTGTTAGCCTTGAACAACGCGCCCATGAATCAGCAGGCCACGCATTTAATTTAGGCTCGCCTAAACAATTGCAAACCATCTTGTATGAGCAACTTAAATTGCCCATAAAAAAGAAAACCCCAAAAGGCCAACCCTCCACAGAAGAATCTGTCTTACAAGAACTGGCCCTAGAATATCCCTTACCTAAACTCATTTTAGATTATCGTAGCTTAAGTAAACTTAAATCGACTTATACAGACAAACTACCTCTGCAAGTCAATGATAAAACGGGGCGCGTACATACTTCATATCATCAAGCAGTTGCAGCGACAGGGCGATTATCGTCATCTGATCCCAACTTACAAAATATCCCGATTCGTAGTGAAGAGGGTCGTAAGATACGCCAAGCCTTTATTGCACCGGCAGGCTACAAGATTGTAGCTGCCGATTATTCACAAATAGAACTCCGTATTATGGCGCATCTATCCGGTGACGCTGGTTTGCTTAGCGCCTTTAGTGCCGGTGAAGATATTCATAAAGCCACAGCCGCAGAAGTATTTGATGTAGCACTCGAAGACGTTACTAACGATTTACGCCGTTCAGCAAAAGCCATCAACTTTGGTCTTATTTACGGCATGTCTGCTTTTGGATTGGCCCAACAATTGGGCATTGATAATGGTCGGGCAAAATCTTATATCGACTTGTATTTCGCACGCTATCCTGGGGTTAAAACCTATATGGATACCATCAGAGCTCAAGCACACGAACAAGGTTATGTAGAAACCTTATTGGGTAGACGCTTATATTTACCCGAAATTAAATCTAAAAATGCGGCTCGTCGGCAGTATGCAGAACGCACGGCCATTAATGCGCCTATGCAAGGCACGGCAGCTGATATCATTAAATTAGCCATGATCAAAACTGACCAATGGCTATTTAAAGACAAACCAGACGCTAAAATGATTATGCAAGTGCATGATGAATTAGTCTTTGAAATAGCTGAAGATAAACTAGAGAACTGTTGCAACACCATTCGAAAAATCATGTGTTCCGCTATTGAGCTTAATGTACCGTTAATCGTTGATATTGGTATTGGAAACAATTGGGATGAGGCGCATTAAAATATTATGCAACGCATGAAACTTTTAACGCTTATAAAAGTCTTAAACCTAGCAATACCTTAAAGATTGCTTCAGCCGCCCCTCGAAATCATCGGCTGAATACTTTTATGCCTCACCGACCCTGGTCTCTGAGGCATTTTTTATTCTATCATTTCATCCAACGGCGCTTCTAAATCAACTTCAGATGCTTTTTCGGCAGTAAACAAGGTATCTAAGGCGGCATGCACTTCATCAATACCCAGCTTTTTTAATGATGAAAACAACTGAATCGTCATCGTGATATGAGTCTCTCTTAACTCCTTTTGCACTTGTAACAAGGTATTCTTTGCCGCACCGTAAGTCAACTTATCGGCTTTAGTTAATAAGATATGTAAGGGCAACCCGGTATGCTGACACCACTCCACCATCTGCCAATCAAATTCTGTTAAAGGATGTCGCACATCCATCACTAAAATAATGGCGCACAAAGATTTACGCTTAGTTAAATACTTCTCCATCAACTCATGCCACTTCTTTTTAACCGCAACGGGTACTTTTGCATAACCATAACCCGGTAAATCCACAAAACGCAGTTCTGGTTTAATCTCAAAGAAATTAAGCATCTGGGTTCTACCCGGCGTTTTACTAATCCGTGCCAAACCATTTTGGCGCGTTAAGGTGTTAATAGCGCTAGACTTGCCCGCATTAGAGCGACCCGCAAAAGCAATCTCTCTACCCAGATCTGGAGGTGTATCTCTAAGGTCAGGTGAACTATTAATAAATTTTGCCTGATGATAAACTGGATTCATCGTTGCCTCGCTTAAGCGTGTTAATTAGGGTAAAATCTGGCAACACTGTATAGCCTATGTTGATATTAGGCAGAGACATAATAATTACTTTATTACAAAGGGGATCCCGATGAAAAAAAGACTGCAGGCAGTTTTATTTGCCTTTGCGTTGACCAGTACTTCAGCTATTTTACATGCAGAAGGCTCTATTGATGCAGGAAAAGAAAAAGCCGCCCTATGTTTTAGCTGTCACGGAGAAAATGGTAACAGCGTAGTATCAACATTTCCTAAACTAGCACAACAGAACACATCTTATTTAATAAAACAATTACAAGCCTATAAAAATGGCGCACGTAAAAACGCTATGATGTCTGCCGTTGTTACACACCTGAGTGATGAGGATATGAGCGATATCGCAGCCTATTTCTCTGACCAAGAAATATCTGCAAATCAACTACCGCTTGAAGATGATGAAGACGATAACGCAAAAACCGTCAAAGACTTAATTTCACAAGGCATTGATTTATATAGAAATGGCGACTTACCGAGAGAAGTATCTGCATGCATCGCCTGTCACGGTCCTTTTGGTGAAGGGAACAAACCCGCATCATTTCCGTCTATAAAATCTCAACATGCTGAATATTTAATACAAACACTAAAAGATTTTAAATCGGGTGCACGTAGCAATAACCCAGAAAACATGATGCACATGATTGCTAAAAAGATGACGGATGAAGAAATTAAAGCCGTTTCCTATCATATTTCTATGAAGAAATAAAAACCACTCTCCTTTAAACATGATTTTATTAGAGACATTAACTATGCTTAAAAAAATAATTAGAAACTCACTCGCCCTCGCTTTACTCTGCTTTAGCGTTAGCAGCAATGCAAATGAACTAGGGTATGAAACAATAACCCCTGCTCAACCTACCCAATCTGCAGACAAAATCGAAATTATCGAATTCTTTTGGTACGGTTGCCCACATTGCTACGCTTTTGAGCCATTAGTCGACAAATGGTCTAAAAGCCTACCTAAAAATGTAGAGTTTATCCGCCAACCTGCGGTATTTAATGAAGTATGGGCCAAACACGCTAGAGCTTTTTATGTGGCTGAAACATTAGGCGTCGTTGAAAAAGTGCATGCTGATTTATTTGATACCATTCAAAACAAAAAAGAACCTTTAGATTCTGAAGAAGCATTATCTAAATTCTTTGTTGCCCATGGCGTAACTGAAGCGCAATTTAAAGACGCTTACGCATCTTTTGGCGTCGATTCAAAGGTTCGTCAAGCACCAGCTATCGCTGCAAAATACGGCATTACCGGTGTACCTACTGTGATTATCAATGGCAAATACAAAACCAACGGCACAGTTGCTGGCTCTCATGAAAAAATGATAGAAGTGATGAATAAGCTCATCAAACAAGAAAGCGCAGGCAAATAAGCCCCACAAAAAAAGGGCGGTGACATTTGTGTGTCACCGCCCTTTTTTATGCGCTAAATTTTAACAATTCAGATACTGTTTAAAACTTACCAGATCAAATCATCAGGGATTTGATAATTTGCGTAAGGATCATCCTCAGCAACAACAGTTTCAGTTGATTGCTCATAATTAACTATCACGCTAGCCGGATCTCGATCAGCAATCTTCTTTGCCACCTCTGTCGCAACAACCTCATAGCCCTCGCCAAACTTAACAACCGCTAAACGACCTTTAATAATAAAATCGCGCATGGCTTCAGTCATATAAAGCGTTTTTACCTTATTATCATCTGTAAAGTTATAAGCTATGCCATTAGGGTCTCGCGCCTGCTTATTAAGTTCAATCAGTTGCTTAACTTGCGCAACTAATTGCTTTTGCTCTTCAATCTGTTTTTTAGCCAGATTAAGTTCGCGATCTCTTTCTACCTGTTCTAGATACGCCTGTTTAGCTAACTCTTTAGCTTCATCTACTACCACAAGTTTATTATTACGTTGTTGCTGTTCTTGCTTACGCTTGTCTGACTTAATGCTTTTAGCCTTAGCGTTACTCACTAAACCAGATTTTAACAACTGCTCCTGCAAAGATAATTTCTGTTTACTCATAAATAATAATTAGTCGTTCTACGTTTATTTAGAATCATTTAGCGAACCGAAACACCATTTCGCCCTAAAATTAATGCACCCAGTTATCAAGTGCCTGCTGCTTAAGCTCTTCCGCAGAAATCTTGCACAGTTCACCATTCTTAATAACTACAATAGCAGTGTTTGTTTGTATTGCCGTTTGTCTGGCCAATTTTGCGGCTCGCTTAATGGCAATAAGAGAAGCAATTAAGTCAGGGTTTTTGGCATGGTGTAATTCAGATGCTTTCATTAATTTTCTCCCCATTCAATCAGTAGTGGTTCTTCAGCAGCATTGTCATATAACGCCCAGTCATTAACAATAGGACTGTAATGTTGTTCAAAATTTTTACGACCCGCATTAAAACGGCGACGAATAACATCTTCTGGAATATTATGACCGCCTTGCTGAACTCTAAAAGCAACACGATCAATTGCTACTTCAACTGTCGGTAAACTCAAAAAATACAAGCTGACCTGATACCCTTGATCCTGCCAGTTTTTTATATGCCTTATGTAAGCCAAACCAGAAAGTGTGGTTTCAAAAGCAAAGGACTGATGCTGATCGATACAACTAGCTATTTCCTGCAACATTAACCGCCCAGCCTTAATTGCCATTATTTCAGGCGCAAATGGCGACAAACCTGAGGCAATCAAATCTGCATTTATAAAGCGCTGACAATGAGCTTCTTGAGGTAAAAAAGCCCGAGCAAATGTTGTTTTTCCTGCTCCATTAGGCCCTGCGATAATAATAATTCTTTGAGTCATGGTTATGATTATAAACGCCAACCCATCATAAACATATCGTTAGCGAACAATTCTGCCTAATTAAATCATCAAGGATCTGTTAGTTAGCACCACCACAAGTTTATTATTACGTTGTTGCTGTTCTTGCTTACGCTTGTCTGACCGTAAGTAGCATCATGATCAGAAGCAATCGTCAGTAAGCGAATAAAATCTCTCTCACGATAAGCAGTAGCTCTTCTAGACTGAGTAATTCTTAATGAATAAAGGGCTTCTATACCTTTAGGCGGTTTAACACTAATGATCTTTTCCCATTTAAGACCATTATATCGATAAACCTGAGTCCAAGTCATCTGCCTAAGTTTATTAAGGGTGTCTAAAGCTGAATGTCTTTCTGGTTTTTGCAGCATCAAAAATATTTAATTGAAAAACAGGGTTATTAAGATCAAGTCGAACGAATTGCTCCTGATCAATCTTGGTCACTAAACTGCTCCAAAATAGAATCTACCTGACTATCAATTGGGGAGTTAGCTAGCGCCCAAGCCATTGCAATTTGTAAATCATCTGCTGCTTTGGGTTGATGCAACCAAATTTCATTATCTGGAATAATGGTAGCTGTTCGAACCAACCAAACACCTGGTTCGCGCTCTTCTACAAGAACCTGTCGTCCTGCGTATTGCTTACCCAATGAGATTTGTCCGTTTGCACCAATAACTTTGACGCTTGGGGAAGAAACAACTGATGCCACAGTGAGCTCAAACAATTTAAAAAATACTAACGCACTATAGCACTAACATAATTCAAAAAACTATACAGCTGCAAAGAACGTAAATCAGCATGTTTGGGGCGTTTTTTTATGCCTTGTGTGGGGAGCACTCTTACAATTGAAATTCTTTTAAAAATCTAACGTAACATTAATAAAATTTTAATGGATATTATGTCTAATTAATTGTTCACGAACTTAAAAGAGCTATAATCTTGTGAAAAATTCAATAGAAAGAATCAATAGCGCAACAATACTTTATGAAGAGTTGGGCATGATAATGCAACTAGTTGAATTGATATTTTTTGTTGAAAATTTACTGGCTAACCTGTTATTTTTCTTCTTAGGCAAGCTAATAGTTCTAGTATCCCCATAGTCACAAGGAGTTGGTAATGATATTTGAAGAAAAAAATTTAATTGTTGAGCAAGAGCAATCGCTTAAGGATAATAATCAATTTGAAAAGTCACTAATTGATATAGCAGTAGAGAGCTGGCGTTTTTCTAGGTTATTTGCACGTGTAGTAAATAAACTTGATGCTGGCGAAGCGGGTCGCTACTTGAATCAATTGCGTTATTTTCAAAAGAAAGTAGAAGACAATCTTGATGCTGCCGGATTAAAATTCGTTAATGTAGAGGAGCAAGCATTCGATCCTGGCATGGCTGCCTCAGCATTGAATATTGGTGATTTTGAGCCTGACGATATCCTTTTCGTAGATCAAATGGTTGAGCCCATCATTATGGGCACTGAAGGACTCAAGAAACAGGGCACGGTAATGCTTCGAAAGGTAAAAGAATGAAATACGTAGGGATCGATCTTGGTACAACCAATAGTGCAATTTGTTCTTATGATGGTGAATCTGTTCATCTATATAAAAGTCCCGATCAAAATGATGTTACCCCGTCTGCAATCTTTTTTGATAAACGGGGTAACAAATATTTAGGAAAGCGTGCATACGATAGTGCTGCTAAGAATCCCGATAACGCAGCAACGAAGTTCAAAAGGATGATGGGCACAAGTACACCAATTAAGCTAACTGCTGTCGATATGACAATGACACCAGAGCAATGCTCAGCCGAAATTATCAAATTGTGTTTTGGATATCTTCCTGAAGAAATACGAAATAGTGATGATACCGGTACAGTAATTACAGTACCTGCCGCATTCAATCAGATGCAAAAGGATGCGACACTAGCTGCGGCTGAAATGGCAGGTCTTGGTAAAGTTGCATTAATGCAGGAACCGGTTGCAGCAGTAATGAGCGTGATGAAACAAAGGAAAAATGATGGTGTTTTTCTTATTTTCGATTTAGGCGGTGGTACTCTTGATATTGCGATTGCTGAAAGCATTAGTGGTCGTGTAAGTCTTTTGTCACATGGTGGTGTTGCCATGTGTGGCGGTACGGATTTTGATCGAACTATACTCGACAATGTTGTAAAGCCCTGGTTAATAGAACGCTTTGATTTACCTGAAGACTTCAGCGCTAACCCCAAGTATAAGTCCTTGCTTAGAATGGGCCTATGGGCTGTAGAGAAAGCTAAAATTGAACTTTCAGCCAAAGAGGAGACGGTTATAAGTCTCCCCGAATCTGATCTCGGCATTTCCGATGAATCTGATAACGAAGTATATATTGATATACCTTTTACAAGAAAACTGCTTGATTCACTCATCACAGATAAAGTAGACGAAGCCATCCAATCAGCGCGTGATACCTTGGAAAAGGCTCTTATGTGCGCTCATGATATTCAGCGGATTGTTTTTGTTGGTGGACCAACCCATTATCCGCCCTTACGAGAAAAAGTTTGTTTTGAATTGGGGATTCCTGCTGGAAAATTGCCAGATGGTTCACCTGAAGTAAACCCCATGACTGCTGTTGCCGAAGGTGCTGCTGTTTTTGCAGAGTCAATTGACTGGGCCTCACAAAGTAGAGGCCGAAAGAATTCACGAGGTACGATTAGTGTAGGTAGTCACTTAGCACTTTCATTTAATTATGTAACTAGAACACCTGACTCAAAAGCAAAGGTTATAGCTAAGGTTGATGGTGATATTACATTGGGTGTGGAATTTCAAATCGACAGCCTAGATACAGGTTCATCATCAGGTCGTGTTGTTTTAAAAGATGGAGCGACCTTAGATCTTACATTGACCAAGCCTGGTGAAAATACCTTCAAAGTTTTCGTATTTGATGCCAATGGAGGGGCTATTAATTTAGGCGAAGATAAAATTGTGATTACTCGCACTGCAGCGAGTATTGATGCTATTCCTGCATCATATTCAATAAGTGTTGAGGCACTTGATAAGATTGGCGGAAGGTATGTGCCTGTTTATCTCGTGCGTGAAGGTGATCAGTTGCCTAAAAAAGGTAAATTAATTTTTAAGGCCGAGGAATCACTAAAAGCAGGTAGTCCAGGTTCTATCAAATTCAAATTATGGGAAGGTGAAATTACTGATCCAGTAAAGGATAACCGCTTTGTTGGTTTATTTGAGATTAAGGGTTCTCATTTCGATGATGGCGTGATTGGTGCGGGAGCAGAATTGATCTGTGATTATGAAGTGCATGACTCAGGTAATATTGTCATTGAGATTTCTATTCCTTCAATTGGTGGTTCTTTTTCTTCAGGGCGAAACTTCTATTCAAGACTAGAAGGTCAAATTGATTATTCTAATGCAGTAAAGCTTGTTGAAGAACAGTCAGAAAATGCTATGCAACGCTTAAATGAAATGGCTGCAAAAATTGATGATCCGAGAATTGATCAAGCCAGAGAAAAACTAGAAAAAGCTGGGACTTTAAAATCTGATGAAAGTGACCCAGAGATTACTAAGCAGGCTATGGATAACATTCAAGAGGCAAAGAAGTTGTTGGCATTGGCTCGCAAGGGGAATTTGCCAGAAATTCGGCAGATGGAGTTGGATAGAACGGTTGATTACTTCAATAAACACATTCGTGAATATGCGCGTCCCACAGAAGTCAGTGCTTTTGATAATCTTACTAAAACTGCTCAACGAGCTATTAACAACAATGGCGGTGATTTCGAATCACACCTGGATGAGCTTCGCGGCAAAAATTTCATGATCCTTTGGCGCCAAGATTGGTTTGTGATTGATCGATTTAAGTGGTTGGCTGAAAGTTATTATTTATTTCCAGATAGTCATGAACATTCGGAGTTAATTGCGCTGGGCACAGAAGCACTCAAATCGAATGATATTGAAAAACTGCGTACAGTCGTGCGTCATCTTGATTCTATACGCATCGGTTCTGCTGATGCAGATGAAATGATGGCGGGTGCAAACATCATCCGGAGTTGAGTGTGGTAATTGATGCTTGGCTCCCAGTAGGTTACTTGCTCCCAGATGGTGCGAAGACTAGAGTCGTTTTATTTGAGGGAACAGGGTGGCAAATTCTTGAAACACAAGGCAATGGACGAGCACTTATAGCGAAAGACGATCTAGTGCAGCGCTGGATCGAATCTGAACTCATCGAAACAGGGGCGATGCTAACTTTTATTTTTGGCAATCAGCGATTATGTTCAATTGCATGTGGGGCTAGTCAGTTTCTTTGCCCGATATTAGAAAGTAAATCACCCGATACAAAAAGTGATGCCCTTGCTTTTTCTTTAGCATTTAAGGCGACACGTGAGATTGATAAAGAGTCCCCGCTGCAAGATGCGCTTTATGTTGAGAAAATGAGTCGTCTTTTACCCACCTACAGCATCAGTCCAAGAATAGATGATGATATCGTACTAGGCTACTGGCTGACTGGCGGTGCAAATATCTCAGTGAAAACCTTTCGACGTCTACGCCAATCATTGAGTTGGCTAGAGGCAGAATCTTTGAGAGATATTGTTGTAACAGCGGGCTTTGAAGTGACAGAGCTTATTTCTTCAGAGAGACATAAACCACTGACACAAAAGCCAGCCGACTTGTCTGAGCAAACATCTGATAAGCCTAAAGAGACTCCTGATACACGGCAAGGTCATAAGATTTTCGAATTGCCAGGTCGTATGGAAATTGCCTCGTTTATTAATGAACATCTTGTCGATATCCTTCAAAATAGGGATAGGTACAAAGCAATGGGTATTGAGTTTCCATCAGCGATAGTACTTCATGGCCCGCCTGGGTGTGGCAAAACTTTTGCCGTTGAGCGATTAGTTGATTTTCTTGGTTGGCCAAGTTTCCAAATTGATGCATCAAGTGTCGCTAGCCCCTATATTCATGAAACTAGCAAAAAAGTTGCCGAAGTTTTCGATAAAGCGATGGAAAATGCTCCTTCTGTTCTTGTAATTGACGAAATGGAGGCTTTTTTGGCCGATCGAGAAATGGGCTCTGGTCATCATCGGGTTGAAGAAGTAGCCGAGTTTCTAAGGCGTATCCCTGAGGCAGCAAAGAATGAGGTATTGATTGTTGCGATGACCAATCGGATCGACATGATTGATTCAGCCATACTTCGTCGTGGACGGTTCGATCATATTATTAAAGTGGATTTTGCTAGCGAGGCCGAGGTACTAGCTTTACTTGAAAAGCTTCTGTCATCTCTACCGAAAGATAAGGATGTTGATGCTGTACCTTTTGCGAAAGAACTCGCAGGTAGACCGCTATCGGATGTGGCTTTTGTGGTACGAGAGGGTGCGAGGCTTGCCGCGCGTTCTGGTAAAGACCGGCTTGATCAAGCCAGCTTATTTGCGGCTCTGCAAACAGCATCCATGCGGGAGCGCGAAGGTGGGAAAAAACATAATATTGGCTTCATTTAACAGGAAAAGGATATGGCATCTGAAGAGGAGAATAATGATGAATCAGCGAAAGGATTTTCTGGTTTTTCGTCAATGGTTTCAGTTGTTGACGATATTAATAGGAGTGAAGAAATTCAATATTTTGAACCTTCTAAACCAATTGCTCCTGTATTACAAACTGAACGCCAATCCACCACCACTGGATCACTCGCTTCACAGAAGTACCGACCAAACAAAATAAAATTACTCTTTTGGGTAATTATTATTTGTGCAGTTATCTTTTTAAGATGGCTGATTATAGCATCAGGTATTGATAGCAATAGGTTTACACTGCCCAACTATTCTGCCAAATCGGATGTTGATAGTTCATTTCAACAGATGGATAAGACAATAGAAGCCAACAAGCAATCATTTAAACCTATTCGACCATCTGAAGAAAAGCCGCCAGTTGGAACAAATCTTAATCTCACTGTGACTCAAATCAGTTACTGCTTAGCCGAAGACCTTAGGTTAAGTGGAGCTAAGCAAAGTCTAAATAATGACATTGAGCCTGATGTGGATTTATATAATCAAATGATTAATGATTATAATGCTCGTTGTGGTTATTTTCATTATCGAGCAGGTACATTAGACGCTGCTCGATTAGTGATTGATAGATATCGAGAGATCCTTGAGTCCGATGGACGAGCTCGATTTACATCCAGGTCTTCTTTTAGTATTAGTAGCCCTGCTAATATTAATACAACGATTAAAGCGGAAGATTTGATAAACCAAATGCTTGAGAATGCTTTGATTGATGGTGGATTTAATAAAGAATTTGAAATACAACAGTTAAAACTTGAAATTGAAAGATTACCTAAACCCATTAAAGGTAAAAAGAAAATAGCTAGGGAGTTTAATGAAAATGGATTAATTTTATTAAAAGTGGGTGATCTTAATGCTGCGGTAACAAAGTTTCAAGAGGCCTATGAATTAGATAAGTCCGATACTGAAATAGCAAGTAATTTAGGTTATGCGTATTTGAAACAAGGTAATTTAGATTTGGCGAAAGAAACAATAGTTATTAGTTTAACGTTGACGCCAGGGCGAGCAGTTTCTTGGGATAATTTAGCAGTTGTTTTTGGTCAGAGAGGTGATATTAACAAAGCTATAGCATGCTTTTCTAATACATATAGATTTTCAAAAAACAGATTAAGAACTCATCAATTTATGAAAAAAATTAACCAAAGTGAAGAGTTTATTTATTTAAAGCAAGCGAGAAATCATGTTATTGATTGGGCAGAAAAAAAATATCCTGAATTAGTTGGTCAAGATTCAATTCAGTTGAAACAAGGGCTCTTTTAAGCGTTATTACAATAAATTATTATAACTAAAGTGGTTAAATCCTCATGAGTATTGTTAAAGATCAATTTTATAAAAAACCAGTGATAATCTAATTGAAAGGGTCTTACGTTGTCTGATTTATACCAAAATCCATTCTTTTTGTTGGGCGCAACTACCCGAGATGATAGGAGGCATATTGTTGAGTTGGCAGATGAGAAAGCGCTATTGCTTGATCACGAGCTTTGTCAAAAAGCACGTACAGATTTGATTGGTCTAAGAGCTAGACTTGCGGCTGAAATGTCTTGGTTACCAGGTGTTTCACCCAAAGAGGCTTTACAACTTGTTGATCAATTATTGAACAACCCTATGTTTATACGCATGGCTTCAGGTTTGCCATCACTAGCTCATGCAAATTTAATGGCGGCTGCTATCAATGTTGTCGCTGCAAAAGAATATCCAGAAAATCCAGAAGACTTATCTCGATTTATTAAAGAAATGGCCTATCTTGTTGATGATATAACTGTTGATGATATTATTCGCGACATAAATGAAGATCGTTTAATTGCTGGATTTCCTTTAATTCTAGCAAAAGACTTAGTTGAGCAAGAGCTTATTGATCGTAAACGATATTACCAAAAATCAATTAAAGAAGCTTTAAATCGTCATACTCCAAAATCTTTAATTCTAGCAATAACTTTAGCTGTGGATAGCACGACAGCAAGTGGTAAAGACCAGGCACCACAATTAATCGACGAAATTGTAGATAGCTATGAACTAGAGTCCCAATATTTTCTTCAAAAGGAAGCCGAGAATGCTAGTATTGTAATCAAAAGAATTAGTGATTACGCAACATCTGATCAGGCTTTAATAAAACCCTTGATTGATAAGCTTGATAAGGTTATCGCAAATTGGTTTACTGTTGCTTATCCTATTCAAATGAGTATGAATTCACGAGGTTTGGTTCATAATCAGAGCCGTGATTTGGGCTTTGAAATTAGAGAATTGGCGATCTATCTGTTTAATGAACATAAGGCCATTAATGAAGCTAAACAGATTATTGACTTACTAAGAAACTACTTTTCACAGTGTGCAGCAGTAGCTGTTTACGTTGAAGACGATGAAAATGTACTAGCTGGAATTGCTAATAAGCGAAAGTTTGATAAATTAATAAGTCCGATTTACGAGCTTTGCAATGAAGCTTTGTCAGTCTCGGGACGTAATCCACAATACGCTTATATTCAAGGGCAAAATATTATAGCTAAGGTACCTGAGTTGTTAAAGGCTGCTAAATTAATGGGTGCACCACTTGAGGTCATTAATGAATCTAAAGACCACATTGCCGCTACCTTAACAACTTGTGCAGTCAAATTCGGAAATAAAACATCAAAGTGGAAATCATGTTTAGACTTACTTCATTCGGCGCATATATTTGCTATTGATCCGCAAATTAAGGAAAGGGTGTCACACAATCTAGAAATTGTCAGGAATAATATAATCCTTTATGGAAATACTGAGCCGATGAGTTCCACACCACCGCTATACACCATTAATGGATGCGGTTTAACACTTTATGGCTCTACGGACACTGATTTAACTAATGGCTCATACATGGCGACTTATTACTTTGTTTTGTTTTTTGTTCCCATTTTTCCAATTTGTCGATATCGAGTAATATCATCTGGCGGGAGAAGTTACCGTTTTTTAGGTAAGGGGGCTCTCCGAACTATTGATAAGTGGCACATATCTATATCTGTACTTGTAATGATAATCCTTATCATTACAAATATTCGTTACTAGGTAAATTGATGTTCTATTTAAAAACTAATATGTGCTTTGAATTATATTAGGTCTTTCATTATGACAATTGCCTAATTTAAAGTCATAAAACACAATATCATTTTATTGATGATGTGATTTTTAGGGCACAAATATTATGACTCCTTGTGTATGGCTAGTTACTCTTTTAACCGACATTGTGATAGTTTGGGTAAATAGCCCCAATGGGCTTGTGCATTCATATTTAGGATGATCCAGTGTGTTGTAATTAGCGTTAATAATTGAGCCTGTTTTATACATGCCGAGAACTACACCAATAACTAGTGTTCAACAACTCAAGCGCATACCGGTTTAAGATAGTTTTGTATTTAGATTAAATGATGCCATGAGCAATTCTGATATTTTCAGAATTTATTCCCTATCAATTCACATATAATCTCTAATAATCTTTATCGCGAACATGTATAAGGTCGCTCTAGAAACCCCATAGAGTCTCGCCAGTGCACTTACTGACAACCTAGCCTGTTAATCAGCATGTATTTCAAGACTATAATTTATAAAAACTACAAAATAATAATACTGATAATCGGAATGGTGTTTTCAGGAAAAACTAGCAAATATTCAACGCGTAGTAACAAATCCAGCAATTGGCCTCGTCTTTGGGCTAATCAACCCTAAAATTATTTAGAAGGTTAGGATAGCAAACTGATGGGGCAGAATAAGATGTAATTAAACGTGTCTCACTCAATGAGTGCTCCATTACCCCTTACAAGCCTCTGTATCAGATATAACAATCTGTATCTGAGCTATCTTACGGCGTGTCTCGACTCTCATTACACTATTCAACCCTCTGACGGCATGTCTCGAGCGTCTGTTGACAAGGTTTGAGCAGTTGGAGACACGTGTCGAGTAGCCTGAGACAAGGTTAGCAACCCTTACGACACGTCACGCCAACATACAATTTGAGCCGACATATTCTTGTGGCGTGTGGCGATATGCTCAACACATCTCGCAAAGGTTGCGAGATGTGTCAACAGAATGTGGAACCGTGTTAACGAGTCCTTGAGACTCCATACTAAACAGCGCAACTCGCCTTAAGTTGTAACAGAGACGTCTCTCAAGTCCCACTAGGCGCCTTCATGAGTAGCCAAACGATCTAATCTAGATTCAGAAAATATGCTTAGCTATTTGATAAGATCAACTATACGATGGCTTATTGTTCGCACAAATTGCCGTTATTGCCACCCTAATTAAGTTGCTCTAATTTACTAAAAACTTTATTTTTCTTGCGAGTTTGTAGTTTGTTCATGCAGTTGCATGTTGATCATTTTAAGCGCGGCTAATACGCCGGCAAATACTTGATTAGCATGCACAGCTAAAGTCTTGCGTAACTCACCACCACAATCCCACGTGATAACACACTCAGTTAACGCGTTGGTATTACCGCCTCTAGGGATTCGCACTTCATAGTCACTTAAGGCCGGCAAAGTATAATCATGATGCTTCATCACTTTATTAATGGCATCGATAAACGCATCGAAACCACCATTGCCCGAACCTGAAGCAACGTGCTTAGTGCCTTTTACATTGACTCGAATGCTGGCTGTTGACTCTAAATCTAAGCCACTGGTAATCGAGCAATTTAATAATTTGATATGCTGGTAATTTTTACTTTCTAACACATCGGCAATGATAAAAGGTAAATCATCTGTGGTAATAATCTGTTTTGAATCACCCAAACTAACGATGCGCTCTAAGACTTTCTTTTGATTTTCTTCAGATAGATCTAATTCTAACTGCTCTAAGTTTTTCTTTAATGAGGCCTTACCACTCATTTTGCCTAAAGCATAACTGCGGGTTCTTGAGAAACGTTCGGGGCCTAACTTAGTTTTATACAAGCCGCCTTTTTGATCACCGTCGGCATGAATCCCAGCAGTTTGGGTAAACACGTCGGCACCAATAATTGGGGCATTTGCAGATACACGCTTACCTGAGAAATTCTCCACCATATTACTTAATCGCACGATATGACTTTCATTAATAGATAGAGCAATATTCATTTTATCCCGCAACACCACCGCCACTTCGGCGATAGACGCATTACCAGCCCGTTCGCCTAAGCAATTAACCGTACAATGAATCGCACTAACACCTGCCCGCACAGCCGCCATAACATTAGCTGTCGCTAGGCCATAATCATTATGCGGATGAAAATCAAAATGCGCTTCTGGGTAACGCTGACACATATCACTCAGATACTCAAAGACCTCTTCGGGTGATAAAACCCCTAAGGTATCTGGCAACATAAAATGATGAATACCTACATGACGTAGGTTTTCCATTAATTGATAAACATATTCAGGACTATTTTGATAACCGTTCGACCAATCTTCTAAATACACATTAACGGTTAAGCCTTTTTCTAAGGCGTAATTAACGGTTTGTAAGATATCAACGGTATGTTGTTCTAAAGTTTTACCTAATTGCTCACGGCAATGTTTTTCACTACCTTTAGTGAGCAAGTTAATTACTCGCCCACCGGTTTCTAAAATCCAATCAACACTTTTAGTATGATCAACAAAACCTAAAACTTCAACACAGCCATCAAAGCCTTCTTGCTTAGCCCATTGATTAATACTGGTAACGGCTTCTTTCTCACCCTCAGACACCCGCGCCGAAGCCACTTCTATACGATCCACGCGTAATGACTGCAACAAAGCTTTTGCGATGGTTACTTTTTCGGTAGGGGTAAATGAAACACCCTGCGTTTGCTCACCATCACGCAAGGTGGTGTCCATCAGTTGGAGTGTTCTTGGAGCTGTGGACATGGTGAGCGAAGCCTGTGTTGTTAAAGTACTGAGTGAGCGTTAATTAAATTAAGCCCAAAGCCAAGGGAAAGTTTGTTTGTGTTGTACTTCGTAAGCCGAAATTTTATCTACATGCTTAAGAGTTAAACCAATATCGTCTAAACCACTTAACAAGTTACCTTTGCGGAATGGATCAATTTCAAAACTAAAGCCATTGCCCGCTGGCGTAATCACTTGTTGATTTTCTAAATCAACCGTAAAACGCACACCTTCGTTAGCGCTGATTTCTGCCATCACTTTATCTAACTGTTCTTGGCTCACGCGAATAGCTAAGATGCCATTTTTAAAACAGTTGTTATAAAAGATATCGGCATAACTAGTAGAAATAATGGTGTTAAAGCCATAATCTGCAATCGCCCATGGCGCATGTTCACGAGAAGAACCACAACCAAAGTTATCACCAGCGACTAAAATTTTAGCGCCTTTGAAAGCAGGTTTATTCAATTCAAACTCAGCGTTATCTGTGCCGTCATCGTTATAACGCCAGTCGTGGAATAAGTGAATACCAAAGCCACTGCGCTCTACTTTCTTTAAAAACTGTTTAGGAATAATTTGATCTGTGTCTACATTGCTACGATCCATTAACGCAGCAACACTGTCATGCTTTAAGTACGGTTCCATAATTTTTGCTCTGTCTATTAATTAAAGGGTGCGAATATCAACAAAGTGACCAGCCGCCGCTGCTGCTGCAGCCATTGCAGGTGATACTAAATGCGTACGGCCACCTTTGCCTTGCCTACCTTCAAAGTTACGATTTGAAGTCGATGCACTGCGTTGACCTTTCGTTAACTCATCACCGTTCATCGCTAAACACATAGAGCAACCTGGATCACGCCATTCCCAACCAGCTTCAATAAAGATTTTATCTAGACCTTCGTCTTCAGCTTGTTTTTTAACATGGTAAGAGCCAGGCACTGCTAAAGCTGTAACACCCGGAGCTACTTTAGTGCCTTTTGCAACTTCTGCCGCGATTCTAAAATCTTCAATACGGCCATTAGTGCAAGAACCAATAAAGACTAAATCAACAGGGATATCAGTGATTTTAGTATTCGCTGTTAAGCCCATATAAGCTAAAGCACCTTCACAAGCTTTACGTTTACCTTCATCAGCAAAACTTTCTGGACTAGGTACAACGCCATCAACGCCAACTACTTGTTCTGGTGAAGTTCCCCATGATACTTGTGGCGCGATATCCGCACCCTCAAGCACGATAGTCGTATCAAATTCAGCACCTTCGTCACTGGTTAAACTTTTCCAATAGGCGACCGCTTGATCCCAATAATCGCCAGCAGGCGCAAACTCACGACCTTTTAAATATTCATAGGTTTTTTCATCTGGAGCTACTAGACCTGCTCTGGCACCGGCTTCAATCGCCATGTTACAAAGCGTCATACGACCTTCCATCGATAATTCTCTAATAGCAGAGCCGGTATATTCAATAACATAACCCGTACCACCCGCTGTACCAATTTTACCGGTAATGGCTAAAGCGATATCTTTTGCAGAGGCATATTTAGATAAAGAACCATTGACCACGACTTGCATGGTTTTAGATTTCTTTTGTGGCAACGTTTGAGTTGCCATGACATGTTCAACTTCAGAAGTACCAATACCAAAAGCTAAAGCGCCAAAGGCTCCGTGCGTTGCTGTATGGCTATCACCACATACAACCACCATACCGGGATGCACAAAACCGTGCTCAGGTACCACAACGTGAATTACACCGTTGTTTGGATTTTGCATGTCATAAAGGTTTAAACCATTTTCGCGGCAGTTGTCCGCCATGGTTTCAATTTGTTTTTTAGCGATAGGATCTGCAATCGGCAGATTTCTATTTTTAGTCGGTACACAATGATCCATTGTGGCTAAAATACTATGCGGATTGCGAACTTTACGTCCTGATATTTTTAAGCCTTCAAAAGCTTGGGGACTGGTTACTTCATGCATCAAATGGCGATCAACGTAAAGCAAGGGAGCCTGGCCAGCCTCGTCAACTACAAGGTGACTGTCCCAAATTTTTTCGTACATGGTCTTTTTCATTGCGTATTCCAAAGCTTGCATACAAGCTCTTAATGAGCGTATGGCGAGTTACAAAGTCTATTCAGCAGCATACTAAATAATGCGTAATAGAATATTATCCCCAAAGTAGGCATAATTTGCAATTAAGGCTTATAGAATGTAACTATCAGGCGTGATAAGATGCAAAATGCTAATATATCAGCCCGTAAAAAAGTGTTATCAATTTAGTTAAACTTGCATTACTTAAAGTCTTAACTAAAATAATTCTTAGAAACTATTCTTACAAATCGACGAGATGACAATCATGACTACTGTAGTAGAACCCAGTATTGGCAGTTGGTACAAAGATGTAGAAAACAACTTAACATTCAAAGTTGTCGCTATTGACGAAAAAGACGAAGCCATTGAAGTCCAATATGCCAATGGAGATATTGGTGAATATGACAATGAAAGCTGGTTTACATCGACTTTTGATTACATTGAAGACCCCGAAGATTGGAGCGCCCCCTTTGATGATGTTGAGTCAGATGACTTAGGCTATTCCGACCCTGACGAGCATAAACCTAATCCAGAAGATGTAGATCTTGAAGATTATTTAGATTAATAAGGAAATCTTTATATGAGAATGAGTCCACAGGAATTCTTAGACTGGCCCTCAAAAAGGATTACTTTGCTAGCCATGTCGGGGGCTGGTAAAACAACATTAGCGAATAAACTCCCTAAAGCTAAGTGGTTTCATTATTCGGGTGACTACCGAATTGGTACTAAATATTTAAGAGAACCCATCTTAGATAATATCAAGCGTCAGGCCATGAGCGTGCCATTTTTGCGCGATTTGTTAATGTCTGACTCTATATATATCTCTAATAAAATTACCGTTGATAACTTAGCGCCCGTTTCTACTTTCTTAGGAAAATTAGGAAATCCTGAAAAAGGTGGTATGTCTTTACTTGAGTTTAAACGCAGGCAACTCTTACATCACCAAGCTGAAGTCGCGGCAATGAATGATGTGCCGGAGTTTATTCATAAAGCTGAAGATATCTATGGCTATCATCACTTCATAAATGATGCAGGTGGCAGTGTTTGTGAACTTGATAATCTAAAAGTATTAAAGACCTTAGCAGAAAATACGCTGATTATTTATATCAAAATTCCACCTACTTTAGAACAAACTATTATTGAACGCGCTAAAACGGATCCAAAGCCACTTTATTACCGTGAAGCTTTTTTAGATGAAAAATTAGCTGAGTTTTTAAGCTTAAAAAATTATGCATCAACAGATCTAATGCCACCCGATGAATTTGTGACTTGGGTATTTCCTGAATTGTTTAAAGCACGAATTCCTCGCTATCAAGCCATTGCTGATGAATATGGTTATACCGTAGATGCGAATGATGTTGCAAAAGTAAATAACGAAGACGATTTTATCAAGCTCGTTACTGATGCTTTAGCTAAACACGCCTGAATACTAGAATACTGAAACTATGCCACTAGTCGCTCATATTGACCTACCCACCTTTAAACGCCTGCATGATGAAGGCGAAGAAATATTAGCTCCAGAAAGAGCGAGTCAGCAAGATATTAGAGAACTCCACATCGGCTTGCTGAATATGATGCCTGACGCCGCATTAGAAGCCACCGAAAGGCAGTTCTTTCGCTTAGTGGGGGCGTGTAATCAAATAGTGCAGTTTCATGTGCACCCTTTTACGGTGCCCGGTTTAAAACGTGGTGCTAAAGCACAAGCGCATATCGAAAAATACTATGAACCCTTCTCTCAAATCCAACGCGAGGGTTTAGATGCTTTAATCATTAGCGGTGCTAATGTGGTCCATGATCGCTTACCCGAAGAAGATTTCTGGGAGCCTTTAATGGAAGTTTTTACGTGGGCAAAAGAAAATGTCACGTCTATCATGTGTTCATGTTTAGCGACTCATGCCGTAATTCAATATTGTTATGGTATTGAACGTACCCGTTTACCTAGTAAACGGTGGGGCGTTTTCTCGCATAAACTACTTAATAAAACGCATCCCTTAATTGCAGAAATCAACACCCGCTTTGACGTACCTCATTCACGTTTTAATGAAGTCTTTCAGAGTGACATGGAACGCAATGGTCTTATCGTTTTAGCCGCAAGTAGAGAAGCAGGTGTTCACCTAGCAGTGAGTCCTGATGGCTTTAGGGTTGTGTTCTTTCAAGGCCATCCAGAATACGACGATATCAGTTTACTCAAGGAATACAAACGCGAAATTATGCGCTTTTATTTGAATGAACGCTCTGATTATCCGCCTTTGCCTGAGCATTACTTCGATGAGACTTTACTCTCTTTGTTAGCAACATATGAATCACACGTAAGAACGGCTAAACAGGAGCAACAACCCTTAGATGCTTTTCCTGAAGCGGAAGTACTGGAACACATCGACAATACATGGAAGGATACGGCAAAAGCTGTATTTAATAATTGGTTAGGAAAAATCTATCAATTAACCAATCAAAATAGAGGATTACCTTTTATGGCGGGAATAGATCCTAATAACCCTTTGAATCTATAATTTAATACTATAAAACTGCAAGATTATTGTTTTCTTATAACAACAAAGTACTATGAACACCTTTAACACCGAACAAGATGAAGAAATTATTTGCCACTGTACCGGCACAAGTCCCAGCAAGATTAAAACTCTATATAAAGAAGGTTGCACCAACTTTGAGGCAATGTCAGATAGATCAGGGGTTTGCACCGGTTGTGGTGGTTGTGAGGACTCCGTAAGAGATTTAATGAATGATCTTAAGTACGCTTGATTTTTTCAATGATAGCGCTATAAAGACACTACCAAAAACAAAACTCTGAAACTATTAATTCAACTAGAAACTTGCAATCACTAGTCGACTTAATAATAATGCACACCTCTCATTACAGCTTAACAGGTCAGCACAATGAATATGATGATTAATACTTCTATTACTTTACTCTTCTGGACAGTTCTTATTTTCTGTTTGGGCATGTATAAACCTAAATGGCCTTTGTTTTTTTTAAAGAACCCCTCTAGATTTATGATTCTTGCAATTACAATGGTATTGTTCATGATTACTGCAACACTTTATGGTGAAGGCAATAGAAGAGCAAAACTTGAAGAAATGGCAAAACATCAAACTACAGAAATCACCGCACCAACTCCAGAGCCTGTTCCAGTCCCTGTGCCTACGCCAGAAAAATCCGCTAAATAATAACTTCATCTATTTAAAAAAACCTAAATGGCAACAATGTCTTTTAGGTTTTTTATATTTACAAGATACTCATTTAACAAAGAAGACTAAGCTTTTTTGCATTTTATTGTTTAGTTAATTTAACAAGAAATTTCTCAAATAACTTTTGCAAAAATTATTTGAGAAATGTCCTGCTTTCTATGTTTTGCATTACGATGATATTTATTTTTATCTTCAAAAACCTGGGCTTTATTAAACTGATGCGCAAACTTCGCAACCAAATTATTAATGGGCGCTGTGGCAATATTTTCAGGAATGTTACGTTTTTTCATGGTTTACCTCTTATAATAGTAATAGTATGTCAAGTTGACACGATTTAATATAGCGACTTAGAGTGTAAAAAGCTTGTGAAATTTAAAAAAGATTTTGATGTGATTGTAGTGGGTGGCGGACATGCGGGTACTGAAGCGGCTTTAGCCTCTGCGCGATGTGGTGCAAAAACCTTATTACTATCACAAAATATTGAAACATTAGGCCAAATGAGCTGCAACCCTGCCATAGGCGGTATCGGTAAAGGTCATCTCGTTAAAGAAATTGATGCCTTAGGCGGCATTATGGCAAAAGCCATTGATTTAGGTGGCATTCAATTCCGTACATTAAATGCTAGCAAAGGCCCGGCAGTCAGAGCGACTCGAGCGCAAGCAGACCGTAAGCTGTATAAACAAGCGGTCAGATTTACCTTAGAAAATCAACCCAACTTAGCTTTATTCCAACAAACTGTTTCAGATTTAATTGTTGAAGGAAATAAAGTAGTCGGCGTTAAAACCCAAATGGGTTTGGATTTTAGAGCAAAGGCCGTCGTCTTAACTGCAGGTACTTTCTTAGCGGGTAAAATTCATATTGGTTTAGAAAACTATAGCGGTGGTAGAGCGGGGGATCCAGCCTCTGTCACTCTAGCTGAACGCTTACGTGAACTCCCCTTTAGAATTGATCGTTTAAAAACCGGAACACCGCCACGTATTGATGGCAAAACTATCGATTTTAGTAAATTAGAAGAACAACATGGAGATACTCCCTTGCCAGTTTTCTCATTTATGGGTAAACGCGAGCAACACCCCCGACAAATCCCTTGTTACATTACACGCACAAACACACAAACACATGACATTATTCGGGCGGGCTTAGACAGATCCCCCTTATATTCTGGCGTCATTGAAGGAATTGGTCCGCGTTACTGCCCGTCTATTGAAGACAAAATTGTTCGCTTTGCGGATCGAGACACTCATCAAATTTTTGTAGAACCCGAAGGTTTAGATACACATGAGATCTATCCTAACGGCATTTCCACCAGTTTACCTTTCGACGTGCAATATGAATTTGTACGTTCCATGTTAGGTTTTGAGAATGCCGAAATTATTCGCCCTGGCTATGCAATAGAATATGATTTTTTTGATCCTCGCGACCTGAAAATGTCATTAGAAACCAAGCACATAGATGCTTTGTTTTTTGCCGGCCAAATAAATGGTACTACCGGATATGAAGAAGCGGCGGCTCAAGGGTTAATCGCTGGACTTAATGCTGCGCGTTTATCACTAGGATTAGAAAGTTGGTGCCCAACGCGTGACCAAGCTTATATCGGTGTTATGATTGATGATTTAATTACCTGCGGTACGCAAGAACCTTACCGTATGTTTACTAGTCGAGCTGAATATCGCTTGTTATTACGTGAAGATAACGCTGATTTACGCTTAACCGAAAAAGGTCGTGAATTAGGTTTAGTGGATGATGACCGCTGGCAAGCCTTTGAAACTAAACGCGAGTCTATATCTACTTTACAAGAAGACTTAAAGAAAAAATGGATCAGAGCCGAAACACCCGAAGCAACCCAAGTTGCCGATATTTGGGGTAAGCCTTTACTCAAAGAAGCTAATTTAATGGAATTATTGCGTCGACCCGAGGTTGACGTACAACGCTTATTAGGTTTCTTAGAAGGTGGCGAAACGATCAATGAACATGTAGGTGAACAAGTCGAAATTCAAGCGAAATATGCTGGTTATATTGTTAGACAACAAACCGAAATTGATAAAACGTCGCGCTATGATCATCTAAAACTACCTGACAGCTTAGACTACACCATCGTCCCCGGATTATCGAATGAAGTGAGCCAAAAGCTTAAAGCTCAACGCCCAGAAACATTAGGCCAAGCTTCACGTATTCCTGGCATGACACCCGCAGCTATATCGTTATTATTAGTTTATTTAAAAAAGAAAACTGCCTAATGGAATCCTGTAAAAATTCTCTACTTACTGGTCTTGTAGCGCTTAATATCGATTTAGAGGAACATAAAGTTGCGAAACTATTAGCGTTTGTGCAATTACTTGAAAAATGGAATAAGGCCTATAATTTAACAGCTATTAGAAATAAAGAGGCCATGATTGGCCTTCATATATTAGATAGCTTAGCAGTTGCTCCCTATGTACAAGGCCCTAGAATCATAGATATTGGCACAGGTGCAGGCTTACCAGGAATACCATTAGCCATCTTCTATCCCGATATAGAATTTACCTTATTAGATAGTAATGCTAAAAAAACACGCTTTGTACAACAAGTTATTCTGGAATTAGGACTTAAAAACATTACTGTCTGTCACACAAGAGTAGAACAATACCAACCTGAGCTAAACTTTGATACAGTTATCACGCGTGCATTCGCGAGTTTGCCAGATATTTTAGCATTAACAACCCGTTTACTATCAGAGCAGGGTATATTATTAGCCATGAAAGGCCAAGCAACTGATATTCCCGAACTAGAAAACGCTCAAACAACCATTATTCCTATCCATGTTCCAGATGTAGATGCGGAAAGATGTCTGGTTAAAATTCAATTAACTAAATAATTCGAGGAAACTGCGTGGGAAAAATAATTGCCGTAACCAACCAAAAAGGTGGCGTAGGAAAAACGACCACCAGTGTTAACTTAGCCGCTTGTTTAGCGGTTGCTAAAAAACGCGTATTATTAATAGATCTTGACCCACAAGGTAATGCAGCCATGGGTTGTGGTGTTGATAAACAACAAGTTAAATACTCAAGCTACGACTTATTAATGGAAGACGTACCGGCTGCTGCAACCATTATTTATCAAGAAAACATTAAACTTTCTGTCATTGCTGGCAATGAAGATTTAACAGCCGCAGAAATCAAATTAATTCATGCCGATCGTAAAGAGTTAAGACTTTCAGATGCCTTAAATTCTATAAAAGACGACTTTGATTATATTCTTATAGACTGCCCGCCATCTTTAAACATGTTAACTTTAAACGCGATGGTGGCAGCAGATAGTTTATTAATACCTATGCAATGTGAGTATTACGCTCTTGAAGGGATCTCTGCGTTAATGAGCACTTTGCAAAATATTCAAAATACTGTGAATCCTAACCTACACCTAGAAGGTATTTTACGAACAATGTACGATGATAGGAATCGTCTTACAAAAGATGTATCTGAACAATTGATTCGCTACTTTGGAGATAAAGTCTTTAGAACTTGCATCCCAAGAAATATTCGCTTAGCTGAAGCGCCAAGTCATGGTTTGCCAGTTATTAACTATGATAAGACTTCGCGAGGTACTTTAGCTTATATCGCCCTAGCAAAAGAAATGATCAACATAAACAAATAAAACGCATGTCCATAAAAAAACGAGGCCTAGGCCGTGGGCTTGAAGCATTACTTGTTAATGTATCAACACTTGAAGATAATCAAGCACAACGTACTGATACCGAAGCCAACAATAAATTAAGTACAAATAACCAACTAAACTCAAATAATGCTAATAACCAAACGCCAGATGAGTATATAAGACAAATAGCTGATGGTAATATTATTAAAAGCAGCTCTAGTACTTTATCCTATCAAGAAGAAAGTCATTTATCAAATGCCTCACATTTATTAAAAGAAGCTGAAAGTTTAATGGCGTTATTAATTGAATTTGAAGAGTTGCTATTAAACCGTTAAGATTATCCTTAAACATAAATAGAGTATCTGAATAATATAATTGACTAAAGACCTACTAAAATACTTACTTTAGTTTTAACTACTATTACCCATAATAAAGAGAAAAAATGTCTTCAACTAAACGTGGATTAGGTCGAGGTCTAGATGCCTTATTAGGTGATGTTTCTGTTAAAGACCCTAAGGATAAACAACATCTTCAAACACTGCCTATTGAATATCTGCAACGCGGCAAATATCAACCTAGGCAAGACATTAATCCTGAGAAACTTCAAGAACTAGCGGATTCAATTAAAGCACAAGGTATTATTCAACCGATTTTGGTGCGTAAAGTTGGGTTTGAAAAATATGAAATCATCGCGGGTGAAAGACGCTGGCGAGCAGCACAAGTTGTGGGCTTAATTCAAGTTCCCGTCGTGATAAAAGAAATTGATGATCGATCGGCCATGGCCATGGCTCTTATTGAAAATATTCAACGAGAAGACCTTAATGCTTTAGAAGAAGCCGAAGCCTTAAAACGCCTAATTGATGAGTTTGAAATGACCCATCAACACGTCGCCGAAGCCATTGGTAAGTCACGAACCACTGTAACAAATCTTTTAAGATTAATAGAATTACATCACGAGGTAAAAAAACTTTTAGCCAATAATCAATTAGAAATGGGACACGCACGTGCTTTATTAGGTGTTGAAGGTATCAAGCAAGTCACCTTAGCCAATAAAGTCGCTAAAGAAGGGTTAACAGTCAGAGCTACAGAACGCTTAGTTAAAGAAAGCCAGGCTGAACCCAAAGTAGCTATTGTGAAAACTATTGATAACGACACCTTGAGACTACAAAACAGCCTAACCGCAAAGTTGGGCGCCAAAGTAACTATTGATCACAAAAGCAATGGTTCTGGAAAAGTAGTTATTAACTACTCAAGCCTTGATGAACTTGATGGAATTATTGAGCAATTTAATATTTCTGATTGAATTTATGGCTGCAAAGTAAAATGGATTAAAATACTCACAGCCCAACAAAATCAACACAGAAATAATAAATATTATTGATTAATTTACCGCACCTAACTCTGGATCATCATATAAACGCACTTTTTTCCAACCGACAAACTTATCATCATAGAAAGGTATATCGTTGTCTATAGAGACCTCGTAACAGATTCTAAATAATTTAGCCGTTCTAAAAGCATGTAACTCATCATCAGCAGTCACTTTGTCTACGTTACCCACTTGGAAAGTTTTATTTCTTGACTTGCCATTACTCACCCAAAAAACGGTATAACAAAGATAATTCTTATCTTTTCTATGATCATACTTAATCGTTCTGGACACACCCGTTACACCTGTGGTGGTTTTATTTTTTGGTGGTTTTAAAAAGCGTGTCTTACTCCCTTTTAACACGACTAGCATCTGATCTCGCCAGGTGATTGCCGCATTTAATGATTTAGATTTATTCCCCCATAGTTTATGAGAAAAATAACGACTACTCTCTTTACCACGCCTAACTATACGCACTTGATAGCCAAATAAATCCGGCTCAGTTATATGTTTGTTTTTTGGCAAAATACACCTCTTTACGAAGGATTATAATAATTTGAAGTTAACGGCAATACTATGTAGCCTAACTGTTAGAATCAATTATAGACTCTAAATTGCAATAATGTAATATTTTTGTAACTTTAATATTGCAAATATTGCACTTTCTTGAAAAAAAGCAAATTCTTAGACAAGAACACTAGACATTTACCAACTAATTCAGTGTAGAATATATCGATACCACTACATTAGTTACTGGTACTGAAATTCATAACCTTTTGCTTTTTCGAATTTTTTTGGAGATAAACAATGAGCGTATTAGTTGGTAAACAAGCCCCTGATTTTACAGTTCCTGCCGTACTAGGAAACGGTGAAATAGTTGACTCATTCAACTTTTCTGATGCAACTAGCGGCAAATATGCTGTTGTATTTTTCTACCCATTAGACTTTACATTCGTATGCCCAAGTGAATTAATTGCATTGGATCACCGTATGGATGAATTTACTAACCGTGGCGTTGAAGTGATTGCAGTTTCTATTGACTCACACTTCACACACAACGCATGGCGTAACACTCCAATCAATAAAGGTGGCATTGGTGCAGTTCGTTACACAATGGCAGCTGACTTAACACACAGCATCGCTAAAGATTATGACGTTGAAACTGCCGGTGGTGTTGCATTCCGTGGCACGTTCTTAATTGATACTAACGGCGTAGTTCGTCACCAAGTTGTTAACGATCTACCATTAGGTCGTGACATGGATGAATTACTACGTATGGTTGACGCTCTGCAATTCCATGAAGAACACGGTGAAGTTTGCCCTGCAGGATGGAACAAAGGCGACAAAGGTATGAATGCAAGCCCTGCTGGCGTTGCGGAATACTTAGATCAAAACGCTGATAAATTATAATCAGTAGAAGGTGCAAGCATTTTTGAATGCTTGCACCTTAATTTACTATTTATTAACAACGTCTACCAATAATCTTTTTCTTACTAAGAACACCGTTGTTAAACCTGCCAAAGTGGGCAACAACAACACGATAAAACCTATAAACGCACCTTTAGCGGTCAGACCAGTTAAAGCACTAACCACGGTAAGCTTAACTATCCACCAAGCAATCCAATAACCAACAACTCCCACTGCAGACCATTTAACCCCATTTTGACCTACAGTTATAGCGCTTTTATAAAACCATACGACAACCGCAATTGCGGATAATATTGCGATGAACGCCATACCTTACCCTCTCTGATAATTTTTATTATTAATGATAAATAAATTCTAGAATTTATCTGGCCCTAAAGCCACATGATATTCGATAATAGCCAAGTATTAAACCTTATTTAAACCAAATATTTATTGTGCTTACAATGTTGTCATTAAGTTATCCACGCACCTCTTAATTTTATGGATCCTATAGATTTTCAACAAAATATCCTCAATTGGTTTGACTTAAATGGCCGTAAAGACTTGCCTTGGCAACAAAATATATCTCCCTATCGAGTTTGGCTATCTGAAACAATGCTCCAACAAACTCAAGTAACAACAGTTATACCGTATTTTCATAACTTTATTGCCCAATTTCCTAATATTGAAGATTTAGCTGCAGCACCTATTGATGCTGTGTTACTTCTATGGTCTGGTTTAGGCTATTATGCAAGAGCACGTAATCTGCACAAGAGCGCGCAAATTATCACTAGACAAGGCTATTTTCCAAATAATATAGACGAATTAATAGCCTTACCTGGCATTGGTCAATCTACAGCCGGCGCAATTTTAAGCATTGCATTCCAAAACAGCCATCCTATTCTTGACGGTAATGTTAGAAGAGTATTAGCGCGCTTTAAAGGGATATCAGGTTGGCCAGGAAGCACTGTAGTAAATAAACAATTATGGGGCATTAGCAAAAACTTAACCCCTCAACATCGAGTGGCTGATTACACTCAAGCCATAATGGATTTAGGGGCTACCGTTTGTACGCGAAGCAAACCAGCTTGTTATAAATGTCCACTCAATAGTCAATGTTTTGCAAATGCTACTGAGTCAGTACATTTATTACCCACACCTAAGCCATCTAAGATCATTCCAGTAAAACAACTCACCTTTTTATTGCTAAAAAACACACATCAAGAAATAGCACTCATAAAAAGACCTCCTACCGGAATATGGGGGGGCTTATGGAGCCTGCCTGAATTTGATAGTATTAGTTCAGCGTTAGACTGGTGTAATACTAAACAACTAACTATACTAAAATCAAAAACTATAGCCCCACAACGCCACACATTTTCTCATTATCATTTAGACTACAGCACCTTAATCGTCCAAACAGATAACCCTATAAATTTTGTGTTGGAAGCTAATCGAAGTGTCTGGTATAAAGAGGCAAACATGGGTAGCCTTGGCTTACCTGCACCGATTAAATTATTACTTCAACAAAATATACTTGAGAAAAACAATGACTAGAATAGTTAACTGCGTAAAACTTGGCATATTGGCAGAAGGTTTTGATGAACCACCTTTTCCTGGGCCAAATGGCCAAGAAATTTATGAGCATATTTCAAAGCAAGCTTGGAAAGATTGGCTAAGCAAACAAACTATGCTTATAAATGAAAATAGATTGGCGAGTTTCGACCCTAAAGCTCGCGCGTTTTTAGCTGAAGAAAGAACTAAATTTCTATTTGAAAACAACAATGATATGCCAAATGGCTATGTACCGCCCAAAGCATAAAAAGTAAATGATTTACTGATAAAAAAGGCTTATTAAACACTAAGCCTTTTTTATTAAAATTGTTTCTCCCCATATTGTTAAGCTAATCTAATAACTCTTAACAAAACCGTAACAACAATAATCTCTAAATATTCGTTTGATTATAATCCGTTAACTATCGCTGGCTTAGCTGCTGGTGGATTAACGTTAGGTGCAACTGGAGCAACCACCGGTGATGGATCCAACTTAATAGTAGAATTAATATCTGGTAAATCCCTTAAATGTCGATCAGCAGACTCATCATATGGAAACCCTTTGTCTCCCAATGGTCTAACAAATGTATAAGTAGCAGGAGCCAAGACTAAAATACCTGCAGTTTTTTTAAAGGCATCATGTGGCTTTGGTATAGAAGCTAAAGCTACTAAGGGACTAATACCTGCGAATGCCGCCGTACCTAATCCTGTAACAACCAGACCAACAGGTCTATATAACACTACATCTAACAACACAAACAAAGGATCAACAGCCTGTTGACTCTGCGCATTAGCCATCGGGCTACCAGCCAATATTGACACTAAAAATGTAAAACTAAATAATTTTTTCATAAGGATCTATTCTAATAGCAATTAAAACTGAGTGAATCGTAAGTTAATTATTAAAACTTGTCCAGCAGGTAAACAAAATGTAGGTATTACATAATATGATTAATTGCATAAAAAAACAGCTAATCTTTCATTACCGTTACTTTATCACCTACTGTTATTAGGCCACCTTGCAACACTTGGGCATTAATTCCTCCATGGCCGCGCATTGCATTATAACCCCCTGATCCTATTTTATTTTCCATCTTTGAACACGGATGACACAAACCCGTCATTTGAAAGACCGCAGCGCCTATCTTAAATTTGCAATTTTTTAAGGCCAATAAATTAACACCTTTTATCAGCAAATTACGCCGTAAAACTTCTGGCGGAATTTCTTTACCCAACATAGATTCCAGTACCGCTAAATGCTCATATTGTAATAAAGTGACTTGTCTCCGGCCACTATTACCATTATATCGATCGCCCATTAAACCCGATCGCGTATCAGTTAATACCTCATCTACCACTATCATAGGCTCGCCTTTAGCGGGCCTTACACCTATCCACATTACTTCCCCAGCATACGGAAAGATCTGTAGTAATTCAGCTAAACTTAATTGACTCATAACAACTGCAACTGATTAATAATGGCTTTTATTGCTAGCTCTTGACGAGCAATACTGGCTGATAATTGAAATTGAGCAACCGCTCTCTGTAAATTTTGTTCTGGATCAGTCACTTTAAAATACCGATTACCTTCTAAGTAATCCGTATAAAAACGCATACCTAATTCAAAAGGAATCAACTGAATGGCTGCAAACAAATAGTCATAATCTGCTACAGAAAAAAAACCTTTAACCTCAGCTAAATAGCTTTTTAAAATGACTTGGCAAATTTCTAAATCAAATTCATTAGTACCCAGTTGATGACAAGCAGACCGTAAACAGTCGCCAATATCGTAATGCACCAAACCTGGCTTAACCGTATCTAAATCAATAAGACTTAAGATTGATTCAGCACTGGCATCAAACAGAAAGTTATTTAATTTAGGATCACCATGAATAACCCTTAATACCAAGTCACCTTGGTGTTTAGCGTTTTCTAAAACAGGTATCCAAGCTTCATGCTGAGCAATAAAATATCGGCAAAACTCACTAAAATTATTTAACTGACCGTTATAACGGGATAAAACTGCTTGGTAATGCTCAAAATAAGACGGAGTAATATGAAAGCCCGGTAAAGTATCATACAAACCATCCGCTTTAAGATCACTTACTAAACAATGAAAGTGTCCTAAAGCAAAACCCACTTGTTGCGCTTGCTGTAAAGAAGTTAAGAACTCTAAGCTTTGGGTATTTTCTATAAACTGCAAAGCCCGCCAATATTGGCCCTGCAAATCTACAAAAAAATCTTGCTGGATGTGAGTCGGTATTAAAGCAGGAATTTTTAACTTAACAGACTCAAGTGACTTTTGACTAATATGTGCCGTTAATTGTTGCAGATTAGCCATAATCTGCGCTGGCTCAGGAAAAACTTGCTGATTAATGCGCTGTAAAACCAGACTTGATGAATCGGAAACTACCCGATAAGTATCATTAATAAGCCCATTACCTAGAGAAGTAATACTGTTAATGCTATCCGTAAATTGTTCCGCAATAACACTAATCGGCTTCATCAATGCTAAAACTTATTGCGCACTTAAAGTAAGCATCTGGGTTAAAGATCGAATTGCTTGACCTCTATGACTCATCGCATTCTTATCATCCGCAGACAATTCAGCCGAGGCACATTGATGATCAGGCACCCAAAATACGGGATCATAACCAAAGCCATTTGATCCAGCAGGCTTCGTTAAAATTTTACCTTCCCAAACACCTTGAGCAATTATCGGGCAAGGATCATTAGCGTGTGCCATAAAAACCATCACACAAATAAAGCGTGCCGTACGCTGTGCTTCTGGCACGCCGTCTAAAGCGAGTAATAATTTCTTGATATTATCTTGATCAGTTGCGCCAACCCCTGCATAACGAGCCGAAATAACCCCAGGATAACCATTTAAAGCATCAACCACTAAACCAGAATCATCTGCGATAGCCGGTAAATTACAATGTAAGGCGGCATTTCTGGCTTTGATCAAAGCATTTTCTACAAATGTACAGGCTGTTTCATCCGCTTCAGCTACATTAAATGCCGACTGAGCCACAATTTGATGCCCCGCTAATAAGGCTTGAATTTCTTTAATCTTACCTGGATTTCCGCTGGCTAAAACAATCTGTTGTGCTGATAAAAATGTCATAGGGGTCACTCAAGAAAATGTGTATATTACAAACTACCTTCTAGGGCAGCCTGTTGTTTTTCTAAGAGTTGCTTAATACCCGCACTAGCCAACTCCAGCATCGCATCAAGCTCTTCTTTTCTAAACGCATGGCCTTCAGCAGTACCTTGTACTTCAATAAACGCAGCGGCATCATTCATTACTACATTCATATCCGTTTCAGCATTACTATCTTCTGCATAATCTAAATCTAATACGGGTACCCCATTAAATATACCCACCGATACTGAAGCTACTTGCCCATGAATCGGACTCGTTTTAATCAGTTTGCGTTCTAACATCTTTTCAACAGCTAAAGATAAGGCCACAAATCCCCCAGTAATTGAGGCTGTCCTCGTACCTCCATCGGCTTGCAAAACATCACAATCAATCGTAATTGTATGCTCACCTAAAGCTTTTAAGTCAACAGCCGCCCTTAAAGAACGGCCAATTAAGCGTTGGATTTCAAGGGTACGGCCACCTTGTTTGCCATGAGACGCTTCACGATTCATACGCGTATGCGTTGAGCGCGGCAACATACCATATTCAGCCGTTACCCAACCCTCACCTTTACCCTTAAGAAAGCGCGGTACACTTTTATCAACACTCGCAGTACACAGTACGCGAGTATCCCCAAACTCAACTAACACAGAGCCCTCAGCATGTTTGGTAAAGCCACAGGTAAATTTAATATCTCTGAGTTGATCTGGGTTGCGTCCGCTTGGTCTCATATTCATTCCGATAAATTTTAAACTTCAAAGTATACATTAACTCAGCTAGCTTAATACGCTCAATTTACGGATAAAATCACATTCGAGATTAAGTCAAAAAATAAATTTACACCCTAAAATCCATGAAATGGTGCAAGACCACTCATAGCGGGTTAGAATGCTTAAATTTTGAAGTTTATCGGCACTTTATTGGATTTATCATGATAAAAAGCATGACCGCATACGCTGGCAGTGAAGCTAGTATTGGTGACTTAACGCTCAACTGTGAATTACGCACGGTTAATCATCGTTACTGTGACATTACACTTAAATTACCTGAACACTTTCGCTTTTTAGAAGCTGATATTCGAACTATGTTAACCGCAAAAATTAATCGCGGAAAAATTGAGTGCGCCCTGAGTTATAAAAAACAAACAAAAAATACACGTGCATTTAACATCAATATTGATGCAGTAAAAGCATTACTGGAAGCAACAAATCTAATTGAAGAACAAATGCAAGCCGCATTATCATTCTCTGCACTTGATGTTTTAGCCTTCCCGGGGATTCAACAAGAAGCTGATTCAGATAAAACCCACCTTAATGAAGGTGTGGCGCATTTAGTAAAACAAACTTTAATACAATTATTAGAAGTTAGAGAACGTGAAGGTGCTCAACTTAAAGTTTTAATCGAAGAACGTTGCCACAAAATGCAAGGCTTTGTCTCTCAGGCAAGCGAACGTATGCCCCATGTCTTACAATTAATTCGCACTAAAATTACTGATCGCGTTACCGAATTAGTTGTGCAACCTGATTTTGATCGTTTAGAACAAGAATTAGTCTACCTTACGCAGAAATTAGATATTACTGAAGAACTCGATCGATTAAACACCCATATTACAGAAGTTCTAAGAGTACTTAACGAAAAAGAACCCATCGGCAGACGCTTAGACTTTTTAATGCAAGAACTTAACAGAGAAGCTAATACGCTTGGGTCAAAATCAACAGATAAAGAAATGACCCAAATCTCTATTGAACTAAAAGTATTAATAGAGCAGATGAGAGAACAGATTCAAAATATAGAGTAATTTTGAGAGATAAGCATTTACCTAAATAAAGATATAAAGCCACGTAATTCGTGGCTTTATATCTTTATAAACTCTAATTATTAGCTACTCATATTTGCCTAATTATTAACAAAAGCTTTATCATCCTAATTTTAGAATGAGTCTTAAAATCAGAACACTATGCCAAAATTTGCACATCAATACTGGCAAATAATCGCCCTGCTCATTGGCGTTTTATACACATTGGCTTTTGCGCCTTTTAACTATGCTTACCTTGCACCCATTTCACTTAGCCTACTTTTTTTCAGTTGGCAAAATACCTCGCCAAACCTATCTTTTCTTATCGGTTATTTCTTTGGCATCGGTTCTTTTGGTTTAGGTATTTCTTGGGTTTACATTAGCTTGCATGATTACGGCGGCGCTAATAGCTTAACCGCTTGTTTTATTAGTCTTTTATGTGTGCTTTTTTGGGGGGTATTTCCCGGAATGGCCGGTTACATTTCAGCAAAAACACAATTAAACAGAAACGCTAAAGTATCTGCTATTTCCCTTCCAGTTGTTTGGATTCTAGTTGAATATTTGCGAGGCGAACTTGTTTTAAATGGCTTCCCTTGGTTACAAATTGCCTATGCGCAATTAGATTCACCGTTGGCCGGTTACATTCCTGTTGTTGGTGCTTATGGCACTGGTTTAATTGTGGCTTTAACGGCTTCTGGGGTTGTTTGCATTGCTCAAATGCCTAAGTACAGAATCCAATTATTAGTTATTTTAATAAGCACTTGGGGCTTGGGTGCTGCCCTTAAAACAGTTGAATGGACACAGACACAGGGCGATCCTCTTAAGATATCTTTATTACAAGGTAATTTAACTCAAGATCAAAAATGGTTGCCTGAAAATAAAGCCAAAACATTACTTTGGTATAAAACTGCTACTGAAGCGCATTGGGATTCCGCGCTTATTATCTGGCCAGAAACCGCCGTTCCTGCTTATTTATCAGAAGTTAATGATGGATTTATTCAACCATTAAATCTAGAGGCACAACAGCATCATGCGACGGTCGTGGTTAGTTTGCCCATAAAAGGCGAAGCAGTTGATGAGAGATTTAATGCTGTTATGACCTTAGGTGAAGAATCGGGTATTTACAAAAAGCGCCATTTATTACCTTTTGGTGAATACTTGCCGTTACAACCTCTGTCTGGATTTGTCCTTAATAGGCTATCGATAAAACTGAGGCAATTTACAGCAGGAGAGCTTACGCAGCCTTTATTAAAGGCTTCAGGCTATGCTTTTATTACCACTATTTGTTACGAGGATGCTTTTGGTCAAATTGGACTTATTAATATAGATAAAGCGGCTTTTTTAATTAATGTGACTAATGACGCTTGGTTTGGTGACTCAATAGAACCGCATCAACATTTACAGTTAGCGAGAATGCGGGCTTTGGAAACTGGCCGGTATTTATTACGCGCAACTAATACTGGAGTGACTGCCATAGTGGATGCTAAAGGTAAAATTGTGCAACAAGCACCGCTATTTAAGACAACCGTGCTAACAAATTATATTGCCCCCATGACGGGCTTAACGCCTTATGCCCGTTTAGGAGATAAACCAACTATTATCGTCTTGATAGCGCTGTTTTTTATGCTGATATGGCTAACGAAGCAAGCAAATAAAGCTATTAGAAATAATAAATTAGCAGATGCCTTATAGAACAAACTTATAAAAATGTTAGAATACTCAATTATTTATTATACGTAGATTGTTAAACTTATTTCATGTCCAGTCATTTAAAGCTTCCCATTGAGTCACTTAAACTTACCATCGATCTAAACGGCATTGAGTTAGCTGAGGTTCCTCGCTTAGATAACGGTATCTTAGGCCAGCCTAGAGCTCAATCTGCATTAGAGTTTGGCGTGGCAATGAACAACCCTGGCTATAATATTTTCGTGATGGGCGAAACTGGACTGGGTCGTCTAACGATGATCATGAATCATCTGGAAAAAGTTGCACAAAACCAATCGGCACCTTGTTCCTATGCCTATGTGGATAATTTTGATAACAGCAGAGAGCCCATTGCTCTTGAATTACCTCCCGAATACGGTCAAATTCTCAGTAAAGATATTGAGAAGTTTTTGGATGATCTTTTAACGACTTTTCCATCTGCTTTCGAAAGCCCAACTTATCAACAAAAAAAGTCAGCTATTGAGCGTCAATTTGGGCAAAACTATAATGCTGCAATTGATATTGTTGATAAAAAAGCTCAATCTATCAGTATTGCTTTATTCAAAGAAAGTGAATCGATTACCTTTGCGCCTATTAGAAATGATAAATCGCTTAACGAAGAGCAATTTCAACAACTGCCTCAAACCGAACGAGATATTTTTCATAAGCATGTTGAAGAACTAGAAGTGAATTTAAGCGAAGTGTTATTGGATTTACCCCAATGGCGCAGAACCATGATTGATAAAATAAAACAACTCGATAGTGACACCATCAGTTTAGCCATCGATCCCATATTTTCTGAACTAAATGAAAAATATCAAAACATCGATGACGTTATTACTTATTTAGCTGAAATCAGAAAGCATTTAACGCTAACAATTGCTGATTATTTAATGCCAGGACGCACAGCAGACCCTAGAGAATCAGCGGCTAAACGCACTGCGCTAAATGAACTATACGCACCTAATATTATTGTTGATAATAAAGTAGAGTCTGGTTCACCTATAATTTATGAGCCACACCCTATTTATCAAAACCTATTTGGCCGCATTGAGTATGTGAGTGATCAAGGCACTTTAGTGACTCACTACCAGAAAATATGCGCCGGTTCTTTACATAAAGCTAACGGTGGTTATTTAATTCTAGATGCCGAAAAACTATTAATCTATCCGTCTGTTTGGGAAGGTCTTAAACGCGCTTTACAATCTGGACGCATCGAAATTGATTCACCTTATTCAGAATTTAGCATTAATACCATTACATTAAAACCTGAAGTCATCCCTTTAAATGTTAAAGTAATCTTAGTTGGATCACGTGATATTTATTATCTTTTAGAAGAAATGGATGATGAATTCAATGAAATGTTTAGAATCCTTGCGGACTTTGATAATTATATTCCACGCAATCAAGAATCCATCCAAGGTTTCGCGTTGTTAATGCTTACACATGCTAAAGACTCTGGTTCTAAGCCACTAACCAGAGCAGCAATCAAGAGTTTAATTGAACATAGTTGCAGACTTTCTGAAAATCAGCATCATTTTTCCGCACACATTAAAGACTCTTTAGATATCATTGCTGAAGCCAATTTATTTTGTAAGCAAGCCCTGCAATCTGAAATTGATAAAGTACATATCGAACAAGCACTAAGTGCTAGAGAGCATCGTAATGGCCGTTTATCACAAGCAATACTAGAAGAAATGTTGGATGGCACTATACTTATTGATACTAAAGGCGAAGCCATAGGCAAAATAAATGGTTTAACAGTATTAGAAATTGGTGGCAGTAGCTTTGGTGCTCCTGCTCGTATTACTACGACTGTTTATCCTGGTTCAAGAGGTATTGTTGATATAGAAAGAGAAGCGGAATTAGGTCAAGCTATACACTCTAAAGGGGTGATGATTTTAACAGGCTACCTAGGACACTCTTACGCACAACAATTTCCACTAGCTATTTCAGCAAGTATCGCTATTGAACAATCTTATGGTTATATCGATGGAGATAGCGCTTCACTAGCGGAACTCTGTTGCCTGATTTCCGCGTTAACTCGCACCCCTATTATTCAAGCCTTTGCTGTAACCGGATCTGTTAATCAATACGGTGAAGTCCAAGCAGTAGGAGGGATTAATGAAAAAATTGAAGGTTACTTTAGATTATGTAAAGCCCGAGGACTTACAGGAGAGCACGCCGCTATTATTCCATCTGCAAATAAGCGTAATCTAATGTTAAAACAAGAAGTTATTGATGCTGTAGCTGAAGGATTATTTGCCGTTTATGCTGTGGGATCAGTAAATGAAACATTAGAATTATTAACCGGACAATATGCCGGTGAAGCGGATGAGGATGGAATGTACCCTGAAAACAGCATAAACTATAAAGCCATATCTCGTTTAAAAGAAATCTCTGATATGACTACTGATGACGATAAAGAAGAAGCCGAAGGCTAATTTTTTATCATTCTTGTTCTGTTATAAGAATATCAATACCGTTCTGTCTTAATCTTGCCCGAATGGTATTGACGCTATCTGTCTGCGTATAAGGTCCCATCTTTACTCGGTACCAATTAACATCACCCAATTTGCCTTTGTCAATTTTAGACTCTATTCCCATAGTCGCTAATTTTAAGCGCAATTGTTCTGCTTCTTTAAACGTTTTAAAAGAACCCGCCTGCATAATGTAATGTGTTTCTTTAGCCTTTCCTACGCGCTCTTCCCTAGCACGAGTTTTAATTTCGTACTCAGGAACTATAACCTCTTTATCTGGCAAGATAGTATAAAAATCGAACTGTGGAATCTTAGGACCCAACTTAACTTCTGATTCGGGTTTCACCTCTGTAGTTTTTTCTAATACGAGCAGTGTCATCGCTTTCTCATCTTTCTTAAAAGCCATCGTCAATAAATAAACCAAGCCCACCGCAAATAAAATAATCACTGCAGTAAGCAACATCCACTTCCATAGACTAGCGTTAGAGCTGGATTTATGTCTATATTCAGATCTATTGCCCCAACTTTTTTTCTCTTGTGTTCTTGGTTTATAATCTCTAGCCATTACATAGATTCGGGTGTATTAATATTTAAAAGGCCTAGGCCATTTGCTAAAACCTGTTTAATAGCGCACACCAAATTTAATCTCGCATCACGAATACAGGCTTCTTCAACAAGAAATTGATAGGCGTTATAGTATGTATGAAACTCATGAGCTAAATCACGCAAATAATGTATAACTTGATGAGGCTCATATTGCAAAGCTGCTTTTTCTAAAACTTCTGGATAGCGTGCTAAGGTACCCAATATAGCAATCTCATGCTCCGAGTTTAACTGCGCTAAATTCTCCATACCTAAAGCAATATTTCTAGTAAAACCTTTTTCATCTAACTGTCTCAATACACTGCAAACTCTTGCGTGTGCATATTGGACGTAGAATACAGGATTCTCATTAGATTTTGATGTCGCTAATTGCAAATCGAAATCCATATGTTGCTCTGATCGACGCATCACATAAAAGAAACGCGCAGCATCTTTACCCACTTCACTTCGCAACTCTCGTAAAGTAACAAACTCACCAGAACGTGTCGACATTTGCACGCGCTCTGCACCTCTATATAAAACAGCAAATTGCACTAATAGTACTTTTAATTTAGACTCATCAGCACCCAGAGCATGAATAGCAGCCCTTACTCTAGGCACATAACCATGATGATCAGCGCCCCAAATATCTATAATTTGATCGAAACCACGATCCAATTTATTCATGTGGTAAGCAATATCAGAAGCAAAATAGGTGTATTGACCATTTTCTCTAACAACCACTCGATCTTTCTCATCGCCTAATTGACTAGAAGCAAACCAAGTTGCACCCTCTAGTTGATATAAATGTCCACCCGCCTCTAAACGCGCTAAAGCTTTTTGAACCGAACCGTCATCCATCAAATCTCGTTCTGAAAACCATTGCTGATAACTAACACCAAATTCTTCTAAGTCAGCCTTAATATCATCCAGAATATTCTCTAAACCAATTTGGAAAAAATCTCGATATTGCGAACCCAATAAAGTTTTGGTGCGCTCAATTATGGCATCAATATACAGGTCTTTATCGCCACCTTCTGGTTCATCGGGTGGTGTGTTTTCTAATACCAACTCCATCGGACGTCGGTAATCATTACTTGAGTTCTTATAAATATCTTTCGCAATATCACGAACATAATCACCACGATAAGCGTTACTAGGAAAAATAACTATCTCACCACATTCTTCTAAATACCTTAACCAAACACTCGCCGCCAAGATATCCATTTGACGACCCGCATCATTTACGTAATATTCACGATGCACATCAAAACCAACAGCTTGTAACAAATCAGCAACTACAGAACCATAAGCAGCACCTCGTCCATGTCCAACATGCAAAGGCCCCGTTGGATTAGCTGACACAAATTCAACTTGCACCTTTTTACCTGCGCCTACTTTACTTAAACCGTAGTTCTTGCCTAACTCATGAATCTGGCTAACAATTTGATATTGTGAATTTGGATTAATAAAAAAATTAATAAACCCAGGACCCGCCAATTCAACTTTAGTAACAGCATCATCTTGTGGCAATGCCGCAATGATTTTTACAGCAAGTTCTCTAGGATTCAATTGAGCCGGCTTAGCCAGTATTAAAGCTAAATTAGATGCAAAATCGCCATGCTGAGCATCACGAGCGCGATCTATTGTAATCTGTGGATTTAGTTCTAAGCTAATAACCCCCTCATCTTTAAGAGTTTTAATAGCGTGTTGAATCAGGTCCTCTATTTTTTGTTTCATTGCTGCACTGCGAAGTTAAATCGGATAAATATAACTGCATTATCCATTAAATTGTCGTGTTTATCCATTCAAACAATATCAATATAGATCTACAGGATCCACATCCAACGACCACCGAACTTTTTTAGCCTGTTTAAGCTGAGTGAGTTCTGGCACGAACATCTTAAGAAAAGCTTGTAATTGTGTCCGCTGAGTATTTTGAAACAACATTTGATACCGATACTGACCTGATCGTTTAGCCATAGGCGCTGCAACAGGTCCTAACACTAAAGTATGACCCGTGTTAAATTTATGAATTAAATCTGCTATAGCCTGAAAAAACAATTTGGGAGCATCAGGCTCAAATGCTTGCACCCTAAGTAAAGCTTGATAGCCAAAAGGTGGCAAATCGGCAACCTTCCGCTCTTCCAAAACAGTCTTAGCAAAACTATTATATCCCTGCGTAATTAGAGTGTTTAATAAAGGATGATCAGGTTGGCGGGTTTGCATAATCACCTTACCTGACTTATCTGCTCGACCCGCACGCCCTGAAACTTGGATTATCATCTGCGCGAGTTTTTCTGAAGCATGAAAATCAATGCTAAATAAACCGGCGTCCACATCTAAAATCGCAACTAAAGTAACATTAGGAAAGTGATGGCCTTTCGCTAACATTTGAGTACCCAAAATAATATCTACAGTACCTGTATTTATTTGCTGTAAATAATTTTCTAGAACACCTTTACGTTGCGTTGTATCCCTATCCAACCTGACAGTTACTTTACCCTTAAATAAATCAACCAAGACCCGTTCTACACGCTCAGTCCCTAAACCTAAAGGCATTAATTGCCCACCTTTACAGTCAGGACACTGCTTAAGCAATCGATGTTCTTGAGCACAATGGTGACAACGTAATCGGTCTTCATCAAAGTGAATAACCAAATTAGCATCACAACGCAAGCACTTAGCCACCCAGCCACAACTATGACAAATTAAAGTGGGTGCAAACCCCCGTCTATTTAAAAACAATAAAACTTGCTCTTTATTTGCAAGCGTCTTATGCATCTCTGCGATGAGAGGCTCTGAGAGTCCTTCTTGTATTGATTTATTTCTAACATCTAACAATTGCAACACAGGCTCAACAGAGTTACCGGCTCGTTCTGGTAAATGCAACAACTCATAACGCTGTCTTTGAACATTGTGCAAACTTTCTAAAGAAGGTGTCGCTGAACCTAAAACGACGGGAATAGCTAATAATTTAGCACGGACCAAAGCCACATCTCGTGCTGAAAAACGGAAACCTTCTTGCTGTTTAAAAGAACCATCATGTTCTTCATCCAGAATAATTAGTCCTGGTCTTTTTAAGGGGGTAAACAAGGCTGAACGGGTACCCAACATAATCGAGCATTGTCCTGTCTGCATTTGCAACCAAGCTGTCTGACGCTGTTTATCGGTTAATTTAGAATGCGAAACCGCAATATTAACTGAAAAACGGTGTTTAAATCGCTCTTCCAATTGTGGTGTTAGGGTAATTTCCGGCACCAACACCAGAACTTGTAAGTTTTGTTCTAAAACCGTTTGAATAATCTGCAAATAAACTTCAGTTTTACCACTTCCAGTAACCCCTTCTAACAAAAAAGTTTTAAAACTACCCAATTGAGCGCAAACCTTGTCTATAGCATCTTGTTGTTGAGGGTTACAAGTTAAGGCGGGATTTCTTATAACTACATTAGAGTTAACATTGCGGGTATTAACATCACACTGCACTAACAATCCATTATTAATTAACGAGTTAACTGTAGATCGCCAATTTGAATTCCATTCAGCTAATTCTGATTCTGAAAGACACTCTCCGTCCATTGCTTGAAATTTATCTATAAGTCTCTTTTGTTTTGGGGTCCTTTTTAACTCATTAGAGTCCGTTGATTTTCCCGAATCCGTTAAACAATAATACTTTTCAAATTTTAGAACGGCTGGCTTACCTTGCCTTAAAGCAATAGGAAATGCAGTGCTAATTACTTCACCTATCGGGTAATGGTAATAACCACTCGCCCATTGCAACAAACTTAAATCTTTAGCTGATAATAAAGACCGCCGATCCAAAACCCTTAAGACTGACTTTAACTTATTAATATCAATATCACTACGCTGAGTAATTTCTAATAAATAAGCTATTTTTTTGGCTTTACCAAAAGGCACTTCTAATCGAGCACCAGGACTTATAGCTTTTAAATCAATATCAGCGGGAGCAAGATAATCAAATACACGATAAACAGGAATTTGAATGGCAACTCTAAAAATGACCGGAGCAACAACTTGCAATTTGAGCATTAATTATGACTTTTTGATTTAAATCGCAAATTATTAGATAGCTAAGTGAATAATTTATTGTTTAGGAGTATTCCAAATCTGTAAAAAACTTAAAGAAGCTAATATTAAAAATGCCAACAAAGTCCAAACCGGCATACTAAAGCCTAATAAGGTCCAATCCACTTTAGCGCAATCACCTGTACCGCTTAACATAAATTTTAAAGTATCAAATATCGGAAAATACTCCAACATATAGCTTAATTCAGGACCGCACTCGGGTACTTTATCAAGTGGTAAATGTTGTAACCATACATGTCTACTCGAAATTGACGCCCCCAATAAAGCAGAAACAGTACCCGCTATAGCATAACGCTTAACACCGACTGATAGAGGATTATGAATAGCTGCAATTAAAAAAATAATTCCAGTAAAGAATATCGCTATGCGTTGTGAAATACATAACGGACAAGGCTCTAATCTTTGAACTAATTGAAAATAAGCGCCCATGCCTAATAATCCTGCACAAGCCAAAAAACCTAAGAAAAACCAAATTCTGGCGTTAAATTTTAGACCGTTTAACATTATAAATGTCTCAATAAAAGATTTTAAAACTCAATGTGAGTAGTGAATACTAAAGCAGAGTAGAGTGTATACAGGGGTGCACTAGAAAATCTAATCACACCCTTTTAAAAAAACATTATAACGATTTGAATGACTTTAAAAAAGCAATCTCTAAAAGGGCTATAAATTTATCAAATAGATACACAATAGGTATCTGTATTATGATATGGTTAATTGAAATTTGAATGGAGATAATTTTTATGTCTTACAACCCAATAAACGAGACACAAACTCATGCGGTAAACTTGCGTATTCGTCATGATATTCGCAATCTAATCGATAGAGCGGCAAAAACTCAAGGCAAAACACGATCCGACTTTATGATTGATGCTGCTCGACGCGCGGCAGAAGAATCTCTTCTTGATCAAACTTTAATGCGTGTCGATGAAGAAACTTACAATCATTTTCTTGATTTACTTGATCAACCGCCTCAAGGTGAAGGATTTGAAAGACTGATGTCTGCCTCAAAACCTTGGAATAAATAGTGCTATCTTCCCCTATTTTATTGAATCCAGATCATCAAATTAGTCAGTTTAACTGTAATATTGATAGCCTTAATGATTGGCTCAAAAAAAGAGCTTATCCAAATCAAGTCAGCAGTGCTTCTCGTACTTATGTAGTGTTAAAAGAACAAAGAGTGATTGCCTATTACTGTCTTGCTTCAGGAGCATTAGAACTAAACGATGCCCCTAGCCAAGTTCGTCGTAATATGCCAAACCCTATTCCCGTTGCAATTCTAGGCCGTCTTGCAGTTGATCATTCTTTTCAAGGAACAGGACTTGGTGTTGCCCTACTTCAAGACGCGGTCATACGCATTGCGCAAGCAGCTGGAATTCTTGGGATACGAGGTATTCTCGTGCATGCCATTTCTATCGAAGCAAAATCATTTTATGAGCGTAATGGCTTTATCGCCTCACCAACTCAACCGATGACATTAATACTATCTATAAAAGGTTATCACTCGTTGTAAGAACTTTTATTATTTTTTAAACTTAACCACCTTATTCAACGGACTTAAATTAATCTCATCTATCACCATATTAGTCGGTGAATTTAAAACATATATCACCGCTTCGGATACATTTTCCGCGGTAATGCTATTGCTCTGATGATCGCCTGGTTCAAAACTTAACTCATTAAAGAAAGGTGTTTTTACCATGCCTGGATTTATTAAACTCACTCGGACATTGCTTTTACCACAATCTTCTCTTAACGCTTGGGTAAAGCCACGTAAGGCAAATTTACTCGCACAATACATTGCACCATTACGGCTACCTTTTAAGGCCGCTTCAGAACCTATATAAATTAAATCACTCTGTGCTTTGCGCTTAAAATCCGGCAATAAAGCTTTGGTTAAATAAACCTGACTAGTAAAATTAAGCGTCATTAACGCATCAATTTGCTCATAAGAAAACTGCTCTATTGCCCCAAACTGCCCTTTACCCGCACAAAATATCACCGCATCAAGTGCCGGATAAGCTTGCTGTAGTTCTTTAATTTTCTGTGGCAAGACATCTAATTGACTTACATCTAAGACAATCGACACAAACCTAGGGTATTTAGCCAATACTTGATTTGCACGTCTAGCTATGCCCAGCACAGTATGACCATATTTTAATAATTGCTCAGCCACAGCTAAACCAATACCAGAACTAACACCGGTCACTAAAATAGTGCGCTCTAAAGCGTGCATGGAAAAAATACCGATTTTGGAATATAACTTAAAAGTTGCTCTGTGCAATAGCTCATCATTTCTTGCTCTAAATCTTGTTGATAAGACACCATACCCCGTTGATTTTCTAAAGGACTCACGAACAATCTTTCTTCAGGATACAACTTATGTATCTTTTTAAAATAACTCTCTGGCAATCTAAAAGTCCCTAAACTGACCGAGTGTAACTGCGCCAAATTAATTTTAGAAAATACCTGTTCAAATAAACGCTGATATTGAGCTTGATAACCCGTTTGATAAATAAGTGGATCAAAGCGTAAACCAATTTGCCAACCCTGATCCTGCACTTTACACAAAGCATCAAGACGACGCTCTAAACTAGGCGCTTTATCTTCAACTTTTGAGGCAATTTCATCAGGATTTAAACTAAAAGCTACAATACAACGCTCAAAAGGTGTTTTATTCAGCAAACTTCTAACTTGAGTACTTTTAGTACGCAACTCCAACCAAGCATTAGGAATTTGTTCAAAAATTGGTAGGAATTGTTCCGCAAATCCAGTCACTGGCTCTAAAGCTAAACTGTCACAATCATAACCAGAGAAAAAATGCACAGGCTCATCAGGAAACGCCTCTGCTCGCGCTTTAATATCGGCTTGAAAGTCTTCGTAATTAACAAACAATACATAATTAGCCGATTGATACATCCCTTGTAAAAAGCAATATCGGCAATCGTACAAACAATTAAGCATATGAGAAAAATAATAATTACGCTCAGCACCTACACCATAACCCGATGGAGCAGGCATCGTAAAATTCTTATATTTCTCAGCCAATATCAAAGCCGGTTTTTGTTTTTGCAATCTAAAGTTTTGGGCTTTAGGATTAAAAACTTCACCATAACGACCACAAGTTATTTTATTGGCCTGTGGGAAACGCGCCAAAATCTCCAACACCCGCGGATGTTGCAAGATATTTTCTTCTATATAGATAGTTTCGATCATGCGATTAGTTTTACAGTTGCCTCTTTTTAAAGACGCATTTTATAGGAAAACACTTGCGAATTATTGCACTGGCCTTATATAGGTTAAAATACGCTTAACTTAACCTCACTTTATTAAAAATGAATACACAGAAAATTGGTTTTATCGGTGGAGGCAATATGGCCTCTAGCTTGATTAGCGGTTTAATTGCCAGCGGTCATTCTGCCCAACATATTTGGGTTTCAGATATAAATTCAGAGGCACTTAAAAACTTAGCAAACAGCTTAAATGTTAATACAACTACAGATAATGATGAAATAATCAATGCTGTTGATGTGGTAGTCTTAGCAGTAAAACCTCAAATACTAAAAGAAGTTGCTGAAAAAGCGGCTCCGATAATACAACAAAACAAATCATTGGTCGTGTCAATTGCTGCAGGCATTAGTCAAGCTAGCTTAGGCCAATGGTTGGGGACCGATATTGCAATTGTGCGTTGCATGCCTAATACACCGGCACTCGTCTTAACGGGTGCTACCGCCTTACATGCCAATTCTAATGTAAGCACTACTGAACATGATTTAGCAGAAAGCATTATGCGCTCGGTAGGCATTGCACTCTGGGTTGAAGAAGAAAGCGAATTAGATGCTGTTACCGCCGTTTCTGGAAGCGGGCCAGCGTATTATTTTCTTTTGATGGAAGCCATGGAAAAAACCGCTTTAGAATTAGGCCTAACACCAAACACAGCGCGCTTATTAGTACAACAAACTGCTTTAGGCGCTGCAAAAATTGCTTTAGAATCTACCGAATCACCAGAAGAATTACGCAAAAGAGTCACCTCACCGGGTGGCACGACCCAAAAGGCCATCGAAACATTTGTAGCAGGTGGTTTTACCGAATTAGTATCAAAAGCCTTACATGCGGCCAGAGATCGTTCTATTGAAATGTCAAAACCCGCGGAGAAAAACTAATGGGTTCAACTTACTTAACAGATCCACTTATATTTTTAATTGATAGTGTATTTTCACTTTATATCTTAGCTGCTTTATTACGCTTTTTATTACAATGGGGCGGCGCTGGTTATTACAATCCAATTCTACAATTCTTAGTAAAAATTACCCATCCACCTCTAAAGCTGTTGCGTCGTTTTGTGCCTTCAGTAGGTAGAGTTGACACCGCATCACTTATACTAATACTTGCCCTTCAAATGCTATCGGACTTTTCAATTCGATTGTTATTAGATGGCGGCATGATTAATATTGGCGCTCTTGCAATTACGTCTTTTGCACAGCTAGTTTCTTTATTACTCAATGTATTAGTTTTTAGTATTTTTGCTAGGGCGTTACTAAGCTGGGCTAATCCTGGAACTTTCCGTTCTGCAGACTCTGTATTAAGAACCATTACTGAGCCGGTACTTGATGTATTCAGACGCATTATTCCTGACCTAGGCGGTATTGATTTATCACCCTTGGCCGCATTAATGGTATTGCAAATGGCAAAAATGGTTATCTTGCCACCCATTTATGAACTTGCGAGTTTAGTCAGTTAAACTGCTTTGGAGCCGAGCAACGCAGCTCTCTTTTGTTTAGCGCGCTCGGCTTTTTCCTGATTTTCTTTATCTATCCGTAAAACCTTCGCTTCGTAACGGCTTCTGGCAACTTGAGCGGCAACATATTTCTGAGTCTTAAAAAAATCTAACTCAGTTTCAACAATCGCCTCTACATTACGCATTTCAATACAATCAACCGGACAGGGTGATATACAAAGTTCACAACCTGTACATTCATTCGCTATAACCGTGTGCATAAACTTTGCCGCCCCTAAAATTGCATCAACTGGACAGGCTGCAATACATTTCACACAACCAATACAATCTTCTTCAATGATAAAAGCCACTTGCTTAGGCTTATACTCTCCAAATGCTGGATTCAATGGTTTTACTGATATCTCCAACAACCCAGCTAATTGCGCAATACCCTCATCACCACCTGGTGGACATTGATTAATTTCTGCGATACCCGAAGCAATGGCTTCTGCATAAGGCCGGCATCCCTTAAATCCGCATTGACCGCATTGCGTTTGAGGCAAAATTGCATTTATTTGTTCTATCACGCGTTTTCTAAACTATTTCTTTTTTCCAAACAGACTACTAATCATCGCTTTTGTTTTAGCGAGATCATCTTTTACAAAATTAATTGGATTTTGTTCAGGTGCCACCACATAAGGATCCAATTCGACTTCTACAACAGTTGCTGGAACAACTTCCGGCTCAACTTTAATTTCACTAGTGGCTGTCACTTCAATTGACGCCGTTTCCTGCACTAACGACTCTGGCGCTTTTTTACCTAATAATCCTTTAAATTTACCGGCAAAACCAGCACCGCTTTCTTTCACAACCGCTGGCGCTGGATCAACTACAACGGGTTCAATCACTACGGGTGCCACCTGAACAGGGACTGGGACTGGCTCTGGCGTAGTTTCAACTTTAAGCTCAAAGGTAGCTGGTTCTGGTGCTATAACAACATCTGCAGTCTCTACTTTACCGCGTCCGAACATACCCTTCAATTTACCAAAACCTAATGATTTCTCTGCCTTTATCGGCTGAACAACAACTTCTGGTTGAATTATTTCGAGAGGAGATGGCGTTACTTCAGGCTTTACTGGCTGTATTTCGGGTATATCTACTTTAATTTCAACTACCTTCTCAGGACCTTTAGCAAATAAGCCTTTAAATCTAGAAGACAAACCTAAGCCTGATTCTTTAGTTGCTATAGGTAACTCTTCTTTAGTCTCAACCAGCACAGACAAACTAGCGGGCTCTACTTGAGCTAAATTAACTTGTGGCGAGACGGGGTTTACTTCAGGAATAATAACGTTAGGCGTTGGCTGAGCCAAAGACACCGCTTTTACTAAAGTTTCAGCTTTATTTTTTTCTAAGGCTGCAATTAACCGATCTTTATCCGCCAACGCTTCTAATAGTTGCGTTGATTGCTGATTATTAGCAGTAGATTGAAGCTGTTGCTCCAATAACGGAATACGCGCCAATTCTGCTTGGCTTTGAGCCAAGGCCTCAGTTAGCGCTTGCTCAGCTCTATTTTTTTGGACTTTTAATATAGATTTTTGATCTTCCAAAGCTTGTTCTAGTTTTGAAAGTTGATCTTGTTGCGTTACCAATGTGGTTTGTAAAGTATCTCTTAAAGCCTCTAATTCTTTACGTTGTAATGTTTCAACTTGATACGCTTGATCTAATTGCGCCTTTGCTTGTTGTTCACTTTGTAAACGAGTCGCTATTAAGTTAGTCACTCTATCATGCTGTTGCCATAAACCATCTGCTTTAATATCACCCATCAAAGGCACAGGACGTTCACCTAAATCAAATTTAACAGCTAAAGATTGGATTAAACTTGAAACTTGTTCGTTGCGAAGATTAACCAATGCTTCATGATTTTTAGCACGTTCAGTTTCTGCTTCAGCGATCTGTTGCGCTTGTTGCATTTGCTCGGTGTTAACAAGCAACTGGTCTTGTGTTAATTTTAACTCTTGCTGTACTGTCTCAATTTGTCCAGAAAGATCGGCTTGCTTCGCACTGTGCAACTTATCATTCTTACGAATTTTTCTTTTTAAAAAACCAATTCTCAGGCTATACAACATTGCCGTCATTAAAAACACAGTTCCCGCTAAAATACCAGCGTTGATCTGATTTATAAGCGCCCATGCCAACCAATCAGAATAATATTGATCAATAATAGGTAAATAAGTTTCCATAAAATACGTTTCTCAAAAAAATTATAAGCGTTTTAAATTGTGCAGAGCACTACAGCAGCAAGTTCGTTTAAACAGTACCTTATACAATAAGTTTCATAGATTGCAAAAAACAAATGTTTATTTATCGATCAAGGTGTCGCAATCAATTTATTCTTGTTATTAAAATTCAATACCTTGTTCTGCTTTAATACCTTGTTCAAAAGCATGCTTAACAAGCGTCATTTCAGTTACCGTATCCGCAAGTTCAATAACTTCGGGAGCAGCATTGCGACCTGTTAGAATTAAATGACCCCAAACCGGTTTCTCAGTGCGTACAAAATCAGCAATCACCTGTCCATCAAGCCAGCCATAGCCACAACAATAATTTATCTCATCCAACAAGACCACATCAAATTCGCCAGAACGAATTTTTTCTTTACTCAACTCCCAAATTTCTTGCGTGGTTTTGATATCTTGTTCTGGATTTTTAGTATCCCAAGTAAAACCATCACCTAAGGCATGCCATTCTATATTATCAAAACGTGCAGCAGCTTTCTGTTCACCTGTTTGCCACTGTCCTTTAATAAACTGAATAACACAAACTTTCATCCCCCATCCAGCAGCCCTAAATACCATACCTAATGCGCTAGATGATTTACCCTTGCCCTCACCTGTATTAACCAAAACGAGTCCGTGCCGACGCTCTCTCGATTTCATATTCATATCCCTAATTTAAATAAACACCAAGAAAAGATAATAATTTTACAAAAGTGAACCGCCTATGGGTTTCAATCATGATAAAGTTGCCTTATTCTTACCACCCTCATTGTAACCTTAAAAAAATATTATGACCGAAGCAACTGTATTATTTTCTGACGCTAAACAAGTTATACCCGGTGGAGTTAACTCTCCAGTCCGTTCATTTAGTGGTGTGGGTGGCACTCCTGTTTTTATTGATCATGCCTCTGGACCCTATATAACTGATAGCGCAGGCAAACAATACATCGATTACGTTGGCTCTTGGGGCCCTATGGTTTTAGGACATGCACACCCAGAAGTAATCAAAGCGGTTAAAGTGGCTGCAGAAAAAGGCTTAAGCTTTGGTGCACCCACAGAAATAGAAACCATCATGGCGCAACGTGTTTGCGAACTCGTCCCCTCTTGTGATTTAGTAAGAATGGTCAGTTCGGGTACAGAAGCAACCATGAGTGCCATTCGCTTAGCCAGAGGTTACACAGGGCGCGACAAAATTGTTAAATTTGAAGGTTGCTACCATGGACATTCAGATTCTCTTTTAGTTAAAGCCGGCTCAGGCGCCTTAACTTTTGGTGTACCCAGCTCACCCGGAGTCCCCGCTTCTGTTGCTGCAGATACAATCACCCTAACTTTCAATGACGCAGAAGCTGTCAAACAACTTTTTGCTGAAATTGGTGATCAAATCGCAGGCATCATTGTTGAGCCTGTAGCAGGAAACATGAACTGTATTCCTCCAGTTCCTGGTTTTTTAGAAACCCTACGCGAAGTTTGTGATGAGCATGGCAGCGTTTTAATCTTTGATGAGGTAATGACAGGATTCAGAGTGGGTTTACATAGCGCTCAAGGCTTATATAACATCCAACCTGACTTAACGACTTTAGGTAAAATTATTGGTGGAGGCATGCCAGTCGGTGCTTTTGGTGGAAAGCGCCAGATCATGGAACACCTTGCACCTTTAGGTCCAGTCTATCAAGCAGGCACCTTATCAGGTAACCCAGTCGCGATGGCGGCTGGGTTAAAAACCCTTGAGTTAATTGCCCACCCCGGTTTTTATGAATCCTTAAGCTTAAAAACCACCAAATTAACCACAGGCTTAAAAGAACGCGCACAAAAAGCGGGCATTGCTTTAAGCACTAATCAAGTAGGTGGTATGTTCGGTCTATTCTTTAGTACAGAACCACAAATAACCAGCTTTAAGCAAGTTATGCAATGCGATCAAGCTTTATTTAAACGCTTTTTTCATGCCATGTTAGAGGCGGGCGTTTACTTAGCACCCTCCGCATTTGAGGCTGGTTTTGTATCCGCAGCACACAGCGATGCTGATATAGAAAAAACCTTAGATATTGCAGAAACTGTCTTTAAAAACCTATAAGAGTTAGTTAATGACATTAATAGATGTGGCGCCAGAAGTTGTTTGGGGAGTATCTGGACTCTTAATAGGTGCCATAACGATGCGTTTTTTAAGCTTTCAAGATAAAGCAAAATTGGCCGAGCTAAGTACGCAACTCGCTGTTTCAGAAGAAAAGTTAAAGCATCTTACTCAACAAGATACCGAGTATAAAGCCTTACAACAACTTTATCTTGAAACAAAAAACGCACATATTGAATTAAAAACTCGTCTGCATGAGCAACTCAAAAATGCAGACGAAAAATTAGCTTTATTAAAAGACTCTGAAACTCGCCTTAGCACTCAATTTGAAAATCTAGCCAGTAAGATTTTTGAAGAACGCAACAAACAATTCACGGAACACAATAAAATCAGCCTAGATCATATTGTTAAACCCTTGCGTGAACAGTTGGGCGAGTTTAAACAACGTATTGAAACCGTCTACGATAATGAAAATAAAGATCGAGTTTCTTTAACTGAACAAATCAAATTGCTCAGAACCGAAACGGCTCAAATGAATAAAGAGGCCTTAAACCTCACGCGCGCGCTAAAAGGTGATAAAAAGACCCAAGGTAATTGGGGAGAAATGATTTTAGAATCGGTGTTAGAACGTTCTGGTCTGCGTAAAGGCATTGAATACGACACCCAAGGGGCTTTTAGAGACGAAGATAATCGCCTCTTTAAACCCGATGTGATTGTGCACCTTCCTGAAGAAAAAGACATTATCATTGATTCCAAAGTCTCTTTAATCGCTTACGAACAATATTGCGTAGCAGAAAACGATATCGAACGAAGTCAATATTTAAAACAACACACAGATGCTGTGCGTAATCATATTAAAGGCTTGAGCGCAAAAGATTACTCTGCCTTAAAAGGCATACGCTCACTCGACTTTGTTTTACTCTTTATGCCCATAGAAGCCGCTTTTATTGCAGCATTTCAAGCAGATGAGCGCTTATTTACGGATGCCTTCGAACACAACATTGTCGTAGTTACTCCCACCACTTTATTAGCCACGCTCCGCACCATTGAAAATATCTGGCGCTATGAACGCCAAAATGAGAATGCAAAACTCATTGCAGATAAAGCCGGCGTGGTTTATGACAAAATTCGGGGCTTTGTAGAAGACTTAGACAAATTAGGCAAACAATTAAGCACTGTACAAGGCACTTATGAAGGCGTGATGAATAAACTAACCCATGGAAATGGTAATTTAATACGCCAAGCTAATAGCTTTGTTGAACTCGGGGTAAAGGTTAAAAAAACCTTACCTAAACATATTAATCAGCAAGCAGGTATTGAAATAGAAACAGATGAAAATGAAATACCAAACGCATAAAAGTAATTCACAAAAAGAAGGCGCTTAACTTGGTTAAGCGCCTCATAGTGGCAACACACAGGAGATTGAACGAACTTTGTAATAGTTAAAGCATTTCTTATGCCAACCTGCAAAAAGCCTACACAGACTGAATACTACTCATCAAAATTGGCACAATATCGCCTATTACGCTCCATCATGAATCGCTTTCTAAGCCAAACAACCCAAAAAGCGCACCCATTTGGCGCAAAACATTAACAAACTCCCTCACTAGGCCGACTAATTTATGATTTAGGTCCTCATCTGAAATGTCTAAATCATTACTAAGTCGCTATTGGGTGTTAGAATAACGACAAAAACCCCACCCTCGTTAACATTTATAACTATTTGAGGATACTATGCGGAACATGAAGTTTTTACCCGCGATTGTTGGTGCACTATTACTTGTCGCGATTATTGTATTTATTGCATTCCATTTTATCTTTCTTGATCTATTTGTTGACCTCTGGTGGTTTCAATCTTTGAAACTAGAAGTTTATTTCTGGCAAAGACTCTTATATAAATTCTTCCTTTCTGGGGGCGTTACATTATTCTTTTTTGCTATCTTCTTTTTTCATTTTTGGATTTCTTCACGATATTTAGGCATTTCTGCCACAACTGAAACGAATATTAACGAAGATCGTCGCATTAAATTTCAGCGCTTTGCCAATGTTTTTATGAATGGCTCGGCAAAGGTATATACACCCATATCTTTGGCTTTGGCTATTTTCATCGCCATACCCTTCTATAACCAGTGGGAAACTGCTTTATTGTTCTTTTTTGGAGACAGCTCGGGTATTAAAGAGAGCGTTTACGGCAATGACGTTAGTTTTTATATGCTGTCGTACCCTATATATGTACTTATCCAAAAAGAATTACTCATTACTGCCAGCGTACTTTTCTCTGCTATAGGCTTGTTATATTGGCTAGAACATAATTTTATTCCTAATCAAAATAAAGAATATCCCCTCGCCGTTAAAGTACATTTATCAATATTGTTATCTTTTGTCGTCGGATTTGTGGTCTGGGGCTTTATGCTAGAACGCTTTAGCTTACTGTATACCGATACACATGAGCCCGTATTTTATGGCCCCGGGTTTTTAGAGATTTTTTATGATTTAAAAGTTATTTGGCTAGAAATTATTACCGTTGTTGCTACGACCATTTCTTTAGCTATACTCATTTTCTCGCCGCAAAACAGTATTAAAAAACCATTTTTCATTTCATTAAGTTTTTTTCTTATTGCCATTGCTTTACCTACAGTTAATTTTATTCCTGACTCAATTAATCGATATTTCGTTAACCCAAATCCAGTATCGAGTAATAAAGCCTTCATGCAGCAAAATATTGATGCAACACTAGCGGCTTATAATTTAAATAAAGTGAATACTGTTGATGTTTCCATAAAACTTAATGCCACTCAGGACATTGAAACTTGGGGCACTCAAAAACGTTTTGAAAATATTCCAGTATGGGACCGAGAATATATTGTTGATAGTTACAAACAACTACAAGAAATTAGACCCTATTACAAAATATTATCGGTTGATGAAGATCGCTACTTTATTTTGGATCATACCCGCCAAGTTAATCTAGCCGCGCGTGAAGTTAACACCACTAAACTACCCCCAGAAGCTCAAAACTGGGAGAACGTTCATTTACGCTATACACATGGATATGGCGCGGCCGTAACGCCTGCAGCACAAGACGCAAATAAACCATTAGTATGGTATTTACGTGACTTAAATATGAATTCTGATGTCGGCTTTAAAGTTGACACGCCTGACATTTATTACGGACTAGAGCAATACGACTATGCAATAGTCCCCAATAAACTCAATATTGAAGATATCGCCAGCTCAGACCCAAGTGTCACTTTACCTTATCATGGCGAAGGTGGCATTTCGATACATTCTTTATTTAAAAAGGCACTGGTATCTTTATATTTTAAAGATGAAAAAATCTTCTTTTCAACGAATATTTCTAAAGAAAGTAAAGTCAAAATACATCGTAATATTACCGAAAGAGTTCATAAAATCGCTCCTTTCTTACGCTTAGACAAAGATCCTTATTTAGTTATTAACAAAGATCGTTTTTATTGGATACAAGATGCTTATACCGTTTCGGATAAATTTCCGGTATCACAACCCACTCATCACACATTTTTAGAGGGTAAAGAGACGTTTAACTACATTCGTAACTCAGTTAAAATAGTGATTGATGCTTATGACGGTGATGTGAATTTTTATATTGCCGATTCAACAGATCCAATTATTAATGCCTATAGCAACGCCTTTCCGAACTTATTTAAAAATCTGACAGAAATGCCGGCAGAACTTAAGCAACATCTCCGCTATCCACGTGACTTGTATAGCTTACAGATGAAAATCTACGCCAAATACCATCAGCAAAGTCCAGAATTATTCTATGAACAAGCAGAAACGCTGGCACAAGCTAATGTAAGAGGCCAACCTGTAGAGCCTTATTATCAAACGATGGATTTTGGTAATTGTAATGATTCTGAAGAATTTGTTTTAATTGAGCCCATGACACCGGTTAACCGTACTAATTTAAGTATGATTGGTGTTGCTGGTACTATGGACAAAACTATTTGTGATGGCAGTTACAACCCAAGTATTACCATCTATAAATTTGGTAAAGATATTCAAGTTAATGGTCCCGCACAAATTGAAGCTTTAACCCAACAAGACCCAGAAATTTCCGCCCAATTTACTTTATGGGGCCAATACGGTTCAGTAGTTGAAATGGGTAGAATGATTATTATGCCAATGGGACATACTGTTCTATATGTGCAACCTATTTATATTGCATCAACTAAAGATAAGATGCCACAGTTGACACGCATTATTGTATCGATTGGTAATGAAACCATTATGGATACTAATTTGTGGTCAGCTTTTAATCGTTTAAAACAAATCTTTATGAAGAATGCGGCTGAAAGTGATGGCACTGAAACACCAAAATCTATAAAAACTCAGTAAATTGTCGAATTTAATGCTCGAATCATTATGGTTCGAGCATTAATCATCAACTCCCTAACTGATTATTGATCAGCATATAACCCAGAGCTGCGTTATCAAAATTTCCGTTATCCTACCAAGCTATAACCGTTGCAATATACTTAAACGGGCGTTGGCATCAGTATTAAGCCAATCAAACCCAGCCTATGAGATAATAGTGATTGATGATGGGTCAACGGACGACACCGGATTAATGTTGCGTGAAGAATTCCCGCACATCAAATACATCTACCAAACAAACCAAGGGGTTAGCAGGGCAAGAAACACCGGCATCCAGGCCGCTACTGGCGACTGGATTGCATTATTAGATTCAGATGATGAATGGTTGCCCTGTAAATTAGAGCAACAAGTTAACGCCCTAACTCAACAACCAGAATATAAAATCTGTCACACCGAAGAAATCTGGATACGTAATGGGGTTCGCGTTAATGTAAGCAAACAGTACCAAAAAAAAGGGGGTTGGATTTTTAATGACTGTTTACCGTTATGCGCCATTTCACCCTCAACGGTATTAATCCACCGGTCACTATTTGCAGAAATAGGTCTGTTTGATACTGATCTACCCGTTTGTGAAGACTACGATGTTTGGTTGCGCATTACAGCTAAATATCCCGTTTTACTTATTACCGATCCACAAATAAAAAAATACGGCGGCCATGCTGATCAACTCTCCCAACAACTTTGGGGCATGGATAGATTTAGAATTAAAGCCCTAATAAAGCTAATTGAAACAGCAGAATTATCACCCTCACAAAAGCTAGCCACTACAGAGATGCTAATTAAAAAAGCCAAAATCTACTTAATAGGCGTTAATAAACGCGGTAAATTAGAAGAAGCCCATCAATACCAACAACTCATCACGCATTACCAATCCTTACTTTAAGACATAAACCTAAAGCATAATTTGACTCCACTGCCACGTTTTAAGAAAATAGCTTAATGATGATTCAAACACTCACCTGCCATCCAACCACACCCACTCCGCATGTGAGTCAGTTAACCGCAACAGTATCAGAACTAGCAGAAAATCAGCTTCATCTTAGCTATCAATTAACCGCAGATTTAAACCAACTATTAATTCCAGAAATACAAACATCCTTAGCCTGCGATAATTTATGGCAACACAGTTGTTTTGAGCTATTTATCGCCCAAGCTGATAGTGAAAACTATTATGAATTTAATTTTTCGCCCTCAACTTTATGGGCGGCGTACGCCTTTGATATTTATAGAATTAAAAGAGAATGGCAGATTAAAAACGCACCCAAACTACGCATTAACCAGACCTTAAACCAACTAGAAGTCGAAGCCACATTCAATTTAGCTGACTTAGAATTGTTAAGCCCTAATAAAAATTGGTTAATAGGCTTATCGGCGGTCATAGAATCACAACAAAATGACTTGTCGTATTGGGCACTAAAACATCCAGAAGCACAGCCTAACTTTCATCACCGTGCTGGCTATATTCCTTACTCAACCCTCGCCTAAACTTATGAAATTTGGAATTGATCGCTTACTTGAAGACGCCCAACTAAGACAGCCTCTTATAGGCAAGCGCCTTGCTCTGCTAGCTCACCCAGCGTCAGTTACCCAAGATCTAACGCACAGTTTAGACGCGCTTGCTAACTTACCAGAGTTAACTATGACTGCTGCCTTTGGGCCTCAACATGGTCTACGTGGTGATAAACAAGACAATATGATGGAGTCGCCGGACTATATAGATCCAGAATTAGGCATTCCCGTCTTTAGCTTATATGGTGAAGTTAGAAAACCAACTGACGCTATGATGGACACCTTTGACACCTTATTAGTGGACTTACAAGACTTGGGCTGTCGCATTTATACCTTTATTACCACGCTACGTTATGTCTTAGAAGCGGCTACCTTACACAATAAAAGCGTATGGATTTTAGATAGACCTAATCCAGCAGGCAGACCTATTGAAGGCTTAATATTACGCTCGGGTTGGGAAAGCTTTGTCGGAGCCGGCGCACTGCCCATGCGACATGGCTTAACCATGGGCGAATTAGCCCACTGGTTTATTAAAACATTAAACCTAGATGTGGATTGCCAAGTGATTACTCTGCAAGATTGGCAACCTGAAACAGCACCAGGCTACGGCTGGCCATTACAAGAACGCACCTGGATTAACCCCAGCCCTAACGCACCCAATCTTTGGATGACGCGCTGTTATGCCGGCACAGTGATGCTAGAAGGCACTACGCTTTCCGAGGGTCGCGGCACCACACGCCCTCTTGAGTTATTTGGTGCGCCGGATATTGATGCCAAAGCTATCATCAAAACCATGCAAGAATTAGCACCTGAATGGTTAAAAGGCTGTCGCTTAAGAGAATGTTGGTTTGAACCCACCTTTCATAAATATGTCGGACAGCTTTGTTCTGGCGTGCAAATTCATGTTGAAGATTCAGCTTATAATCATCAGCAATTTAAGCCTTGGCGTTTACAAGCCTTGGCCTTTAAAGCCATACGCCAATTACAGCCTGATTATCCACTCTGGCGCGACTTTCCTTATGAATACGAACTAGATCGCCTAGCCATTGATGTGATTAATGGCTCACCGCTATTACGCGAGTGGGTAGATAATCCGCAGGCAACTCCAACTGATTTAGAAACCCTAACCAGACAAGATGAGCAGGCTTGGCAACAAGAGCGTTTAGCTTATTTGCTTTATTAAACCCTCTGCTACAATACGCAACTCTTTAAAACTATAGGAAATAAAAATCTATGGATGTCATCTTACGCATAGCCGAAGAACTCTCAGTTAATAGCCAACAAGTAAAAGCCGCAGTCGCTTTATTAGATGAAGGCAGCACAGTACCCTTTATCGCTCGTTACCGAAAAGAAGTTACCGGTGGTTTAGATGACACACAGTTAAGACAATTAGAAGAACGTTTAGGTTATTTACGTGAACTAAATGCTAGACGCGAAACTATTTTAGAAAGCATTAACTCTCAGGGTAAACTCACCCCAGAATTAGAAAAAGCCATTATTGATGCCGACACTAAAACTCTGTTAGAAGATTTATATTTACCTTATAAACCTAAGCGCCGAACTAAAGCCCAAATTGCTAAAGAAGCGGGTTTAGAGCCCTTAGCCGACAACATCTTAGACGATCGTAGTGTTATTCCAACAGAGGTCGCGGTTGCTTACATTAACACCGATAAAGAAGTCCCTGATGTGGCCGCCGCCTTAGAAGGCGCCAGACAAATCATCATGGAACGCATTTCTGAAAGCGCAGAACTCTTAGCAGAACTGCGTGAGCGCGTATGGAAAGACGGTATTATTCATGCGACAGTTGTCCCAGAAAAAGAACAAGTCGCCGAAAAATTTAAAGATTACTTTGACTACCAAGAAGCCATCAATAAAATTCCATCGCACCGAGCTTTAGCTTTATTCCGTGGTCGAAATGAAGATTTATTAACCATTAATCTTAAACCAGGGCTCGAAGAAAAAGACGCGCATTTATTGTGCACCCAATTTGTTTCTCAACATCTTAATGTTACCGATACCACTAAACCCGCAGATGCATGGTTAGCAGAAACAGCCCGTTTTGCTTGGAAAATTAAACTGTTTACCCGCATTGATTTAGACTTAAAAATGCGTTTAAGAGAAGCCGCAGAAACAGAGGCTATTAAAGTATTTGCCAACAATCTAAAAGACTTATTATTAGCCGCGCCGGCAGGATCAAAAGCCACCATGGGCCTAGACCCAGGTATTCGTACCGGTGTTAAAGTCGCTATTATTGACGCCACCGGCAAAGTATTAGGCACCGATACTATTTACCCTCATCCCCCGCGCAAACAATGGGATGAATCTATTTCGACCCTCGCTAAATTAATTGCCCAACATCAAGTATCGCTAGTTAGTATTGGTAATGGCACAGCCTCTAGAGAAACTGACCAATTAGTAGCCGATGTCATTAAACGCCATCCCGAACTAAAATTTACCAAGATTACGGTTTCTGAAGCAGGCGCATCTGTTTACTCTGCGTCTGAACTGGCCGCTAAAGAATTTCCAGAACTCGATGTATCTTTACGAGGCGCTGTTTCTATAGCCCGTCGCTTACAAGATCCTTTAGCAGAATTGGTTAAAATTGATCCTAAATCTATCGGCGTAGGTCAGTATCAACATGATGTTAATCAATTTCAATTAGCCAAAAGTTTAGACATTGTTGTGGAGGATTGCGTAAACGCCGTAGGGGTAGATGTTAATACGGCCTCAGTTTCTTTACTTAAACAAGTATCGGGCTTATCAGCCAGTGTGAGCGAAAATATCGTCGCCTTTAGAAATGACAATGGCCCTTTCTTAAATCGTAAACAACTCAAAAAAGTGCCTCGATTAGGTGATAAAGCTTACGAACAAGCAGCAGGTTTTTTAAGAGTCATGAATGGTGATAATCCTTTAGATGCTTCCGCCGTGCATCCAGAAGCCTATCCTGTAGTAGAAGCCATTATTGATAATACCGGAAAATCTATTCGAGATTTAATTGGCCAAAGCCAATTCTTACGCTCGCTAAACCCTGCCAATTATACCAATGCTGACTTTGGTTTACCGACCGTTACTGATATTTTGCAAGAATTAGAAAAGCCTGGCCGAGATCCGCGTCCAGAGTTTAAAAGCGTCGAGTTTAAAGCCGGAATTGAAAAGATATCCGATCTTAAACCCGGAATGAGACTGGATGGCGTCGTCACTAACGTAGCTAATTTTGGTGCCTTTGTGGATATTGGCGTGCATCAAGATGGTTTAATTCATATCTCACATCTATCAGATACCTTTATAAAAGACCCAAGAGATGCCGTAAAAACAGGCGATATGGTTAAAGTAAAAGTATTAGAAGTGGATGCAGAGCGTAAGCGAATTTCATTATCCATGAAAACCACCACTGATGAAGATTTTGTAGAAAGTAAACCCGATAGAAAAACTGTAAAAACACCCAACAAAGCTAAACCTCAGCCTATTGTGCAAAACAGTATGGCTAACGCCTTTGCAAAAGCTTTAAAAAAATAGTTTTACCCTACAAACAAGGTGCTGGCTACAAAGTCAGCACTTGTTAGACTTACATAAACGCCTATCAAGCGCCTTTTACATCAATTCTTTTACGTAAACCTTCGGGCATTTCCATCTTTGTTCTATCCCAGCCTTCTAAATCCAACACCTCATCCAAACATTTTTCCATCAACTCATGCGCTTGCTTTGTAACTTCTGCAATGCGTTGATGCACAATCAAATGAGTTTCATTTTCGGCTGGTACTTCCATGCAAGTCTTTTGGTAATCAAATAACTTACGTAAATTTATAATTTGCATACTGATATGCACAGGGCATGCACACGTATATAGAGCCGCTTGATTATTAATAATAGCCAACTGTAAGGCCGTAAATTTATTATCAAGATTCATCAGTTTCCTCCTAATTATTGTATTGGCCGTTTATTTTTATAGCTTGTCTTCAAGCTTGATTATTTTTAGCAACTCAGCCTTTATTGCGGTGGTTATGATAACTCGAATATGCGCAACTTCCATCATTTTCTTACTTTTCAGGTAACTATCCTGAAAAAATAGGAGTTTAATATTAAGGGAATAACATTAAAGCTTAGTTGCTTTTAAGATAAGTAGATAAATCAAACAAATATGTTATTATCAAATCTACCAATACTAGACGCACTATCAATGCAACAGACCTTATCATGAGCTCAACTACTTCATCTTCTGCAGATCAATATGATGAAATTGATAACACTCTTAGAAAAGTATTAAATGAATTTACACAGCTAGATTTAGCCATCTTATTTGGCTCTGTTGCAAAAGGCCAAGCCAGAGTCGATAGTGATTTGGATATTGCTGTTTTAGCAAAAAAAACCTTAAGTGCAGATGAACAAATACAAATTATTTCTGCCTTAGCAGAAGCAACCGGCAGGCCGATTGATTTAATTGATTTAAAAGTAATCGGTGTACCTCTATTAGGCCAAATATTAAAACATGGTCGACGTTTATTTGGTAGCGACACACTCTACGGCCAACTAATAAGCAGAAACCTATTTGATCAGGCGGATTTTATGCCTTATCGTAACCGAATATTGGCAGAACGGAGAGCGTTATGGATAGGGAAATAATTGCACAAAAATTAGAGTCCTTACGCCGATGTTTACAGCGAATTGAGACAAAATGCCCAAATGATCCCTCTATATTGATCTCAGATATTGACCTACAAGATATTATCTCACTTAACTTAAGCCGAGCAGTACAACTCTGTGTAGATATTGGTGCTCATCTTATCTCTTGTATGGACCTACCACCGCCCAACACAATGGGCCAAACATTTGATCAACTCGAACAAAGTGGTTTGATTAGTGATTCTTTAGCCACAAATCTAAAAAAAGCGATTGGATTTAGAAATATCGCCGTGCATAACTATGATGCCATTAACTGGCAGATTGTTTACAGCATTATAACGAACCACCTATTAGATTTTACTGAGTTTGCAAAAGTTGCCTCAAACCTAGAGAAGCTCTAATCTACTTATCTTTTAGGTATTACCTAAAGATTTTCTAGACCGTCACAACTTGTCGTTTCACCCCATTATAGTATTCTCCAACAACTGGAAATTGTTTCCAGTTATAAATCACCAACGGGGAATGCATATGTCAAATTTAGCTAACGCAAAACAGGGTTAATCAGGTGCCAAAAAACTCCCATGCTAATGACTTTAAAAAATGAAGACCGAAATTAATGATTAGTTGATGCTAGTGCAGAAGCGAACAAAATGGGGGTGTATAATTTTTCGGACCCCGTTGAAAAGCTAGTCCCATAATTCAATAGAATGAAGCCTTTGTCTAAAGATCTAATCGGTTTTTAGATGAAGGCTTTTTTTCATATCAGGTTTACTTGTTCAGGCTTTATCAGATAGTGCTTGATTATTTAAGGCGTTCTTTGTAATTCATACTGTCATGCAAAACCCGCACGATATGAATTTTACTCGCAGAAAAATAATAAAAAATTAAATGCCGGTTGATGTGGAATTGTCTATAGTTCTCACGGATATAATCACAGGCAAAACCAAGTTCTGGATTCTCTGAGATTAAAGCGAATGTAGCATTTAATTCATCAAAATAACTATCAGCCTGATCTACACCCCAGTTCTTATAGGAGTATAGCCATATGTTTTTAAGATCTTCTTTTGCAGATGATTGTATATGAATCCTGCGCGTTTTCAGATTAAGCCAACTTCTTTTTTGGCTTCTTGCCTAATCATTTCCATAGATAATTCACCCGCATCACCACTTTCTTCCCCTTCTATGATCGCGTTACGTAAAGATTGTAATTTTGAATTAGCCTCCCTTTCTTCTAACAATCTTAAGGAATCGCGCATAATTTCACTCACACTTGCATAACGTCCACTTTTAAGTAATGTTTCAATGAGGTTGTTCCAGTGCTCACCAAGACTAACGGTTTGGGTTCGTGCTTGTGCCATAATGATTTCCTAAAGAGTGTTTAAGGTTAGTGTAAGATATATTCTTACACTTTATAAAGCAAACTAATTTATTGCATAACCTCATTATGTTGAGAAAAAGTGCTGATCAAATTCTATGTAGTTATTCAATTTTACTGGCAAGTATTTGCGTCACAATTTGTCGCCACTCCTGATTAAAGTATTCCTCAACAACCGGAAATATTTCCGGCTCTTAATCACAAATGAGGAATTAATATGCCAAAAAATACAATTACTCATCAAGGTAAACTTTATTACTCACAAGCAACAGCGGCAAAGCTGTTAGGTATTACCATCTCTGCGCTAAAAACATTAATAATTCCAGAAGCGTTTGAATGGTGTAACTTTAAAGAAAACGGTGTGATATGGGTATCTGCTCAAAGTGTGACGGATTATCGTAAACGCAGAGAGGCTAAGAATTAATCCGAGAGGTTTTTAAAGTATCCGCTATATTATAAAGATACTATTTTTATCCCTACCATTACTCTAAATAACATGACATTAGAATCTGCTATTCCATCTGAAACAATATTAGCTTATACAGAAACGGACTTTATTGTTTATGACGAACAAACTTTAATATTACATGTAGACGAGTACAGTACGGGGCTGAATAAACTATATGAAACCCACAAAACCAATACCTGCACTTTTATCACGGCTTACAACCCTTACAGTCAGGTACTAAAAGAATCCGTTAATATAGCGCGTAATAAAGACTTAGCGGCTGAACTTGATGATAAAGCCTTAAAATATTTACTCGCTGAAGGCATCCATCATTCGGGTGATTGGCCTGTTGAAGCTAGTTATTTGGTTTTAGGATTATCACTTAAAGAATCTTGTGAGCTGGGTAAAAAGTATGAGCAAAATGCCATAGTCTGGTGTGACTCAGACTGTCTACCAAAATTGGTACTGTTCAGATGATACAGAGGGGATTGATTCTATTTGTTTTTCATCTACCCCTTAAAAATGCAAATAAGCTAAAATAAATTTATACTTATCAAGCTACATGAGTCTAACCTATTTAAATTTAATACTATCTAAAGCTTCTAATGACCAAATTACCTAAGGGACTCTATGATCGGCTCATTCATGAGGATGAGTTAGAAGAAATAAATAAATTAGTCACCGACAATCAAGCCACTATTCGCATACCGTCATCTGTTGAAACTCGTGAATATCTAATCAATGAGCTTATTAATAGATTACCTGAGCTGTTAGATAAAATATCATCGTCAACTGGAGATGACCTTGCAAAATCTCAAGTGGAATTACAGCTTATTTCAACGCTTTTAAAAACAGCGCGTTTAGAAACAAAAAACACAATTGAATCAGACCTAATTGCTAATCCTCTTCAAGTTTTAAAGTCTATACATGAATCTAATATGCCGGGTATTTTTCCCATTACGGGGCTTCGCACTCCTTGGTTATTTAGTTCTTCTCGTAGTGAACCCTCTTTATTAGAAGAATTAATCGCAGAATTACAGGCTGTTGATAGCGTCGATATTTTAGTGAGCTTTATCACATGGAGTGGTGTTAGAAAGATTATCGATATTCTAAAACAAGCTACCGCCGTGGATGCTAATGGACAATCAAGAACGCGGTTCAGAATTTTAACAACCACCTATATAGGCGCTACTGAAGCAAGAGCCGTTAACGCATTAGCTGAACTGCCCAATGTAGACTTAAAAATTTCCTTAGATGGCAGACGGACACGTCTGCATGCAAAGGCCTGGATTTTTAATCGGCAGAGTGGATTTGGTACTGCCTTTATAGGTAGTGCAAACCTATCAGAATCCGCATTAATTAGTGGAATCGAATGGACAGTTAAGCTCACCCAAGCATCAAATGAAGCAGTTTTTAAGAATGCTCAAGCCCATTTTGAAACATTATGGAATGATAGCGAGTTTTCACATTATGACCCTACAAATCAAGCGCATCGTGAAGCTTTAGAAAATGCCCTAAAGAAAGAATCAAGACATGGAAATAACTCAAGTAATATTTATGAGCCCATTGCCATTCAATCATGGTTTGACTTAAGTCCCAAATCGTATCAACAAGAAATGCTTGATCGCTTAGCAACAGAAAGAGCGCATCAACGTTATCGAAACTTAGTGGTTGCTGCAACAGGCACTGGTAAAACCGTTGTAGCTGCTTTTGATTATGCAAGATTAGCAAAAGAACAAGGTGGTCATCCCCGTTTATTATTTATCGCGCATCGAATACAAATTCTCCAACAGGCTATTTACACTTTTAGACAAGTATTGCGAGACACTAATTTTGCAGAATTACTAGATGGAAATAATAAAGCCAGTCAGCATGACCATTTATTTGCGACGATAAATACGGTGCATGGTCGTGATTTGGTTTCACAATATGGTGTTGATTATTGGAACATGGTTATTATTGATGAGGCTCATCATTTACCCGCAAACTCTTTTGATAAATTTGTTTCATCTATCAAACCAAAAATTCTTTTAGGATTAACTGCCACCCCTGAAAGAACCGATGGAAAAAGCTTAAACCAATATTTCGATGCCAGACCAGATGGTTCCCCTGCTGTTACTTTACGTTTATGGGATGCCTTAAACCAAGAGTTACTTTGTCCTTTTGAATATTACGCCAGCCATGATGATATTGATTTATCGAATATCAATTGGAAAAAAGCTAATATCGATACCAAACTGGGCAAAATAATTTCAGCCAGTGATATTCGTGCCCGCTCAGCTCTTTTAGCAACAGAATCATATGTCAGTGACATAAACAAAATGAAGGCCATTGGTTTTTGCATTAGTGTTAGTCATGCAGAATTTATGGCTGAGTATTTTAATGCACACGGTATACCAGTCATTGCAATTACAGGACAACATAACCAACAAGAACGAGACTCAGCCATTAACAAGCTGACACAAGGCTTAATAAAAGTTATTTTTACTTGTGATTTATTTAACGAAGGCATAGATATACCAGATGTAAACACCTTATTTTTATTACGTCCCACCCAGAGTCCCGTCATCTTCCAACAACAAATTGGCCGAGGATTGCGCTTAGCTCAAAATAAATCTAGTTGTTTAGTGTTAGATTTTATTGGTACCTATTCTAAAGAGTTTAGATTCGACATTTTATTAAGAACTTTAACGGGGCAAAATAAAGCTTCTTTAAAAGAATCTGTTGATAAGGGGTTTGGTTTATTACCAACAGGGTGCCATATCCAATTTGATCGAGTCGCAAGAGAGCGCGTATTACAGAACCTAAAAGCGGCGCTAAAGTTAAATATAAAGCGCTTGGTTGTTGAACTAGTGGCTTGGACAAACACTAAAAATAAAAATGAAATTTCGCTAAAAGATTTTTTAGTTGAGAACAGCTTAGAAATCACAGATATTTATTCTGGTAAATATTCGTGGACTGAACTCAAACGCCGTGCTCAAATCCCTACATTAAGCGAAGGGCCCAGAGAAACTGAATTATTGGGTAGGGTTGGAAGTCTATTATATGTTGATGATATAAAGATTTTAAATGCGTGGCGTGATGCTTTAGTACTCAATACAATAGATGAAACCCGAATACAAATACTTGCGCATTCTTTTTTAGTTAAACAATCCGAACTCATTACAGCACCTAACTTTATAAACTTAATTAACCAACATCCCGCCATTAAAGACGAATTACTTGAACTAATTGATTGGCGCTTAGAGCAATCTATTCATCCATATTTGCACTTAGAAAATACGCCATCAATATGGGCATTATCTCTGCACAACCGCTACTCCAGATCGGATATTATTACAGCAATTGGATATGCAAACGCCAATAAACGACCTGCGTTTAGAGAGGGTTGTTTAGCACTTCCAGAATACAAAATAGAGTTGATGTTTGTGACGCTTGATAAAAGCACAGGTTTTTCAGAACGTGTTCAATATCATGACTATGCTATTAGCCCGACCTTATTTCACTGGCAATCACAAAATGTAGCTAGCTCTAAAAATCCTACTGGAAAACGCTATCTTGAAAGTGTGGGAGATGCCGATCCAAACGGCTGGCGGTTTTTTCTTTTTGTAAGAGAAAATCAAGATACGGCTTATGCGTCTTTGGGCGAAGCGGTGTTAATAAAGGCTGAAGGAGAGAAACCTATTTCAATAACATGGCAATTAAAAAATGCCATGCCTATGGAGTTATTTAGACATTTTTCTATTCTTAAGTCAGCATGATAATTGAATCAATTAATTAATTATTATGCCTAAACAAATAACCTTTAGATTCCAGTTAACCAATGCCAGTGACTTACTTAAAGCCAAAAACTGGCAAGACTTACCTAAGCGTTACAGTGTGTTGAACTGATTTAGGTCTAAGTTGCTCAACTTTTAATAAATACAATTATTCCAGTCTAATTTATACAAATAAGGATTACATATGGCTGAACCCCAAATACTTCCGCAACATCTGGCATCACTTAGAGAGGCCATCATAGATGTGGTTTTTGGTCGCTCTAAAGAAGAACCCAAAGATATTAAAGCGCTTTTTGATTGGTTAGAAACTGACGGCTGGGAAGTTCTGATTGAATCATCGCCTACAGATGTCTACGCCTTAGACATTAAAGCGCTGGCAAATTGGTGTTTTAATGATGAAGAATTAGCAAACTGGTGGGGCTATGACCTAAGCGAAATTGATGATCCCTTAAGACTTAAGTTTGCTAGAGAAAGAATGGCTAGTGTTTTTGACGATGATGAGTTTCTTGTAAAACCTGTTTGTGCAGCTTACTTTGAAAACAATAATCAAGAAGGCTTTTATGTCGGTGCCTATTTAGAAATCCAAGGTCCAAATGGTATGACGCCCAATTGGCTAGGTATTTTTGTGAGTTATGAAGAGTTTTTACAAAATATTCGCATATCAGGAACGCTGGTTTTGTTAAATGACTGCCCGATGCTAACGGATGAATATCTTTTAGAGCTTTGGCAATAATGGTGTTATTCAGGCGCTGCATTCTTAGTTTGCTTTGTGTAAAAGATAGTTGGATTGGGCAGAGTGTGTTGAGTTGAGCTAATCTAGGTGAAAACATCTATCCTTTTTACTAAAAAACGACCATTACTACCACGATATTTGTGTTTTATCGTGCGATATATGTCCATTATTATCTAGGTATTCGTCCTTTATCTTCGCGGTAAATCTCCATTACTATCGTGATACTCGTCCTTTTTCTTCGCTGAACATATCCAACTACTATCACGATAATCGACCTTTATCGTCTTGGTACATGTCCATTTATATCAGGATACTTAAGCTTTATCGTCGCGGAATATGTCTATTATTATCTCAATACTCATACTTTCTTTCACGGTACACATCCATTACTATCACAGACGCATCCTTTATCTTCGTGGCATACATCCACTCTTTTTTACAAAAAATACCAAAATTAGCAATGTTTGAGACGCTATTTATTGGCAAGACTCACCTAGGAATCATAGTTCGTTAAAGCTGATTTAGAGAGGGCTTTAAATTCTCGGGGGACTCATTGCCCTATATATCGGTTTTGTTTAGGCGGCGTGGGGTATTTTTATCGGTGTAATGGAGATCGTCGTTTTTTGACGCGCTTGCCAAAGATCGTATTCGGCCTGCATGCGTATCCATGTTTCTGCGGTGGGTCCACCGATCCACGCTTCAAGTCTTAAGGCCATTTCTGCGCTAATAGCGGCTTTGCCGTTAATGACGCGTGATAACGCAACGCGGGACACACCCAACTGAGTGGCGGCTTCGGTAATGCTAATATCGAGTTCGGGTAAGATATCTTCTTTTAATAAACTGCCGGGATGGGGCGGGTTATACATAGTCATGTTCGTATCCTGTTAGTGATAGTCTTGATAATCAATCAAGATGGCGTCTTCGCCTTCAAAGGTGAAGGTTAGTCGCCAATTTCCGTTAAGTTTAACTGCCCAATGATTAGCGAGTTCGCCTTTGAGTGGATGCAGTTTCCAGCCTATAACATTCATTTCTTGTGGGGCTTTGGCGGCATTGAGTACGAGTAGTTGTCGACTCAATTTGCTTTCATGCTCGGCGGCAATGCCGGCTTTTGAGCCTGTTTCAAAGAATTGTTGGAGGCCTTTATGCCTAAAGCTTTTTATCATGCCAAAGTGTATCTCTATGCGATACATTTTACAAACTAATTCTTGTTTAGAGAGTCTGTTAGATGGGCAAGGTAGTTGTTTGCTTTTTGTAAAAGATGATTGGGTTGGGCAGCGTGTGTTGAGGATTTTTTGTTACACCCCATCCTTTAAAAAAATACAGTAAAATACTCGGCATTATCGTGCGTGCGCGTAAATTGTAATCAGACTTAAATAGGAACTCATGAAAAATTATAAAATCGCTATTCTTGCCGGTGACGGTATAGGCCCAGAAATCACTAAAGAAGCCATTAAAGTACTTAAAGTCATTGAAGAACGTAATGATGTTACTTTTGAGCTAATGCCTGCCGCCTTTGGTGCCTGTGCGTATTTTGAATTTGGTGATGCTTTCCCACAAGCCACTATTGATATTTGTGATCAAGCGGATGCGATTCTTAAAGGCACTATCGGTTTAAGCCATGAAGAATCTAAAAAGATTCCTGTTGATAAACAACCAGAGCGTGGCGCTTTATTACCTTTACGTCGTCGTTACAATACTTATGCTAACTTCCGCCCTGTTTCATTACCTAAAGCCTTAGCGCATTTTTCACCACTTAAACCAGAAATTATCGGTGAAGGTATTGATATTATTATGGTGCGCGAGTTGGTAGGTGGTCTTTACTTTGGTAACAAAGAAGCCGGTATTAACGAACAAGGCTTACGTTATGTAAAAGAAACTTTAGAGTATGATGAAAATCAAATTCGTCAGATTATGCATCAAGCCTTTAAATTGGCTAACAAACGTAAAAAAGTGTTACATAACATCCACAAAAGTAACGTTTTAAAATCTAGCGTGTTGTGGAATGAAATTTTAGACGAAGTAGCGGTTGAATACCCTGATGTACAAGTGATCCATCAATTAGTAGATTCTGCAGCGACTAACCTTTGCTTAAGACCAACACAATTTGACGTGATGGTAATGGAAAACATGTTTGGTGACATTTTAAGTGACCAAGGTGGCGGAATTTTAGGTTCTTTAGGCTTAATGCCTTCTGCATGTATTGGCCCAGATAAAGCTTACTATGAACCATCCCATGGCTCGGCTCCGGATATCGCTGGTAAAAACATTGCCAACCCATACTCTATGATTGGTTCTGTAGCAATGATGTTAGAGAACAGTTTTGATATGGCTGAAGAAGCTAAAAATGTATGGGCTGCTATGCAAGGTGTATTTGCTGATGGTTACTCAACAGCTGATCTTTCTAAACCAGGCACTGGTGTTACTATGATTAACACTGTTGAATTTGGCGATAAAGTAGTTGAAAAATTAAGACAAATGCCAAGAGTTTAAGCTTTAGAGCATTTTTGTTTTATAAAAAGGGCGAGCTTAATAAGCTCGCCCTTTTTTTATACTAAATGTTTTATTTTTTATGATAAGTGTATTTATCAGCACTTGTATTAAACCTTTTTGTACTTATATTGTCAGTTATGCATGTTTAACAATCCTTGAGATAACCTTATGAATACATCTTTAATCAAAAAATTGTTTTTAACGTCTATATTTTCTATTGGTTTAACAAGTTCTTTTACTACACCCGCCGCAGGCTTACCCCCTTTTGTGGAGGGCCAAGCTCTACCATCTTTAGCCCCCATGCTTGAACGCAGCATGCCGGCAGTCGTTAATATTTCTACCTCAACCAATGTGCAAGTTAACGATAATCCTTTAATGCAGGACCCTTACTTTAGACAGTTTTTTAATGTCCCCAAACAGTCGCGTCAACAACAAAAAAACAGCTTAGGCTCGGGCGTTATTATCGACAGTAAACAGGGGTTAGTACTCACTAATAATCATGTGATCGATAAAGCCGATAAAATTGTTGTCACGCTAACTGATGGCCGACAACTTAACGCAGAATTAATCGGTACCGATCCTGAAGCGGATATCGCGGTTATTAAAGTCCCCGCTGACAATTTAACGCAACTCGCCATTGCTGATTCTAGTCAAGCAAAAGTCGGGGATTTTGTGGTGGCTATTGGTAACCCCTTTGGCTTGGGCCAAACCGTAACCTCCGGCATTATTAGCGCCTTGGGTAGATCGGGGCTTGGTATTGAAGGTTATGAAGATTTTATTCAAACTGATGCCTCTATTAATCCGGGTAATTCTGGTGGCGCCTTAGTTAATCTACGCGGTGAGTTAATTGGTATGAATACGGCTATTCTTGCCCCCACGGGTGGTAATGTCGGTATTGGTTTTGCCATTCCAACCAATATGATTCTACCTATTAAAGAATCTTTGGTTAAACACGGCGAGGTAAAACGCGGTTTATTGGGTGTTACCACACAAGATTTAACCCCCGAATTAGTGAATGCTTTTAACCTTGAAAATAAACACGGCGCAGCCATTAGTCATATCGAAAGCAACTCTCCTGCAGCAAAAGCGGGGTTAGAACCCGGTGATATTATTGTTTCTGCTAACGATAAACCGGTTAAGAATAGTCAAGATATCCGTAACATTGTTGGTCTATTACAAATTGGTGATAGTGTTAGTATTGAGTATTATCGTGGTAATGATAAAAAATCTGTCATTGCGACAATCGGTAAACAAGAAATACCCCAATATGCAGGTGAAAAAATTCATCCATTATTAAAAGCGACTGTTTTAACCCCTACCCTTAAAGATCAAGTTGAGGGAGTGCTCATTAATAAAATTGATACGACCTCTTATGCTTGGAAAGTCGGTTTAAGAGTGGGAGATATCATTATTTCTGCAAATCGATATCGTATACATAATATTGATGAATTTCAGAAGGTAGTAGACCCGAGAAGTGCGCTCTTGATTAATATTCAGCGCGGGCAAGAGGGTTTCTTTGTTGTGTTAAGATAAGTTTTACCTCCTATTAACTGCTATTAATAAAACTCTAAATGATGAAAACAGAGAGACAATTTATCCCTTTAAATATTGCTGTATTAGTGGTTTCTGATACCCGTACCGAAGCCGATGATACTTCAGGGGCCTCTCTAGTTAACCAAATCACCACGGCAGGTCACGCTGTTGCAGAAAAAGTTATTGTGCCCGATGACATTTATCAAATTCGGGCACAAGTTTCAAATTGGATTGCTAATAATGCGGTTAACGTTATTATTAGTACTGGCGGAACGGGTGTAACAGGCCGAGATGGCACACCTGAAGCGGTGTCGCCTCTGCTTGATAAAACTTTAGATGGCTTTGGTGAAACGTTTAGAATGTTGTCTTATCAAGACATTAAAACCTCAACCATCCAATCAAGAGCCATTGCAGGTGTAGCAAATGGTACTTATATATTTTGTTTACCTGGTTCCTCAAATGCCTGTAAAACCGCATGGGAACTGTTAATTAAAGACCAACTGGATCATAGAACTCGACCTTGTAATCTTGTGCAATTAATGCCAAGACTGTTAGAAAAATAATATGAAATCACCCTCTTTATTTCTTGGGGCCGTTAGCGCCCTGTTAGCGGTTGCTTTAGGTGCCTTTGGTGCACATGGTTTAAAAAACATCTTAAGCCCAGAACTTTTAACAACGTATCAAACCGGTGTTACGTATCAAATGTGGCATGCACTTGGCTTATTAGTGGTTGGAATTATCCAGCAACAAGAGCCTGAATCGAAACTGCTTACATGGACAAGTAGATGCCTGTTTTTTGGTATTTTGCTATTTTCAGGCAGTCTTTACCTGCTTGCTCTCTTAAACATTAAAGAACTAGGTATGCTAACGCCCATCGGAGGGGTTAGTTTTATTATAGCGTGGACTTTACTCGCTATTTTTGCAGCACAAAAACAACATCAAAGTAGGTACAAAAATGCGCGACGCTAATCCACAGACTATTTATTTAAAAGATTACACGGTGCCAGATTATTTAGTTAAGAGTGTAGATTTAAACTTTTCTTTAGACGCAGAAAATACCCAAGTTGTATCAAAACTGGTTTTATATAAAAATCCCGACAGTAAAACGGGTGATGCACCATTAGTGCTATTAGGTGAAAATCTCAACTTAGTTCGCATTATTCTTAACGATGACACGGAACTTACAGAACAAGATTACCAACTGACAGCGGAATCTTTAACTATTCACGCTGTGCCACACCAACGTGAATTTGTTTTAACGATCGAAAACACCATTAATCCAAAAGCCAATACCGCATTAGAAGGTTTGTACCTTTCTAATGACATGTTGTGCACGCAATGCGAAGCCGAAGGCTTTAGAAAGATTACTTACTTTCTAGACCGACCCGATGTGATGACAAAGTTCACCACTACTTTAACAGGGGATAAAACCCGTTATCCGGTGCTATTGTCTAATGGTAATAAAGTTGCCGAAGGTGAATTACCCAATAATCAACATTGGGTAACCTGGGAAGACCCTTTTAATAAACCCTGCTATTTATTTGCGCTAGTCGCAGGTGAGCTTGACTGTATTGAAGATCACTTTGTAACGCAATCAGGCCGTACTATCAGTTTACAAATCTTTGTTGAAAAACATGATTTAGATAAATGTGACCATGCCATGCAATCGCTTAAAAATGCAATGCAATGGGATGAAGAAGTCTATGGCTTAGAGTATGACTTAGACTTATACATGATTGTGGCGGTTGGGCACTTTAATATGGGCGCTATGGAAAATAAGGGCCTCAATGTATTTAACACTAAGTTTGTCTTAGCCCGCCCTGATACCGCCACTGACTTTGATTATGAACATATCGAAGGCGTTATTGGTCATGAATATTTTCATAACTGGACGGGTAATCGGGTAACGTGCCGCGATTGGTTTCAACTCAGTTTAAAAGAGGGTTTTACGGTATTTCGTGACCAAGAATTTACTGGGGACCGTACGTCTAAAGCCGTTAAACGCATCGAAGACGTTATTAACTTAAGAACGCGCCAATTTGCTGAAGATGCCGGCCCTATGGCACACCCTATTCGTCCTGACACGTATATAGAAATTAATAATTTCTATACTTTAACAGTGTATGAAAAAGGCGCCGAAGTGGTGCGGATGATTCATACCCTATTAGGTGCTGAAGGTTTTAGAAAAGGTTGTGATTTATATTTTGCTCGCCATGATGGCCAAGCCGTTACCTGTAATGATTTTGTTAATGCGATGGAAGCAGCTAATGAAGTTGATTTAAGCCAATTTAGACGCTGGTATGAACAAGCGGGCACTCCCGTTTTAACGGTTAATCAAGCCTATGACCTTAATAGCCAAACCCTCAGCTTAACCATTAAACAACATTGCCCTGCTACGCCTGGCCAAGATCATAAAGCACCCTTACATATTCCTGTGTCTGTTGGCTTAATTAATAATCACGGCGCTAAAATCAACTGTCAATTACAAGGCAACTCAACTGTCAGTGAACAAGTGATCTTAGAGTTAACTGAAGCCGAACAAACGTTCGTCTTTGAAAATCTAAATACACAACCCGTAGTATCGTTATTACGTGGTTTCTCTGCACCGGTTAAGTTAGTCATGAAGCGCAGTCTTGAAGAGCTCGCCTTTTTATTAAGCTACGATACAGATACCTTTAATCGTTGGGAGGCGGGCCAACAATTAGCCGGAAAAATCATTAATGATCTGATTGCAGACGTGCAGAATGGTCGCCCCTTACAAATCAACTCTATTATTGTTAAGGCGTTTAAACAATTGCTAGAACAATCTTGGGAGGATTTATCTTATTTGTCATTACTATTAACCTTACCTTCTGAAACCTATCTGGGTGAACAAATGGCTGTGGTTGACGTTGAGGCCATTCATACCGCCCGTGAGTTTGTCTTAACCTCTTTAGCAACACTCTTAGAGTCTCAGTTTAAAACCCTGTACGCTGAGAATAATCGTGAAGAATCTGGACAGTTTGATGCTGGCGCGATTGGTCGTAGACGCATTAAAAATGTCTGCCTCGCTTATTTAGGTAGATTAGCTCAAGCCAGTATTTATGAATGGGCAGAGAAACAATTTAACACGACTAAAAACATGACCGATCAAATGGCGGCTTTATCGGTTATTGTGCATCATAATCACCCGACTAAAGCCACTTGCTTAGCCAATTTTTATCAGCAATGGCAAAATGAGGCTTTAGTCATTGATAAGTGGTTTAGCTTACAAGCCTCTAGCCCTAACGCTGGTACGTTTAATGTGGTACAAGGCTTATTAAATCATCCTGCCTTTGATCTTAAAAATCCTAACCGAGTAAGGTCATTAATCGGGGCGTTTAGTCAGGCAAATCCTTTACATTTTCATGCTGCAAATGGCCAAGGTTATGAGTTTTTAGGCGACCAAATTATTGCTTTAAACACCTTAAACCCACAAGTGGCCTCTAGAATGTTAAATGCCTTAACCAGTTGGAAACGTTATGATGTCAATAGACAGTCTCTAATGAAGGCGCAATTGGAGCGCATTATTGCCACCGAAAATGTGTCTAAAGATGTGTATGAAGTTGCGAGTAAAAGTTTGAACGTATAAATAAGTTTTCTAGCTCAGGCCGCTTTACCGCGGTACTGAGCTAGTAACCATTTAATAATTAAAGGCAATAAGTAAAAAGAACACGCTGCAAAGGCTAAATATCTTCCAAGACTAACCAAATCAGCCTGTAAGACGCCCGCCCCCATTAAAGTTGCTGTAACACCCAGCGGCAAAAAACCAATAAAAGAACCTACCCAGAAATGTACATGACTGACTGTGCTTAAGCCCAACAAAATACTGTTATACAAGCCACTAATAGGCAATTGACGCATTAATAAAACTGAGTACCACCCTGTAACTTGCGAGGATTGGACTAATGTTAAAACTTTAGGAAATTTCTTTTGAACAACATCACGACCTGCCCAACGCGCAAAAACAAAAGTTATATAGGCGCCGAATATTGTCCCAAAATGGCTTACTAATATGCCTAACTCAAATCCAAAAACCATTCCACCTAGGGTACATAGTAATAAGCGTGGGACGCCTAATGCCGTTAATAGTGATGTTGCTAATAAAAATATTAAGGCTGCCGAATAGCCAATTTCACCTAAGCCCGATTTAATTTGATGTGCCTGGTTAATTACCTCATCAAATGGAATAGCATAAAGTATAAAACCACTACCTATCATCAATAATACAAGTAGCAATATTGCCACTATTTTGGAAAAACTATATTTTGATTGACTCATTTAACACCTAAAATTTAACGCACCGTTATTTTAACATACAAGCTTAGGGTATTTAAGGCTTGCCAAAGTTTATTAGGCCGTCTTAACAACAAAAACACGATGTAACACAATCTTAAACAAACCTTAACCAATTTGTCATAGAAGACCTTTAATCTTGTCACAAAAGTGTAAAGAAACTTTGACTATACAAGAAAAACCTGCACTCCGTGCTTCTTTAAGTTAAGAGGATAAGCTATGAAACTACTCTATTCTATCCATAAATATGATGTATTTATGTTTACTTGGTTGATTAATACTCGAATTCATGGCGCATTAACTAAATCAAGTCGCTATCTATCAAAAACAGGTGATGGCGCTTTATATATCTTAATTGCTGCAATATTTGTGTGGCATGAAGGCCTTGATAGTTCTTTTTTACACATTATTTTATTGGCTTTCTTGATAGAAAGACCTATCTACTTCATTCTTAAGAACGGTTTAAAAAGAAACCGTCCTGAAGCGGCATTAAAAAACTTCCGCAGTATTATTAAACCATCGGATAAGTTTAGCTTTCCATCTGGACACACATCCGCTGCATTTATGATGGCAACTCTACTCAGCTTTTATTTCCCAACTTTAATAATCCCTTTTTACATCTGGGCAACCTTAGTGGGTTGTTCACGTGTTGTGCTAGGCGTACACTTTCCTACTGACACTATCGTGGGTTCTATTTTAGGAATGAGTACTGCTGTTTTTTGTTTAGGTTATATAGGTCAAATATGAAAATTTTTTACGGTGTACAAGGAACGGGTAACGGTCACATAACTCGCGCAAGAGTTATGGCAAAAGAACTTTATGAGGCGGGTATTGAAGTTAAATTTCAATTTACTGGCAGACCCGTAGATAAGTATTTTGATATGGATATTTTTAATGACTACCAAACGCGCTCTGGTTTAACTTTTAATACCAACAAAGGTCAAGTTAGTTACCTTAAAACAGCAATTGATGCAAAACCACGTACTTTATTAAATGATATTAAATCATTAGATTTAAGCGGTTATGACCAAGTTATTAGTGATTTTGAACCTGTTACAGCATGGGCAGCTAAACAACAAAAGAAACATGTTTTAGGTATTGGTCATCAATACGCTTTCAATCATAAAATACCTAGAAAAGGTTCTGACCCAGTTGCGAACCAAGTTATGAAATATTTCGCTCCTGCAAACACGGGTATTGGCTTACATTGGCATCATTTCGGCCAACCTATATTGCCACCTATTATTGAAACGCCTGAAGCACCAAACAATATTATTAAAAATAAAATTATTGTTTATTTACCTTTTGAAGATCAAAAAGAAGTTATTGAACTGTTGGCCCCCTATAAAGAGTACCAATTTTACCTATACTCGCCAGAAGTAACGCCATCATCTTATGATCATATTATCTGCAATCCATTATCACGTGATCAATTTCAAAAAGATTTATATGACTGCGCAGGCATTATCAGCAATGCTGGATTTGAACTAGCAAGTGAAGCCCTACAATTAGGTAAAAAGATTCTAGCTAAACCATTACACGCTCAAATGGAACAGATATCTAACGCCGCTGCATTAAAAGAGTTGGGCTATGGTCTAACTATGGATAATATGGAAGTTTCTGTAATTGAAAAATTTTTAGAACTAGATACAGCAACATATATTACTTATCCTAATGTAGCTAAAATTGTCGTGCAATGGATTAAAGACGGCATGCCCGAGATGGAACTTGAATTTATTGATTCAATTTGGAATTTAGCTGTTGTTAATAAAATAACAATCTAACCAACCTACCTTACGGCGCTTTGAAAGAAAATTCAAAGCGCCTATCTAGTTATTTAACTAACCACGCATTAATTTCTTGTAGATTATCTTCGCTTACAGTGCCTACAGCTTTTAAGAAGCGCACTCTATTTATAACGTATTGGTATTTTGCTCTCGCCAACTCTCGTTTAGCTTTATATTCTAATTGTTGCGCACGTAATAAATCAGCCACTGTCTCTACGCCATGCTTAAGTGCACTTTGCATCGCTTCCCGTGATTTAACTGCAGATGTTAAAGCCGTTTCTGAAGCTTTAATTCTACGAGCATTTGCGTTAGAAGCAGAAAAAGCATCGCTGGTTTCTTTTACCAATGCCCTCATTTTTGCTTCATTTTCTTCTTTACTCATCTCTAATCGGCTTTGAGCTTCATACATACGATGCGTGGTAGTTCCCCCCGTAAATATAGGCACCGTAACGTTTAAAGCCGCCACTTCCGTTTGATACGGTTGCGCGTATTGAATACTTTGATAACCTGTATTGGTATCGTAATAATTTAATTGTAAATCCACTACGGGCAAATATTTAGATTTTTGCACAGCTACATTATCCCTAGCCGCTTCAATTGCACTGATTTGTGATGCCAACAAAGGGTTCTCACTTTTCGCTAAGGCAATCCAATCCTCTAATTTACCTTCTAATTCTTTATAATCAACAGTATCTCTCAATTTATCAAGCTGTTGCGGATAAATATTAGTTAATTCTTTTAAAGACTGTCTAGCTATTATTAACGCGCTTTCCGCCTCTATTTCATCCGCCTTAATTTGATCTAGCCTAGCTTCTACTTCGTAGAGATCTGTTATTTTGATTAACTGCTTTGCGTATTGTTTTTTAACCTGTTCCAATTCATTTTGAGTAGCTTGCTTTTCTTGTTGCGATAAATTTAATTGATCCTCAGCATCTAATGCTGCGAAATAACGCTCTACTACATTAAAAATTAATACATGTTGCGCTTCTATCAATTCTGAAGCATATTGATTTTCTACCTCTTGAGCTTGTCTCCACTCCCAAAATTTCGCAAAATCAACAACACTTTGCGTTAACGACACGTAATACCGTGTACCCGGATAATTTTTATTACTACCACGAGAAACATAGCCTACTTGTTTATTCTCAGACCAGTTTGCTGTGGCACTAACTTGTGGCAATAACTGACCTAATGCTTGACCCTTTTGTGATCCTCCCACTTCAACTTTAAATTCTGCTGATTTAAGTTGCGGATCTTCTTGTAACGCCTTTTGATAAACTGATATCAAATTATCTGCATTTAGCTGAGTCGCGGTCAGCGCCATCGTAACCAATAAGACATTCTTTAATTTAATCATCTGCCTTAATCCTCAATAAAGGCACGTGCAAACGCATTACGAATTGGCTTAGTTAAATATTCAAAAACAGTACGCTCACCCGTTTTAATTAAGACTTCTACAGGCATGCCTGGAACTAACTCAAGATGAGACATCTTTTTTAAACTTTCTGGCGTTAATTCAATATGAGCTTGGTAATAAGGGGCGCCCGTCTTTTCCTCTATCAAACTATCTGCAGACAAATTAATAACCTTACCTTCGGTTACGGGTGTTAAAGCTTGTGTAAATGCAGTAAAACGAACTTCAGCAATTAATCCTACACTGACTCTATCAATGTCTAATGGCGATACCTTAGCATCAATAATCAACTCTTCTTTTTGGGGTACGATGTCTAATATCGGATGACCTGGTAAAACAACTCCACCGACAGTGTGGATACCCATACCCATAACACGACCCGCCACAGGCGCTTTAATATCAATACGCGTAACCTTGTCTCTCGTTGCCAACATTCTTTGAGTGACATCATATAAATTAGTTTGAGCCTCACTTAACTTAGTAGAAACCTCTTCTTGAAACTTTTTTTCAAGTTGCAATATTTCTAACTTAGTTTCACCAATTTGTATTTCACTTGAAGCCACTTCAGAGCTTAATGCAGAGACTTCTCCACTATTGAGCATAAAATTACGCTCTGTATCCCTTAAGCGTTGTTTATCTGCAAAACCCTCTGCTAACAACTCTTTTAAATCTTTAGCTTCTTCAGCGTAAGAAGCTACTAACTCTTCTTTTCTAATTTTTTGACTTTTATAACCCTGAACTTTAGAACTTAATTGGCCTATTCTTTGAGTTAATACAGCCATTTCGCCTTCATGTGCATTTTTACGAGCTAAAAACAACTGACCTTCAGTTTTCTTCGCTTCTGCAATTCGCTCATCAGTTGTATCCTCTAATGAAGCAGGATATTTGATATTTTTAGCACCATCCCTTTCAGCTTCTAATCTAGCAACTTGAGCTCCCAAGGTAATAAATTGTCCTCTGGCAATTTCAAGTTGTGCTTTATTTTCTGTGCCATCTAATGTTAACAATAAATCACCTTCGTTAACAATATCGCCGTCTTTAACAAAAAGTTGATTTACAATCCCACCATCTAGATGCTGTACCGTTTTTTTATGCGATTTAACAGCTACAACACCGGGAGCCATGGCCGCTCCGTCTATCGGTGCAAAATAACCCCAAACCCCAAAAAATCCGAGTGTAGAAACTAATATTAAGACCCCAATGACTCTTATCTGTTTATCGTCAGTCTTTGCCAAAATAGCATCAGAATTTAATTTATTTTTATGATTCATATTGATAGCTTATATTCAATTATTAGTTGTAGCTGGAATTGTATTTGCTGATTGTGTCTGTTGCTGCAAATGCGCAATCACTTGATCTCTCGGTCCATAAACCGCGAGCTTACCATCGTTAAGCACTAATAATTTATCAACATGCACCAATACATTTTGACGATGCGTTACTAAAATTACCGTTACATTATTTTGCTTCATTTGTTGCAATGCATTTCCTAGTGCTAACTCACCTTGTTCATCTAAATTTGAATTAGGTTCATCTAATACTACTAAAACTGGATTACCATATAAGGCGCGTGCTAAGCCAACACGCTGTCTTTGACCACCCGATAAGACACCACCACTTGCGCCTATAACAGTATCGTAACCTTCCGATAATTGTAAAATTAACTCATGTACGTTGGCCATTTTTGCTGCAGCAACTACTTTTTCAGCATCTATCTCACCAAAACGAGCTATATTCTCGCTTATGGTGCCTTCAAATAATTCTACGTCTTGAGGTAAATAACCTATATACGGACCGAGTTCATCTCTGTTCCACATTGAGACTTCAGCGCCATCTAAACGAATCTTTCCACTAGCCGTTGGCCAGATACCTAAAAGAGCACGAGCAAAAGTTGATTTACCTGCCCCACTTGGCCCAATAACACCCAATAAACTTCCTGCCTCAATGACAAGGCTAATGCCTTTTAGAACAGGAACCTTACCACCCGGCGGAATAACCTGGGCTTCTTCAAATTGAATCAACCCCGTTGGCGCTGGTAATGGCATTTTTTCCAAGTCTGCCGGTATTTTCAAAAACATCTCGTTCAATCGTTCATATTGACCACGAGCATTAATAAATCCTTTCCAGTTAGCAATTACCATATCAATAGGAGCCAATGCTCTACCCAACAAAATAGATCCGGCAATCATTAAGCCAGGCGTAATTTCTCGCTCAACCACTAAATAAGCACCCAAGCCTAATATTAATGATTGCGATGTTAATCGAACTACTTTAGAAGCGGCTGCAATAATACCAGCCCTTGAACTCGCATCTGACTGTAATGATAAAACTTGATGTGTAGTAGCCAACCAACGTTCTCTTACACTTGGCATCATACCCATTGCTTCAATTACTTCAGCATTTCTTAAATTTCGACTGACTTGACCACGACTTATAATCGACTGTTTGTTAGCCTCTTCAATGGTTTTGGCTGTCGCTTTTTCGTTAACTATAGCAATGATCACCAAAATAATAGATGTTGCTACCGAAAACCAACCATACCAAGCATGAAAAACAAACATTAATGCAATGTAAAGAGGCATCCATGGTGCATCAAAAAACGCAAATAAACCGCTACCTGTTAAAAACTGGCGAAGTCCGGTTAAATCATCAAAAGGTTGAGTCGAAGCTCGTTGCCCTCCAGAATATAAAGATTGCTTATAGGCAATTGAAAAAACCCGTTGATTTAACAACAGCTCTAATTTTGAACTAACTCTGACTAAAATTTGCGATCTAACCCATTCAATCAAACTCATCGTCACAAAAAGCACAAAAACTATTATTGTTAACATTAACAATGTTGATTTATTGCCCGTTGGAACAACTCGATCATAGACTTGCAACATATATAAAGATGGAACGAGCATCAATATATTGATAACCATACTAAAGCCAGCTGCCGATAAAAAAGCGTTCTTGCACTCTTTTAAGGCTAAAGTTAAATCAGAGTGTTGATTAGATTTCATGTAAAATTCAGAGTCGGAAGATTTAAATAAAGTTCTTAATATTAAGTATTTGAAAAGAACTAGAATAGATTAACAAAATAATTTTTATTATAACAAGCTTATATTTAGAGTTTATTAAAACACACATTAGCTAAATAAATACGTTATGACAAATCAAATAAGTACTCAATATATTAAAGCTAATCATGGCAGGTTACCGCTTGTACCTCGGTATACTTAATATTATGCTGTATTTTGCAATAAGTTTTTTAAAAATAATTCTTCTTGCTTTAAAAAAAACAAATTCATTGCAAATTAAAAACAATCGCAGTCTTTCTATAGTCATTATTTTTAAAAGGTAAATAATGAACAATACACATATTAAATCTTTTCTTAAAACGCTTTTGATCGCTACTATCACCTGTTCGTTATCAGGGTGTATTTATTGGATAAGAGCCTACCAAACATACTTACAAATGAATGAGTTTGATCAGCACTTTTATACAAAAACCACCGACAAATTTACTCTGCACTTTAATGATCCTATTTTATTTAGTGATGATTTTATATCTTTGGCAAACTTATATCCAACTGAAGAAAAATCTAATGCCGATGGAAAATCTTGGAAATATTTATTCCGAAAAGTTGATTTGAAACGACAATTAATCAAACCTGAAGTTAACTTCTATTCTGAAATAAATTTTAATAAAGAAGGAAAAATTATCGACTGGGCTTTTTCATCTTTATTTTTACAAATTGCGCCACCGCAATTCTTAGATGCCTCTTTAAGATCAATCGGTGGCGCATCGATAGATACTGAAAAAAAACAACTTCGCGCGAACACCGAATTACTGGAAAAAATTCAAGCAGACCTACCTAAAAAAGAAATGGTTATTACTCATTTAGGCCCCCCATTAGAAATAATTGATGATCATGAACTTGAAATTTATCGATATCAATTTCTTTTAGACACCCCACATATTGATGAGGGATATGAAGATAATGCTTTTAATGAAATTAAGATCAGCTTTGATAAAAAATCCCAAAAACTGAGTAAAATGAGTGGTAATTTTGCAGGCCTTAAAGTATCAATTGATTATCGAGATTTCATTACCGTTTCTAGTAAAGAAACACAATAATATAGTGTTGCATTCAATACCAAAATGGCTTTTATTCAAAATACTGATAGGAATAATTTAGACATACCTAATACCTATTACTGTAAAATAACTTTAAATTAATTAATCAAAATAGCATCAGATATGAAAATGACACAACCGACAAAAATACTGGAAACATTCGAAAACCCACAAACTAATCGTGATTACACCATACGTATAGATGTGCCTGAGTTTACTTGCTTATGCCCTAAAACAGGACAGCCTGACTTTGCGACAATTCAAATTGAATACGTACCTGCAGCACTTTGTGTTGAACTAAAAGGCCTTAAACTTTATATGTGGTCATTCCGTGAACAAGGCGCTTTTCATGAAGCCATAACAAACGAAATTCTTAGTGACCTTGTTAAAGCGGTAAATCCAAATTTTATGCGTATTCGCGCTGAATTTAACGTTCGCGGCGGCATTTATACAACAGTTATTGTGGAGCATAAAAATCCTAATTGGGATGCACCAGAATTAGTTAATCTTCCCTAAGACGTGTCTATGCTTTGAAAAATAATTAATTATAAGACACCGATTTAAAACTCAACAAACAGAACAAATTACTGCTATTAATTCATGTTTACTATAAAAACACTCACCACAATTCCTCAATACTTATTACCTCATCATCTTTTATCAACCCTGATGAGTAAATTGACGCATTGCGAAAATACCGTATGGAAAAATCTGTTAATAACACAAATTATAAAATACTACAATGTAAACATGAATGAATCTGATACGGCAAATATCAATGAGTTTAAAAGTTTCAATGATTTCTTTACACGTAAATTAAAAGCCGATGCAAGAATATTTACTGATCAGAAAAATGATATTGCCTGCCCTGCTGATGGTGCTATTAGCCAAGCAGGTATTATAGACGACGGACAAATTTTTCAAGCTAAAGGCAAACGCTATACTACCATTGATTTGCTGGGTGGTGATACTAATCACGCTAAACTGTTTATAAATGGTTCATTTGCCACTATTTATCTATCACCAAAAGATTATCATCGACTCCATATGCCTCTTACAGGAACGCTGAAGGAAATGACTCATATTCCCGGTAGATTATTTAGTGTGAATAAAACAACCACAGAAACTGTTGACGGATTATTTACTAGAAATGAACGTGTTGTAGCATTATTTGATACAGAAGCAGGACCTATGGCGCTGATATTAGTTGGAGCCATATTTGTATCTAGCATCGAAACAGTGTGGCACGGCGTTGTATCACCACCAACTCATTCAAAAGTAAGAAACTGGAAATACAATCACAATGCCCCCATATTAAAAATCGGCGAAGAAATGGGAAGATTTAATATGGGATCAACCATTATTGTCCTATTCGGCAAAGATAAAACACAATGGATTAATAGCTTACGTGCTGATAAAACAGTTCAATTGGGTGAAAAAATTGGCACAATCCTAAAGACCATCTAAGTAAAAAGCCATTATCTAACTAACATATCTAAGAAAGCGTATAAGCTAATCGTCCTGATTGAATTGTATGAATAACCTTACCTTTAATTGTTTGCCCCCAAAAAGGTGTATTATTTCCCTGGCTTTTCCATGTTTCAGCATTAATTTTCCATTCTAAATCTGGATCAAACACACAAACATCTGCGGAAAACCCTAAAGTTAAAGCGCCACTATCAATCCTTAATACTCTAGCGGGATTACTAGTCAATGTTGCAATACCTTGTTCCAAAGTGACTACACCCTGCTCAACTAATTTAAGCATTAGTGGTAACAGCGTTTCTAAAGCAGATATTCCTGACTCTGTTTCAGGGAAGGCCCCTAACTTAGCATCAATATCATGTGGCTGATGATCAGAACATATACTATTAATAGTTCCTAAAGCTAAACCTTGTCTTAAATACCGTAAATCCTCCTCTGTTCTTAGAGGAGGAATAACATGGTAGTTACTATCAAATGGAATAATATCATTTTCAGTTAAATGTAATTGATGAACAGCGACATCTGCACTTACCTGCAATCCATATTTTTTTGCTTGATGTATCTTAATAACTGAACGCTTACAACTCAATTGCCCAAAATGAACTCGACAACCAGTCAATTCAACTAACTCTAAACACTGTGCAAGAGCTATCGTCTCCGCAGCTTCGGGTATACTTGGCAATCCATAACGAGTCGCAAAAAAACCCTCATGTACACAGCCATTATTGCCCAACCAATAATCATTAGGGCGAAACATAACTAATAAATCATGGCTTGCTGCATATTCTAATGCTCGCCTTAATATTAACAAATTTCTTACAGGTTGATTTGCGTTTCCTACAGCAACACACCCTGCTTGCTTAAGAGACAACATTGAGCTTAATTCGGTACCCTCTAATTTTTGAGTTAACGCAGCAATAGGATATATTTTTGGATAATATGCTTTTTTAGCCAAATCTTTAATTAGCTCTGCGACCGCTGATGTATCAATAACAGGATGAGTATCCGGTTGCAAACACATTGAAGTAATTCCAGCACTTAACGCGGCTACCGATTCACTTCTAAAGGTAGCCTTTCGGCTTTGGCCTGGCTCACGTAATCGCGTACTTAAATCAATAAACCCCGGACAAACAACTTTATTTTCTGCATCAATAATTTCATCAGCCTTAAATCCTGAAGGCTCATTTGTAATCGAAATTATCTTCCCATCAGAAATATAAACATTCCCTATACGATTTATTTTATTAACAGGATCGATCAGCAATCCATTTTTTATATAAATATGTTTCATTAAACACTCCCTTGCTTTTGCATTGCCATTGCCATAACAGCCATTCGTACCGCAATACCGTTACTAACTTGTTTGAGTATGACTGATTGAGGACCATCCGCTACTTTAGATTCAATTTCAACACCACGATTAATGGGGCCAGGATGCATTACAATTGCATCAGGTTTAGCAATTTTTAGTTTGTCTTGAGTTAATCCAAAGCATTTAAAATATTCACTTTCACTAGGTAATAATGCCGATGTCATCCGCTCTTTTTGCAAACGCAACATAATAATCACGTCAATATCTTTTAAGCCCGCATTTAAATTATGAAAAACATTAACACCCATACTTTCAACATGGGCCGGTAATAATGTCTTTGGCGCAATCACCCTAACTTCTGCAACGCCTAAAGTATTCAATGCTTGTATTTGAGACCTTGCGACTCTGGAATGTAATATATCACCAATAATAGCCACTTTTAAATATGAAAAATCTTTTTTAATTTGCCTAATTGTAAACATATCTAGCATTGCTTGAGTAGGATGTGCGTGTTGACCATCACCGGCATTTATAACGCTAATATGTGGCGCTGTTTGTTGCGCTATAAAATGTGCAGCACCACTTATTCCATGACGTACTACAAACATATCAACAAACATAGCTTCTAGGTTTCTTATTGTATCTAGTAAACTTTCACCCTTAGACGTTGATGATGTTGCGATACTCATACTCAATACATCTGCAGATAATCTTTTTGCAGCTAATTCAAATGTCGTTCTTGTACGCGTACTATTTTCAAAAAAAAGATTCACAATAGTTTTTCCACGTAACAACGGAACTTTCTTAATTTGCAAATCATTAACACCAACAAAAGATTCCGCTACATCTAATATCTCGGTTAATAAACTTTTTGGTAAGCCGTCAATACTTAAAAAGTGTTTAAGCTTACCTTCCGAATTCAATTGGATATTATTCATCTATCTTAAAGCGCCTAATCAAGTGTTTGTAATTCAATAATCAAAGGATCAGGGCCCATTAATTTAATTCTTTGTGTCGAAAGCAGTTCAATTTGAACTCCAAAACAATCTGGCAATAAAGGAATTTGTCTGCCATCACGCTCAATTAAAACCGCCAGTACAACCTGATTTGGCCTACCGTAATCAAAAATCTCATTTAAAGCGGCCCTCACGGTCCTACCTGTATAAAACACATCATCAACCAATATAATATTGCGCCCTTCAACCTGCGAGGGTAGTTGACTCGGTTTAACATTTGGGTGCACACCAATTTGAGAAAAATCATCTCGATAAAAGGAAATATCTAACAACCCTAAAGGTTCACTTATATTAAGTCTTCGATGAAGATGTTCTGCAATCCAAACACCACCAGTACGCACGCCAATCATCAACGGATTTATTAATTGTCTTTCGGCAATAATTTCTCTTAAGTCCATTTCAAGACTATTCAATAAATGATCTATCTCTAACACTAATACTATCCTTTTATATGGTCATTTAACCAAGATTGTAAAATTAATTGAGCAGCCAATTGATCCTGTACTTCCCATAACTTTGTAGCAGTTACATTAACATCATCAAACAACATTTGTTTTGCTTCAAATGTTGATAACGTTTCATCTTGCTTAAAAACAGGCAATTGATATCGACCTTCTAATTGATTACAGAATTTTATAATTCTTGGCGTCACTGGATTATCAGTACCATCCATTTTTCTAGAAATCCCCACTACAAGCCCCGTAGGTTTCCACTCTTTAATGAGTCGACTGAGAATTTGCCAATCAGGGCTTTGATTAATTGATCGAATAGTTTGTAATGGACTTGCTGTAACTGTAATTGTTTCCCCCACAGCAACCCCTATTTTCTTATATCCAAAGTCAAAACCAAGATAGGTTCCCTCAATATTTCGATATTGCCTGTTATCAACCATGACCAGCATTAACAGTTAATAAATTAATATCAACCCCTATTTCTTTAGCTGCATTCTGCCAACGATAATTTATTGGTGAATCAAATAAAATATTTTTATTAAATGGGGTATTCAGCCAAGAATTTTCTAAAAACTCTTTTTCTATTTGTCCTTGTCCCCATCCAGCATAACCTAAAGCAACTATATAATTCTCAGGCCCTTTATCTTGCGCAATTGCTTCAATAATGTCTTTAGAGGTAGTCAATGATATTGTATCTGATACATTCATTGAAACGTCCCAACTTGTACCCGCAGTATGCAATACAAACCCCCTATCTTGTTGAAGAGGACCACCCGCATAAACCATGACCTCCGATGCTATCGATGAGGTAACGTTAATATCCATTTGCTGAAAAACTTCACCTAATTTCATATCGGCAGATCTATTAATCACAATACCCAATGCACCATCTGAATTATGCTGACACAAATAAGTGACTGTATGAAAAAAATTAGGCTCTGATAATCCAGGCATCGCAATAATAAATTGATTATTAAAATAATTAGTATGCTTCATCGATTCAAATATTTTTTATAATAAAGACTAATGTGTATTAAGACCTGATTCATCTGAAAATGTCCAAACTCGTGTTATTAAAAAAACATTTGTTTCTTTTGCTATTTCCAAAGGTAATGGAGGAAAAGGCCCGCTCATTCGCACAATATTTTTTGCCGCCTCATCTAAAGTAACATTACCTGATGACCTATTAATTCGAATAGCAGAGATAGTACCGTCAGAATTAATTTCCACATCCAAAATTAATGACCCAGAAAAACTCTTCTTATTAGCAACCGCAGGGAAATTTAAATTTCCTGTTCTTTCCACTTTATTTTCCCAATCTTTGATGTATTGAGCTGCAATATACTTATGACTACTTATCGTATCTACAACCTTTATTTTAGATTGCTCTGCCAACAACTGACTTTCCCTGATTTCATATCCTAGCTGGCTTATTTGTTGCTGTAAAATTTCTGCCGTAAACTGTGGAACTCTATATATAGACTCAATTGTATCAGTTTTAACTGAAACTTTATCTGGCTTACTTACAACGTGTTGATGAGATATATTTTTATCATTTGAAGTCTTACTCGATTTATTTATCTGTTTTTTACCTAAATTTACTTTAGGGCTTTCTTTTAAATTCACTTTTTCAATGGACGACTCTGACTGCTTAACTTGTGAAGCCAATCCAACATGATTTTGTTGCGCTAAATAATGTGACTTTTGCGGGGGGCTTATTTGAGAATTATCGATCATCGTAATGATAATCGGTTCGCTTTTAATTTCATCATTAACAGAAAAATTAAGCCCCGATATCAAAATAATATGAAGAAATACAGCAATAACTAAAGCAATTAATACGTTATTTGCATCAGAACGAAACATCGCTCGTATTATCATAATTAGGATAATTTTTTTTCAATATGATCCATTAAAAGACCTGCTATATTAAGCCCAAATTGCTTATCTAATTCTTGTACACAAGTTGGACTAGTTACATTAATTTCAGTTAACTTATCGCCAATAACATCCAATCCAACAAACACAAGTCCTTTTTCTTTTAAAATCGGGCCTACTTGTTTAGTTATCCACCAGTCCTGCTCTGTTAAGGATCTACCTTCGGCAGTACCTCCGGCAGCTAAATTCCCTCTGGTTTCACCTTGTGCCGGAATACGTGCTAAAGCATAAGGTACTGCTTCACCGTTAATCATCAAAATACGTTTATCGCCATCTTTAATTTCAGGCAGATACTTTTGAGCCATTACGTACCTAGTATTGTATTGGGTCATTGTTTCTAAAATAACACTTAAATTAGGATCTTCTTTACGTAAGTGAAAAATAGAAGTGCCCCCCATCCCATCAAGTGGCTTTAATATTATCTCCGCCTGTTCACCCAGAAAACATCTAATTCTACTAGGCTCTCTTGTTACCAAAGTTTCTGCACAACATTGAGAAAACCATGCTGTAAATAGTTTTTCATTTGCATCACGTAAAGATTGGGGCTTATTGACAACATAAACCCCCATGCTTTCCGCCCTCTCAAGTATATAAGTAGCATAAATATATTCTTGATCAAATGGCGGATCCTTACGCATTAAAATCACATCTAATTCTTCTAGAGCAATATCTTTCTCATCTAGAATTCGATACCAACAATCCAAATTTCGCTCTACATTAATCTCTCTAATGCTTGCATAAGCTTTGCCATTTCTTAGATATAAGTCATTCAACTCCATGTAATAGAGCTCCCAACCTCTAGACTGGGCCTCTAGCAACATTGCAAAACTAGTATCTTTCTTTATATTGATATGGTTGATGGAATCCATAACCATGCCTATTTTAATGCTCATACAACCCCTAGTTAGATACTTCAAAATAAATTATGAGCCTTATTTTATAGATAGTTATTTACCTTGCAAAGAAATTTTGGTATAAAGGACAGCTAACTTTTAAATTTAGGTACTATAAAGAGGCTAATTATGTCCAGAGTATGTCAAGTAACAGGTAAACAACCTGTTACAGGAAATAATGTTTCACACGCAAATAACAGAACAAAAAGAAGATTTCTTCCAAACTTACAACATCACAGATTTTGGGTTGAAAGTGAAAATCGTTGGGTTCGTCTTAGAATTTCAACTAAAGCAATGCGTATAATCGACAAAAATGGCATTGATGCTGTTTTAGCTGATTTACGTAAAAATGGCACCAAAGTATAAAGAGGGATAGAAAATGCGCGATAAAATTAAATTAATTTCTACCGAAGGCACAGGTCACTTTTACACAACAACTAAAAATAAACGCACCATGCCCGAAAAAATGGAGATCAAAAAATTTGATCCCGTAGTTCGTAAACACGTTATTTATAAAGAAGCTAAAATCAAATAGTCCTTAGACTAAAGCATTTCTTTAAAGGTGCTTATGATAACTACAAATATTTAAAGTTGTAGTTATCTGGCACTATCATCACCATTCATTATGACGAGTCTCGCTAATAAAATAAACCGCGATTAAACTGATTAATGCAGCAATTGAAACATACCCGCCAACCCAAGCCAAGCCACCTTCTGTAACTAATCTTTGCGCAATGTAAGGAGCAAAAGATGCTCCTATAATACCGCCCAAATTATAAGCAGTGCCTGCACCCGTATAACGTAAATGCGCGGGAAACAATTCAGGCAACAAAGCGCCCATAGGCGAAAATGTAGCCCCCATCAAAAACAACTGTATAGACAATAATATTGTGATCAAGTATGGAGACCCAGTACTCATCATTGGTTCTAAAATAAAACCAGATATAAATACACCAGTCGCCGATATTAATAAGATTGGTCGCCGCCCCCATTTATCAGCAGCCCAAGCTGAAATAGGCGTAGCTAATGCCATAAAAAAAATGGCTATACTTAACATTTCTAGAAAAGATTGCCGCGGTATCTTCAATTTTGTTGTTCCATAACTCAAAGAAAAAACCGTTGATATATAAAATAATGCATAACAAACTACCATAGCTAATGCACCCAACAGCAAAGGTGCAAGGTGTGATTTAAAAATCCCTAATATTGGCAAACATACTCGTATACCTTTTTGCAAAAATTTCTCAAATACAGGGGTTTCACTCAAAGAAACACGTATATAGAGCCCAATCAAAACAAGTAAAGCACTTGCAATGAAAGGGATTCTCCAGCCCCAATTATTAAACTCTTCTACTGTCAATAATTTAGTCAATATTAAAAAACTACAGGTTGCCAATATAAAACCAACAGGAGGACCTAATTGAGGGAACATTCCATATAAGCCACGCTTACCGATGGGGGCATTTTCAGTTGCAAATAGAGCTGCGCCACCCCACTCACCCCCTAAACCAATTCCTTGTCCAAATCTAAAAAAACATAACAAGATAGGTGCCAATATGCCTATTTCATTATAACCAGGTAAACAACCTATAAATGTAGTTGAAAGGCCCATCAACAATAATGAAACAATCAATGTTGATTTACGACCTATACGATCGCCAAAATGCCCAAATAACATTGCGCCAAAAGGTCTTGATAAAAATGCGATTGAGAAAGTCAGAAATGCACTAAACACTTGGACCTCCGGCGCTCCTTCAGGAAAAAAAACCGGCCCAATTACAAGCGCGGATGCCATTCCATAAATATAAAAATCATAATACTCAATTGCAGTACCAATAAAACTAGCAAATGCAATGCGAGTTATGGAAGAAGAGATAACTATAGAAGACAATGTAAAACCTATGTTCAATAAATAAATTACAATCTTATTACATTGTCTCATGTTTTAATCAAGTAAAAATGTCTTGCAGACTATAAAGCACAAGGTGTACTCTGCTCTTCGTTTTAGATATTTAATCCTAACTAAAGCTTAATTACCTACAACATATATTAGATGTAATGTATTTAACGAATAACAATAATTGAAAGTATAATTCCCTGCACATTAAAAATCATTAACCATGAGAAGCAAACTATGTCTAACTTTCCAATTGATTTAGGTTCATACCAACGTATAACCTTAGATCCAAGTATTAACACATTAACTGATACTCAAAGAGAAAGCCTAAAAGCTAATATTCAACTTTGTAGAGACGCTATCGTTTTCTTTACCGCAACTGGTGCGGCAAGAGGCGTAGGCGGCCATACTGGTGGACCTTATGATACAGTTCCTGAAGTTATGATTATTGATGCATTATTTCGTGGCTCTTCTGATAGTTTTGTGCCTATTTTTTTTGATGAAGCAGGACACCGTGTTGCAACTCAATATTTAATGTCAACATTAAATGGTGATTTACCTGCTGAACATCTCATGGAATATCGTGCAGCTCACTCACATTTACCTGGCCACCCAGAATTAGGCTTTACACCAGGAGTTAAATTTAGCTCAGGTCGCTTAGGTCATATGTGGCCTTATGTAAATGGTGTTGCTATAGCTAACCCTCGTAAAGTTGTATTTTGCTTAGGTTCAGATGGGTCTCAACAAGAAGGAAATGACGCTGAAGCAGCACGTTTAGCCGTAGCGCAAGGCCTTAATGTTAAATTAATCATTGATGATAACGATGTTACTATCGCTGGCCATCCATCTAAATACTTAACTGGTTGCACCACAGCTAAAACTTTAACGGGTCAAGGTGTTACAGTACTAGAAGGCGACGGTGAAGACCTTGATGATTTATACAATCGTATTTGCCAAGCAATCAATACAGATGGTCCGGTTGCTGTTATTAATCATCGACCAATGTGCCCGGGCATTATTGGCCTTGAAGGTTCAACTCACGGCCATGACGTTATCTCTGTTAAGGTCGCTGTTGAGTATTTAGAATCCCGTGGTCATCAAGCAGCCGCTGATCACTTAACAGAAATTAAAGCACCTAAGAATGATGCTGTTTTCTTAGGTTCAAGCGATAAATGGGATGCTAATCGTAATGTATTTGGTGATGCTGCTGTTGAAATTTTAGGTCGTTTAAGCGAAGCAGAACGTTACGAAAAAGTTCGTGTTATTGATAGTGATCTTGAAGGTTCTTGTGGTTTATTTAAAATACATGCCGCTTACCCTGAAGTATTTATCTCTTCAGGAATCATGGAACGAGGCAACTTCTCTGCCGCCGCTGGTTTTGGTATGGAAGCCGGTAAACAAGGAATTTTTGGAACATTTAGCGCATTCTTAGAAATGTTAATGTCTGAAATCACGATGGCTCGTTTGAATAATTCAAACGTCCTTAGCCATTTCTCACATTCTGGTATTGACGATATGGCTGATAACACCTGCCATTTTGGAATAAACAATATGTTTGCAGATAATGGATTAAGTGATGGTTACGACACAAACCTATATTTCCCCGCTGATCCACTTCAAATGAAAGCCTGCTTAGAGACCATATTCTTTAATCCTGGATTACGTTTTGTATTCTCAACTCGATCTAAAGTGCCAACTATTTTAAATACAGACGGAGAAGATTTCTTTGGTGGAAATTACAAATTTGTTTCCGGAAAAGATGAAGTCATTCGTGAAGGAACTCAAGGCTATATTGTTAGTTTCGGAGAATCTTTATACAGAGCGTTAGATGCTGTAGAGCGTTTAAAATTAGAAGGCATTGATGTTGGTTTAATAAACAAGCCAACATTAAACGTGATTGATGAAGAGATGATAACTAAGATTGGTAAAGCACCGTTCATATTAGTCGTAGAGTCTTATAATAAGAAAACAGGCTTAGGGAGTCGTTTTGGTTCATGGTTGCTTGAACGTGGGTTAACCCCTAAATTCGCCCATATTGCAACCCATAAAGAAGGTTGTGGCGGTCTATGGGAACAATTTCCACATCAAGGAATTGACCCTGCAGGTATCATTGCCAAAACAAAAGAACTGTTAGGATAATTCATTAACAAATAAAAAGGGCGCTCATTGCGCCCTTTTTTAAAATATAATCTTTAATACTTAAATTAATGATTTCCCCAATCAACCCAATTCATTTGAGCAGATATTAATACGATAAAACCAAAAATAATCCTGTACCAAGCAAATATAGTAAAGTCATGGCGGCTAATAAAAAGGATTAGTCCGCGTACTGCAAAGAAAGCACTGATAAAAGAAACAACTCCACCCACTGCAAATAAAGCTAAGTCATCAATACTAAATAAATGAAGATTCTTGTACACATCGTACAAAGTAGCTGCAAACATAGTGGGAATTGCAAGAAAAAAGGAAAACTCAGTGGCTGTCCTACGAGATAAACCAAAAAACAACCCTCCAATAATGGTTGCACCTGATCTCGAGGTACCAGGAATCATCGCTAAAGCTTGTGCAAAACCAACTTTTAAAGCATCACTCCAAGTTAATTCATCAACTGATTCAGCATGAACTTCATGTTCACGTCTCTCAGCCAATAATATTAAAAACCCACCTAAAATAAAAGCTGTAGCCACAACGTATGGATTAAATAAATAATATTTGATTTGTTTTAAAAAAAGAAAACCTAAAATTGCAGCAGGCATAAATGCAATTGTTATATTCAGAACTAATCGCTGAGATGACGTATCTGACTTCAACCCCTTTACGGTGAGAAATAGACGAGAACGGTACTCCCATACTACTGCTAAAATTGCCGCAAATTGAATTGCAATTTCAAACACTTTTCCCTTGTCATCATTAAAACCTAATAATTGCCCAAACAAAATCAAGTGACCTGTTGATGAAATAGGGAGAAATTCAGTGAATCCTTCAACTAAACCAAGTATTAATGCATGTAAGAAATCAATAATATCATACATATACAATGTAATTAACGTTTCATAGAATCAAAAAATTCTACATTAGTTTTAAAGTCTTTTAGCTTTCCAATTAAGAACTCAGAAGCGGCTGTTTCATCCATAGGTTGAAGTATTTTACGTAAAATCCATGTCTTTTGAAGCGTATCAGAATCAACTAAATACTCTTCCCTTCGCGTTCCTGAGCGATTAATATTAATCGCTGGATAAATTCGTTTTTCTGCAATTTTACGATCCAAGTGCAGTTCCATATTGCCAGTACCCTTAAACTCTTCATATATCACCTCATCCATCCTAGATCCAGTGTCTACTAGAGCCGTCGCAATAATAGTTAAACTACCACCCTCTTCAATATTTCTTGCAGCACCAAAAAAACGCTTTGGTTTTTCTAAAGCATTCGCATCTACACCACCGGTTAAAATTTTACCTGATGAAGGCACAACAGTATTATATGCTCTTGCTAATCGAGTGATAGAATCTAATAGAATTACAACATCATGTTTATGTTCAACAAGACGACGAGCCTTTTCAATTACCATTTCAGCAACTTGAACATGCCTAGTCGCTGGCTCATCAAAAGTACTTGAAATTACTTCACCACGAACACAACGCTCCATCTCAGTTACTTCTTCTGGTCTCTCGTCTATTAATAAGACGATCAAATAACACTCAGGATTACGTTCTGCAATTGCTTGTGCAAGGCTCTGTAAAATCATTGTTTTACCAGCTTTTGGAGGTGAAACAATTAATCCTCTTTGCCCTTTCCCTATTGGTGCGATTAAATCAATAATACGTCCAGTTAAATCCTCACTAGTACCATTACCTTGTTCTAATGAAAACTTATGCTTTGCAAATAAAGGCGTTAAATTAGAAAATGTAATTTTATTTTTTGTATTTTCAGGTGGTTCAAAGTTTATTTGATCGACTTTAAGCATTGCAAAATAACGTTCATTATCTTTTGGAGGCCTAATTTTCCCAGTAATTGTATCGCCAGTTTTAAGAGAGAACCTTCTAATTTGACTTGGAGAAACATATATATCATCTGGGCCAGCCAAATATGAACATCCAGGCGTTCTTAAAAAGCCAAATCCATCCTGTAGTATTTCAAGCACACCATCGCCAGATATATCATCACCAGCTTTGGCCTGTTTCTTTAAAATAGCGAATATTAAATCTTGTTTGCGAGACCTAGCAACATTTTCTAAGCCTAAGGATTCGGCTATTTCAATAACTTCACTGATTTGTTTTAATTTTAACTCGGTTAAATTCATAAAAGGAGACTCAAAGAACAGTTAATTATATTTTTTAAATATAAAATAACAAAAGGGAGATTACAGAAATTCTGATATCGAACGGTGGATTGATGCGAATATATAATTTTAGTAAGAAATTATATCTTAACTATTCAGATTCGTCCATATATGAAACGAATCTGAATGTACAATTTTTATATATTACTATCTATAAACTTAGATAATTCAGCTTTAGTCATAGCGCCAACTTTAGTTGCTTCGACTTCGCCGTTTTTGAATAGCATTAGAGTAGGGATACCACGGACACCATATATCTGGGGTGTTTGAGGGTTTTCATCAATATTAATTTTAACTATTGTTAATTTACCTTCGTAATCCTGAGCAACTGTATCTAACACAGGCGCAATCATTTTGCATGGACCACACCACTCAGCCCAATAATCTACAAGTACAGGACCATTTGCTTTAACAACTATCTCGTTAAATTCACTATCACTTACATGAAGAACTGAATCGCTCACTCTACAACTCCATTATTTAAAAAACATAGACTATAAGTGGGTTAGATTGAATAGTCAACCCATTTTAAAAAATATATTAATAAAAGATTCGGTTATTTATATTAATTAAAAAAAATTAATTAACTCACGAAAATCATTTATATTTGTAAATAAAGGAGATGATTTTGGAGGTATCGAACTGTCAGGATTACTTAAATGAATTAAATTTTCGAAACCAAAATTTCTTGCACTTTCTAATACATCTAAACTATCATCTATTAAAATAGTCTTTTTTATATCAATTTCATATTCATTTATTAACCGATACCAGAATAAATAATCTTCTTTAGGAACGCCATAGTCATGTGAACTAATTATATGATCAAAATAAATATCAATGTTCGTTTTAGTAAATTTTATTTTTAAACTATCTCTATGAGCATTTGTTACCATTAGTACATTTAGTGGACAATTATTAAGCTTTTCTAAAAACTCAATTACATACGGTAAAACTGATATTAATTCGGAAACTTCTACCTTTAAAGATAGAACATCTATATCGAGAATTTTAGTCCAGTAATCTAAACAATACCAATCTAATGATTTTTCTTTTTTTTTAAATAACGGTTCTAAATATTTTTTTGCCACTTCAATATCAATTCTATTTTTAATGGCAAATCTTAAAGGAATAAATTCATGCCAAAAATAATTATCAAACTTCAAGTCAAGTAAAGTACCATCCATATCTAATAAAACAGTATCTATTTTATCCCAGTGTATATTCATACTAAAAAATTCAACCTATCAATTTATTTACAAATAACAAAATTAAATATTATCGAATTTTTACTATGCATAATAATTTTTTTGTTTTTTAGACATAACAATTACAAAATGTAAATTATTTAGAAACTACGTTAGTCAACCACTAACATTGAAGTCAGAGACAAAAAAAAACCCAAGCGATAAGCTTGGGTTTTAAATTAAGAGCTTGGCAATTCCCTACTTTCGCATGGCAAACTGCCACACTATCATCGGCGCTAAACGGTTTCACTTCCGAGTTCGGGATGG